>PLEG01000289.1 GCA_003136975.1 Gemmatimonadota bacterium | reverse complement strand
GATGGCCGCCGCTGAAGAGTTCCGTACGGCACACGCACGCACGCTTATCGCGGATGCGCTGCGGATATTTCGCGCCATGCCCAACCGCCTTGAGATTGTCGGCGAATGGCACGGCGTTGAATGGATCAATGACTCGAAAGCCACCAACGTCGCGTCAACTCTCGTCGCGGTGCAGGGAATGACTCGGCCGACAGTTCTCCTTTTGGGCGGACGCCATAAAGGTGAGCCGTACACGGCGCTCGCGCAGCCCGTCGCCGAGCATGTAAGGCACGTTATCGCTTTCGGGGAAGCCGGTCCAATCGTCGAGCGCGACCTCGCAACAGCGGCGCCGCTCACGCGCATTGACGGCTCGTTCGAGGAAGTGATGGCCGCCGCACGCAGTCACGCGGCGGCGGGCGATGCAGTGCTGCTGTCTCCGGCGTGTTCCAGCTACGACATGTTCAACAACTATGTGGAGCGTGGCGAGCGGTTCCGTGCACTGGCGGCGGATCACGATGGCTGAAGCCGTGTCGAACGTCAGGTACCGGTGGCGCATGGGAGTGTACGCGCGAGTGCTCACTGTCGTCACGCTCGCCTTCCTGGCGGTAGGACTGGTGACCGTGTACAGTGCGAGCAGCATTGTCGCAACTCAGACGGGTCACAATGGAGCCTACTTCATGCTGCGCCAGCTCAGCGGCATGCTTCTCGGCCTCATTGCCTTTGGCGTCGCCGCCAAAATTGACGCTGAGAAGTGGTACGACTGGGCGTGGCCGATAATGATCGTCTCCTTGATCCTGCTCGCGGTCGTGGTACTTCCATTCACGGTCCGGATCGCTCCGCGAATACACGGTGCGCGCAGATTTCTGTTCGGCTCCAGCATGCAGCCGTCAGAGA
The DNA here is from genome assembly GCA_003136975.1 of Gemmatimonadota bacterium. GTDB lineage: Bacteria > Gemmatimonadota > Gemmatimonadetes > Gemmatimonadales > Gemmatimonadaceae > Fen-1247. The sequence continues at coordinate 4,839 of PLEG01000289.1, read as the reverse complement.
TCGCCAAGCTCGCGGTCGTCATTTGGACATCGATGCTTGTTGTCAAAAAGGGCGACGCCATGCGACGGCTCAGCAAGGGCCTGTTCCCATTTTTGGTGGTCGTCGGCCTCATGGACATGCTGGTGTACGTTGAGCCGGATCTATCGTCGGCGATGTTCTACACTCTGATCATGGGGATCATTCTGTTCGCCGCGGGCGTACGGATTGGGCACTTTGTCGCACTCGTCGTTATCGCGATTCCGGCGTTGTATTCTCGCGCCGAGAAGCTGCAGTACGTGGTGCTCAGAATGAGCGCGTTTTTCAATCCTGGTGTCTCGCCGCACGTGTATTATCAGGCGCGGCAGTCGCTCATTGCCATAGGATCTGGCGGATTGTGGGGGGTCGGCTTTGGCCTGGGGAGGCAACAGTACGGATTTCTCCCCTTCGCCTATGACGACTTTATCGCGGCCACTATTGGCGAGGAGCGAGGGTTCCTGGGCCTGTTGATACTGGTGATTGGCTTCGTGATCTACGCCTATCTGGGATTTCAGATCGCACGCGCGGCCCGGAGCAAATTCCAGCAACTGGTGGCGGTTGGAATCGTCGCAACCGTCGTTATCAGCGCGTTCCTCCACATCGGCGTCACCATCGGGCTGCTTCCGAACACCGGGTTGACGCTGCCGTTCGTCTCTTATGGCCGCTCCAACATGTTGCTTACCCTGCTGCTGACAGGCATCCTGATCAACATCGGAAGCGAGCGAGAGAGGGTGATCGGTGAGAGAGCCACCAACCCGCTCATGGCGACCGAGGGGTGAACGTTTTCTTTGCCGGCGGCGGCACGGGCGGGCATCTGTATCCGGCGCTCGCGCTCGCTCGCGCCATGGTCACCGCTGACGCGCGGGTCAGCCCGTTTTTCATCGGCGCCAGGCGCGGGATCGAGCGCGAGATCCTACCGGGAACGGAGTTCCCCTTTGAGCTGCTCGATCTCCATCCGCTCTACCGGTCGCAACCCTGGCTCAATTGGCGCACCGCGGCCGGCTCCGCAACCAGCTGGCGGCGAATCGCACGGATAGCCGCCGACCTGCCACCGTGCGCTCTGGTCGCGACCGGTGGTTATGCTGCCGGCATCGCACTTGGGTTCGCGACAGTCCGCCGCATCCCTATCGTGATCCAGGAGCAGAACAGCTTTCCCGGCCTCACGGTCCGTTGGTTCGCTTCCCGCGCGGCCCAGCTTCATCTGGGGTTCCCGGAAGCCGCGCGAGTATTACGGCCAAGCCCACGCACTAGGGTCTTCGATTCCGGCAACCCGATTACCCCTCCGCTCCCCGTGGACGAACGTCCGTCTCGCACGGACGCTGCCGCTAAATGGAACTTCGCTGGGCCGGATCGTCCGACCGTTCTCGTCTTTGGTGGAAGCCAAGGTGCGGAGGGCATCAACCGAACGGTGGCGGAATGGGCGCCGACCACCGAAGGCATCCGAATAATCTGGGCGACGGGCCGGTCGAACTACGAGAAGTACGCTCGCCTCGACAGTCCGTCGCTCCGCGTCGTCCCCTTCATATCGCCGATTTCCGATGCCTACTGCGCGGCCGATATCGCTGTAACCCGAGCCGGCGCCATGACTACCGCGGAGCTCTCGGCGTGGGGAATACCGGCGGTCCTCGTCCCGTTACCCACAGCCGCGGCGGATCATCAGACGGCCAACGCGCGAGCCCTATCGGCTTCGGGCGCGGCCATCATGATCCCTCAGAGCGCCTTCACGCCGAGTCTCCTCGACGCCACCGTGACTCGACTATTCAGCGTGCCTGGTATCCTCAATGAGATGCGTGAAAAAACGCTGAATCGTGCTCGACCTGATGCCGCTCAAGATATTGCCACTAATATACTTACGATGGATTGCTTCAAGTGAGTTATGACATACTCTCGACCTCGACTGATTCTCGGCCGATCCATTTTGTAGGGATCGCCGGCGCGGGTATGAGCGCGCTGGCGGAGCTGTTCGCCCGGCGCGGGGCCGTGGTCACGGGATGCGATTCCAATCCGGCCACCGCGCGCGCCGATCTGGCCAGGCTCGGTATCGCAGTAATGGAAGGCCATTCTCCGTCGCACGTGATCGGGGTTCGGGCGGTGATATATACATCGGCCATGAGCCGGGACCATCCTGAGCTGGTAGCTGCGCGCGAGGCTGGGATTCCGCTCATCAGGCGCGCCGAAGCGCTTGGCGCCGTGGTGGCATCGGGTGACGTCGTTGGGATCGCCGGGACCCACGGAAAGACCACGACGACCGTGATGACGACAACTGCGCTGCGTTCCGCGGGACTTGAGCCGACCGGGATTGCGGGAGGCCGAGTTGCGGAGTGGGATGGCAACATGACCTTTGGATCGGACCGGTTGTTCGTGGTGGAAGCCGACGAGTACGACCGCTCGTTCCTGGCGCTCGATCCGGCGATTGCCGTCGTGACGAACGTCGAAGCCGATCACCTGGACATCTACGCGGATCTCGCGGACATTCGCGCCACGTTCAGCCAATATCTCGCGCGTGCCCGGGCTGTCGTGTTGTGCTCCGATGACGCCGGAGCCAACTCGCTGGAGTTGCCGGCTACCGCCGAGATCATTCGGTACGGGTTGGATTCGACCGACGCCAGGCTTGTCGCACGGGATGTTCGCGCTGTGGACGGCGGCTCGGTGTTCAGCGTTTGGTATGATGGAAAGCGTGAGTGCGAGGCTCGGTTGCGGGTTCCCGGGCTCCACAACGTGCGCAATGCGCTCGCGGCGATCGGCTCCGGGATCGCGCTCGGTGTTCAACCGGCCAAGCTGGTTCCGGGGCTGGAGGAGTTCTCGGGCGTCGAACGACGCTTCCAACGGATTGGCGATGTCGCGGGTGTCGCCATCGTCGACGATTACGCGCACCATCCAACGGAGATCTCGGCGACTATCGAAGCCGCGCGGGGGGCATTTCCCGGACGGAGGCTGGTGCTCGCGTTTCAGCCGCACCTTTATACGAGAACTCGGGATTTTGCCACAGAGTTCGGTCGCGCTCTTTCGGGCGCCGACGCGATATTCCTTACGGAGCTCTACCCGGCGCGGGAGCAGCCGATAGCCGGAGTCAGCTCTGAACTGATCGAGCGCGCGATTCGGGACGCGGGCGGCTCGCTCCTGTGGCGTGGTGAGCGCGCGGCGCTGGCCGATGCACTATCTGCTGAAGTGCGTTCTGGCGATGTTGTGATAACGGTTGGAGCAGGGGACATTACGCGTACAGCGCGCGAACTGCGGGACATTTTGACGAGAATGCCAACTACGTGAAGTTCCCGGAGCGGCTCAAGAAGCCCGGCTACAGGTACGTTGCCGGGATCATTCTCGCGGCGGCGTTGCTGACATTGCCGCGGTGGGGCCGTGCCACGCTCCACGGGTTGACCTACTTTCACGTCCGAAAGCTCGAGATTCGCGGCGTGCGTTATTTGCAGCCAGAAGACGTGGTGGCGCGGCTCCGGGTGGACACGCTCCGGTCGATCGTGGACGACGTCACCGCACTCGAGGGCCGACTCAGGTCGCATCCACAGGTCGCCGAGGTTCATATATCGCGGCGATTCCCCGGAACATTGATCGTGACGATTCGGGAGAACATGCCAGTGGCTCTGGTGCCGCGGGGCGATGGCCTCCAGCCGTACGATTCATCTGGCAAGGCGCTTCCAATCGCCCCGAGCCACGCGATGCTGGATCTACCGATCCTGACGGTGCCCGATCGTGGTGCACTTGGAGTGATTGGCGCACTCCGGGCAGCGGACCCTCGAATGTTCGATCGGATCAGCGAAGTTGAGCCGGTCGGAGGCGATCTGCTCTTTACGCTGACTTCATCGCTGCGTGTGCGCGCATCATCGGGGGTGGCCCCGCAACGCTTCCGGGATATCTTTCCGGTTGAATCCGACCTCGCCCGCCGCAATGAGCGGGCAACAGAGTTGGACCTCCGTTATCGCGATCAGGTTGTCGCAAGGCTTCAATGAACGTTGAACGCGTAGTCGCAGGGCTCGACATAGGCTCTGCGAAAACCACGGCCATCATCGCAGAAGCGGTCGGCGACCGCCATCCTACTATCCGGATTCTCGGTGTGGGCCAGGCGCGCACGACCGGTCTGCGTCGCGGAATAGTATCCGACATAGAAGAAACCACCCGCTCCATTCAGAAGGCGATGCAGGACGCCGAGCGAATGGCGGGCACCAGAATCGAGACGATCTTTGCCGGCATAGCTGGTGAGCACGTCCACGCGATGACGAGTACCGGAATCGTTGCCGTGAATGGTGAGGAGATATCCCGGGCCGACGTCGATCGCGCCAATGATGTGGCGCGCGCGCAGGCGATTCCGCAGGACCGTGAGCTGTTGCACGCGATCCCGCAGGAGTACACGGTCGACAAGAACAAGGGCGTGCGAGATCCGATCGGGATGATCGGCACGCGCCTGGAGACGGAGATGTATCTCGTCACGATCGGCAGCTCGCCGGCAATGAATCTGCGCAAGAGCGTGGAGCGCGCTGGGTATCGAGTGCGCGATCTCGTGCTGGAGCCGCTCGCGAGTGCGCTCGCCGTTCTCACCGAGGACGAGAAGGAGCTGGGCGTGTCGTTGGTCGAGCTGGGGGCGGGAACCACCGACATCGCGATATTTCATGAGGGGAAGATCCGGCACCTCGCGACGCTGAGCTTTGGCGGTAACATCGTGACCAACGACATCGTGCATGGTCTGGGTGTGACGCAGGCAGACGCCGAGCGGCTGAAGGAGCGATACGGTAGCGCGTACGAGCCGTTGGTGGATCCAGCCGACGTGATCCAGCTCCCGAGCACCGTCGCCCAGGGCGACAGGCAAATTCC
>PLEG01000232.1 GCA_003136975.1 Gemmatimonadota bacterium | reverse complement strand
ATAGCCCGGTCCTTGGCAGCCAGCGCGAGCGAGCAGCTCGAGACTGCTTCGCGGCAGGAGTGCACCGTCGAGTCCGCGACGTTGCGCGCGACGTACACGACGTGATCGATCGAAACCGTGTCGTGCACGCGCGCGGTGTCATAGACAGTCTGCCAACGGGTAGACTTTGCGACATCGTGCACGAACACGGTCTCAGCCTTGGCGGCGGCCGTCACAGCGACAGCCGCGCTTCTGGCCGCGGCCTGCACAGTCGGTGACGGCGCGGGCTTGCCGTGTGCGAAGTACCCGAGGCCGAACGCAGCCACGAACACGACGCAGGCGATCACGATCAACGTGTGCAGCATGGCGGAGATCTTCATGGCGTCGGCTTCCCGCGGAAGAATGAACCAACCCAGAATCGGGCATCCTGGAGCCAGCCGTGCAGCTTCGAGTTGGGCCGCGTAACCGCCGCGCCGATCGTCCCGAACCCGCCGATAGCAAATGGCAGCACGTTCCGCAGATCGTCCTTGTACTGCGTGAGAGTAGTGAGCCACAACCATTTCGGATGCAGCGCACTGGCAATGCCGATCATCGAAATGATGACGCACACGGCGTTGGCGTAGCCGTTATGGTTGTCGTCAGTCATTCGGCCCCCAAGCCATAACGGTTCCATACAGCACCGATGTTCCCGGCGCGAAAGTCGGCGCGGTCCTGCTCGGTCGGCGTGACCGGAATGCGGTCACTTTGGAAGTGTGGCAGGTCCTTGATGTGCTTCCAGTTGCCACCCCACGCGAAGCCAAAGCGCGCAAAGATGTGAGCGACCATACCACGCGCATTCTCCGGACATCCGACGTCGACGGCAGCGCGGTAGCAATGCCAGCATGTCTCGCCGTTGTGGCAGTTGGTAACGACCGGTGGATCCACGACCTCACCGGTTTCGGTGTCGCGCCCGATCGAGTAGTACAGCACCTCGATCTTCGGCATGCGATAGGTCTCGATCACCGTGATCGTGATGCCTGCCATGCGGCACGCTTCGACCGCATTGTTGAAAGGATCCTGTAGCCCAGGCGCCAAGTCGGCGACGTCACGACTGAGCAGCGGCGCAACCTGCGCGTAGATGGCGTCACGATTGGGGGCGCCCATCAGAGAGCTGCGCCTCCGCGGCCCTGTCCTGAGCGCCGGTCTTCCATGAGCTGCGTTACAGCGGCCTCGATACGCGGCAGCGGCTTCAGGCATTCCACGAGCTCCTCGTGCCGCTCGAACGACTCCTCCTCGACGCGTTCGATTTCGCGCTCATTTGTCTTGTTGTCGCGTTCGACTTGCGCCAGTCGCCACGAGAAGCGAAATGCTTGATTGATCAGCGCGAACGCAATGCCGGCGATCCCTGCAAGTGGAACCTGGTTGCGGAAGAAGTCTGAGAAATCCATTGCCGGCGACGGTGAAGGTTCGGGAATGCAAAACGGCCCGCCTCCCCGGAATGGGGAGGAAGGGCCGTATCGATAACGACGGATTGTGGTGCTGCGCCTGGGTGCTGCCTGTCCTGCTAGTATATCACTCCACGCGCCCGCGCGCCACAGTGGATTAAGGAGCTACTGCGGCGGCTCCGGGCCTACGCTCGAGCATGGGCCCGAGCCTCGCCAAGTCGGCTGGGGGCATCGTCCCGGGCTTGAGCACGGCCTTAAGTTCGGCACGCGTGATCGGATCGGGCAAGTCCACCTCAACCTCTCGTGTCGCTAGCTCTGCGATCGCGACAAGATATGGGGTCGGAATCGGATCGCCTTCCTTCAAGTCAGCGAATCCGTGCTGGCGCTGAAGCATCGTCCGCGCAGTCTCGAACGGTAGAAGCGCTGGCGCCAGCGCGGAGAGTGCGTCCGCCACCGTCAGCGTAACGTCGAATGCTTCCGGGTGCTCCGGATCGAGGTTGTTGCCGAGCAGTTGGAGCGACGCTTGGCATTCAGCGGCCGCGCGCGTTGGCATTTTCATGGTGTGGTCACCGTTTGAGTGTACGTCATCGTGTCGCCAGTCTTGTACGTGCCGCGAGGGCACTCAAAAGCGATGCCCGCGCCCGGCATCATCATCGGGTTGGCCGGGTCGGGGATTGGCGAAACCGAGATTCGGTCGGTCGTGTCGTTGTCTGCCGCGATGTTCACCACCTGCACCTGCTGCGACTTGGTATATACCGTGGCCATGATTACTCCTGCGCCTGCGTGCCGGCGCCGTCCTTCGTGCTCGGCGTTGGCGTGCCAGCGCCACCAGCCGCCGGATACGTCGGGCTCGACGGCCCCGCCGACTTACCGTGCGTGTGGCCGATCAGATACGCCACGCCGCACAGTACGGCGATAGCAACGCCAAGAAAGATTGCTGCGTCCATTTTGCTTCTCCTGTTGATGGTTAAACTATCGCGCGTGGATCGGCGAAGGTGTCGCCCGACCCGATATAAGGATCACCCACAGTCTGATACGGCCGGAAGTCCGTTGGTATATCGTAGTCAGATGTGATCTGAGCCGTTACGACAAACGTGTACTGCTCGCCCGGCCCGTCGCTGGCGAGCACGCCGGATGAGTACTCGTACACGAGAGTGCCCGTAGATACTCGCGTTATCGCGTAGCTAAATGTCGTTGCGTAATAGGCTGGGTCCGGCCCAACGTAGTGATACCGAAAGTACGGATCACTGTCACTCGGGTACGAATCCATCGTGATGTGCGCTGCGCTGGCCGCTGGGCACTTCCGCGCCCATCTTCGCATCGTGCCACCATCGTTGAGCACAGCAATCTTCGCCTCGACGTCAACATACGTGTCGGTGCCGGGGTCGTACAGCGTCTTGCCAAGCACGATCTTCTTGATATTCGCGCCACCCGCTCCGTAGATGGTCATTCCGGCATGATCCATATATCAGTATCCGAAGTATTTCTGCCCCGGAGCCAGATCGCCGGGAACGCTAGTGTAGGCGCCTGTCCGATCGCCGATGATCGGATACCCATCAATGGTCGCTGAGGGTGCCGTGATCTCGCCACTAACAGTGAGCGTGCCAGCCAAGCTAGTGTTGCCGGTCAACACGATTGACGTACCCGAAATGTTTAGGATACCATAGGAGACAGTCGAGCGATTGTACGCGATCAAATACGCCTGGCCACCAGACACGCCCAATTCGGCGCCGAGTCCTACGCTGTCACCGCTGTTCCACCAGCCGGTTGCGCGAAGTTGAGTATTGGCGTTGACCGCACCGGCTGAATAGACATACGCCCCGGACAATTGATAGCTGAACGCTGCCGATACGCCAGCAGTGATCGTGAGCTGGGTAGCACTGTTGAGCACGAATACGGCAACGTTGCTTGCGTTGCGATAGAGGTACGTCGCCCCGTCTGTCCCGAGGAAAAGCA
>PLEG01000322.1 GCA_003136975.1 Gemmatimonadota bacterium | reverse complement strand
GCACCAGATCCGCCTTGATCGATACGCGCTCGAGATTGATGCGTGTGATCGGGCATTCGACATCATCACGGTTGGTCACAATCACGACCTTACCGCCGAGCTGGTGGACGCGATCGGTGAACGCAATTGCGCCTGGAAGTACCGGCGCACGGCCTTCCATGACCCACGCTGTCCAGATTTTCGAGTCGAACGAGCCGCCGAAAGGAACTCTAGCGACCTCGTATTCGGAGTTGTCGATGACGGTCTCGTCGGCGTCCAGGATCACGCCCCAGGAGCCCTGAGCGCGTCCGGCGGCAAGGCCGACCAGATGGTCGGCGGCAGATCGGTACGTCTCGATATAGATCGCACGATGCTCGGCGGAAACACGAGCCCAGTGAAGGTCGTGGGGGCTCGCGGGGGCAGGGGCTGACGCTGGCGTCGCGGCAACATTTGGGACGGGTGTGCATGCGGCGAAGATGGATAGCAGTGTTAGCGAGAGGGCAGTTGCAGACCGGCGAATTCTCATGATCGGGATCAGTTCAAGTTGGGGTTGTTCGAACAAATGCACTAAAGGTCAATATCACAATTATAGCACTCTACATCCGGCACCTGTTTTGCTTCCTTTTCTCGGATTGCAAGGACTGGACTTCAACGTGAGGAGTGGCGAGATGGCGAGCGTCTGGAAGGGGTCTCTCAGCTTTGGCCTCGTCAACATTCCGGTGGAGCTTCGGCCCGCGGTCCGGGCGGATCATGTGAGTTTTCGGCTGTTATACAAGAAGGACCTCACGCCGGTAAAGTACGAGCGCTTTTCCGCAAGGGGCGAGGGGCCACTGGCGTGGGATGACATCATCAAAGGCTTTGAGTTCGAGAAGGGCCACTACGTTGTGCTCACGGACGATGACTTTCGCGAGGCGGCGTTGGGAAAATCCGCTGCGATCGAGATTCTTGATTTCGTGGCGCAGGACCAGATAGATCCGCGCTACTTTGAAACTCCGTACTACCTGACACCGACAAAGGGTGGCGAGAAGCCATATGCATTGTTGCGCGCGGCGATCCGCAACACGAATGTGGTTGGGATTGGCAAGATCGTGATGCGCAACACGCAGCATCTTGTGGGCATCAAGGCCACCGGTGACGCGCTGATGCTGGAGATCATGCGCTTCCAGAATGAGTTGGTGGAGACGGACGAGTTTCACTTTCCCAAGGCGAGTGAGGTCCGTCCGCAGGAGCTCCGCATGGCGGAGCAGCTTGTGCACAATCTCGCGGCTGACTTCGATCCCGAGAAGTACACCGACGAATATCGCGCCAACCTGATGAAGCTCATCCGCGCGAAGATGAAGGGGAAAAAGTTGAAGGGCCCGCGTGCGAACACCAAGACGACGCAGGACGACAAGGTCATTGACCTAATGTCGCGGTTACGGCAGAGCCTCACCGAGGGTAAGCAGAAGAAACCCACCGCCGGATCTCGCGCACGGAAGAAGACTGCTGTGCGGACTACTACGCGATCGAAGAAGTCTGCATAGCGACTTCACTCGCGTAGCGCGGGAGCGTATGCTTCCTGAGTATCGCGCTCCGTTCTGTTCGTCCAGCATGCGAATTTCATCGCGAAGGTTGGAGCGCGAATACGGCTCCAGCCTGAACGCAGGGGATTTCGTGTACCGTGCCTTTATCATCGCGTCGCTGGTCCTGACCGGCGCCATTGCAACGCCCGCAATCAATGCACAACGTGTGATATACCCTCCGTCCCAACGTGGAACGGTTTCCGATGACTACTTCGGAACCAGAGTTCCCGATCCGTACCGCTGGATGGAGGACCTGAACAGCCCCAAGACTCTCGCGTGGGTCGGAACGCAGAACCAGTTCACCAATTCGTACCTCGCGCAATTCCCGTTGCGCGACAGCCTGCGCAGCAGGCTCACTGAGTTGTTCAACTACGCGCGTGTCACGGTGCCTCAGACGATCCCCGGAAACCGGTTGTTCTACCGGCGAAATACCGGGCTGCAGAATCAATCGGTTCTGTACATGCGCACCGGGTGGGATGGACCTCCGATCACGGTACTCGACCCCAATTCACTGTCGGCCGACGGTTCGATCGCGCTGGAAGAGTCGACTCCGTCACCAGATGGACGGTATCTGGCGTATTCACTCGCGCAGGGCGGTGCAGACTGGCGAACCGTCCGCGTTCGCGATCTGGCATCCATGCGGGATATGCCAGACACACTGCATTGGGTACGCTTTTCGGGACTCTCCTGGACGCGGGACGGACGTGGGTTCTTCTATTCCCGTTATCCGGACCCCCCCCAGGGAATGTCGTTATCAGCCGCACTGTCCGGACACGCGGTGTATTACCACGTGCTTGGAACCCTTCAATCGCAGGACGCGCTGACATTCGGCCGGCCTGAGCTCGCGCATTATTTTGTGGGCTGCACGGTTGGCGACGACGGACGGTATGTCTTCTGCACTGCGAGTGCAGGCGCCGACAACCGAAATCGATTGTACTTTGCTGACCTCGGTGATCCGATGCATCCGAATACGGCTGCACCGCTCGTCCCGATCGTGAACGAAGACATCGCGCAATTTCAGGTGATCGACAATATCGGATCAACGGCATACATCCTGACCGACGACGGGTCGCCGCGACGGCGAGTGATCGCGCTTGATCTTGCGACGCCAGACCGCTCGCACATGCGCACCGTTGTGCCGGAATCCGGTTTCTCGATCGAGTCGGCAGTCATGTCCGGCGGCCGCATCGTCGTTCAATATCTGGAAGACGTGAAGAGCATTGTCCGTGTCTTCGACACTCGCGGCCTGGCGCGCGGTGCCATCCCGCTACCGGGCGTCGGGACAGTAAGTAGCTTGAGCGCGCGAAATGATTCTCCGGAAATGTTTTATGCATTCACCTCACCACTCGTTCCGGCGACCGTATACGAGTACAACGTCGAGTCGCGCGAGACAAAACTATTTGAGCAGGTCAAGTTGACGTTTGACCCAAACGCATACGAAACGCGTCAGGTCTTTGCTACGTCAAAAGATGGAACGAAGATTCCGCTCTTCATAACCATGAAGAAGGGGACGGTTCTCGACGGATCGCATCCGACGATCCTCTACGCGTACGGCGGTTTCGACATAAGCGTTCTGCCGGGATTCAATCCCACCATTCCGGCCTGGGTGGAACGGGGCGGGATATATGTTACCACGAATCTTCGTGGTGGCGGTGAGTACGGTGAAGCATGGCATGAGGCCGGAATGCTCACGAAGAAACAGAACGTCTTCGACGATTTCATCACTGCCGCGGAGCATCTCGTAAGTGAACGCTATACGTCGCCAAGCAAACTCGTGATGCAGGGCGGTTCCAATGGCGGATTGCTCGTTGGCGCGATCACCACGCAACGTCCGGACCTTTTCGCTGTCGCGCTACCGGCGGTCGGGGTCATGGACATGCTCCGCTACGACAGATTCACGGGTGGCGCGGCGTGGGTGACCGAATATGGATCATCTTCTAATGAGGCGATGTTTCCAATTCTGTTCAAGTACTCGCCGTTGCAGAACATCAAGACTGGCGCGTGCTATCCGGCGACACTCGCGACCACCGCCGATCACGACGATCGTGTGGTGCCGAGTCACACGTTCAAGTACATCGCGACGTTACAGGCCGCGCAGGAGTGTGCCAGGCCGGTGCTCGTTCGGATCGAGACGCAGGCCAGTCATGGCTATCGGCCGACGGCGAAGTTAATCGCCGAGATCGCTGACGAGCTGACATTTGCGTTGGTCAATACACCTTGATGAGGATGTAGCGTCAGCGGTTGAGGGCGATTACCACTGGTAGTTCCAGGTAAACGCCATGGCGCGCGAGCCTTGCACCTGGGAGACGCCCACCGGAAGCAGCAACCGGTCGATCGCGTTGCGCGGATGCGCGCGGGCGTACCGGACCACTACTCTGGAAACGAGTGTCCCGACCGCCGCACCTGCGATGACATCGCTGGCCCAGTGCTTGTCCTCGTAGACGCGAGCAACGCCAACGATCGACGCTGACGTGAACAGAATTGGCGTCCAGAGATGCGACGCATGCGGCCAGAGGTACGAGATTTCCTGGCTGACGGCCGAAGCCGCGGCGAACGCGGTAGTAACGTGACCAGACGGAAATGACGTGTACTTGTCGTCGTGAAAGCCACGCCCGAACTGGTAGTCATGCGGATTGGTATCGCTCACAACGTACGGTCGCGCTCGGCCGGCGATGCCCTTGATGAGCAATGCAGTGAGGCCAGCCGCACCAATGGATTCGATCGTGCGCAACCCAAGTTCAGCGGATCGCGGTGAGTTCTCCGTGCGGCCGTAGATGTACGTAGCACCAGCGATAGCGATCGAACCAGGCTCGCCGAGTACGCGAAAGGCCGTAGTCGTGTGGCTGAGTGCGGAGTTGTTCTGTAGCGAGGGTCGTTGCGACTCGATCGCGATGTGCCGGTCCAGCGGCATGATAGCCGCTGTCCCGAGCAGGAACACGGCTGCGGTTATAGCATCACGGCCGGTGAAGATGCTTGCGTGAAGCGCAGCGGCGCTATCTGGCGCGCCTTGCTGCGCGTAAGCGAGAGTCGGAACCGTCGCAGGGAGAAGTACGAGCGACGCAGCGGAGACCAGTCCTAGCAGTTGGCGAGCAGCGGGTTTCATGACATCAAGTGTAATCGCCAATCACTTACACATAGATGTCAGCGCGAGTGAGCGGGATTACGGCGCTCCCACCTTCCGTGGGCTTCGCCAGAAGCACCTGATCGATCGAGAGACGGCCGGATGCAAATCCGAAGGCGGATGCCGCCATGTACAGGCGCCATGTCCGGTAGATCTCTGCTCCGGCGGAGGCCACGGCCGCTACCTGCTCGCGCTCGAGATTCCGTACCCAATGCCGCAAGGTGATCGCGTAGTGTTCGCGCAGGGACTCCACGTCTTGCGTCTCGAACCCTGCACTCTCGGCTGTCGCGATTACCTCGGAGAGCTCCGGTAGTTCGCCGTCGGGGAACACATACTCGTTGATGAAAGCATTGTCGCCCCAGAGTTTGTTGAAGATCTTCTCGCGAAGCCCGGGTTTGTCGCGAGCGGCGGCGTGCACGATTCCGTGATTCAACAGCAATCCACCCGGTCGGAGATAAGCGTAGAGCCGGTCGAAGTAGCCTGGCAGCTTGGCACGCCCCACGTGCTCGACCATGCCGACGCTTGCGATCTTGTCGAATGAGCTATCGGACGTCAGATGTCTGTAATCCCGCACCTCGACAGTGCACTGCTCTGCCAGACCTCGCGCGTGGATTCGCTCGCGAGCCAGGGCTGCCTGCTCATAACTCAGCGTAATGCCGACGGCATTAACCCCAAACCGTTCGGCGGCGTGCATTATGAGACCGCCCCATCCGCATCCAACGTCAAGAAGACTCTCGCCGGGACTGAGCCTCAGCTTCCGGCAAATGTGCTCGAGCTTGGCCTCCTGAGCCTCCTCGAGGGAGGCATCTCGATTGGTGAAGTAGGCGCAGGAATACACCATCCGTTTATCGAGCCAGAGCTTGTAGAAATCGTTTCCGACGTCGTAGTGCGACCGGACTGCCGCCGCGTCGCGCTCGGGCGTGTGGATGGTGCCGCCGTCCGGCGCCCGAACAGGCGGGTGCGGCGCGGGGCTAT
>PLEG01000380.1 GCA_003136975.1 Gemmatimonadota bacterium | reverse complement strand
AAAGAGCCCGCATGAAAGCTGGAGACACGCACCAGCACCCTCGTGGCGGTGCGGAGCCATAGATTGGCTCGGTACAGGTCGCGCGGTGCGCCGCGCCAAGCGACGCCGCCGCGCGATTCGCCTTTCGGCGCGGCGCCCAGGGCGGCGAGCTCCATCGCCGTGACGTGTTCCAGCCCGGGCGCGGTGATCGAATAGAGGTCAAGTGTTGAATCAGCCATATATTTTCGTGTCGTGACGTTACGCATCCCCGCCCGCGAGTGACAGTGCCACCGACGATTTCCCCGCACCATCACTACGTTATCGGCTTCACGGCGGCCCTGGCGGTGGGCTACGTCGCGATCGCGCTTTTTCAGCACACCGCCCCGATACAGCGTCTCAGACGGCTGGGCGGCGACTGGACAGCCGCCGTGGTTCCCCGCTTCCTCGCGATAATCACTTTCCTGGCGGGTGCCCTCCTTCTCTTCTCGGGCGCAACGCCTGCCGTCGCAGGCCGGTTGCAATGGCTCAGCGCGTGGATTCCACTGCCGGTCGTCGAGCTGTCACATTTTATCGACAATCTCGCTGGAGTGATGCTGCTCATTCTCGCCCGCGGAGTCGAGCGCCGGCTGGATGCAGCATACCATCTCACCATCGGACTTCTTGTTGCGGGAATCTTCCTCTCGCTACTGCGGGCGCTCGACATTGAGCAAGCGCTGGTTCTGGCCTTGATGTTGGTGACCTTCGTGCCCAGTCGAAAATATTTCTATCGCAAGAGCTCGCTAATCGAGGAGCGCTTCTCGGCATCGTGGATCGCGGCGATTCTTCTGGTCACGCTCGGCTCCATCGCGCTCGGACTTGTGTCGTACGCGAACCTTCACGTCTCGACCGACACGTTCTTCCGCTTCGCCACGCATGCCGAAGCCGCTCGATTCCTGCGCGCGAGTGCCGGTGTACTCGCGGCGCTCATCGTGTTTGCCGTGCTTCGCTTGCTCCGCACGGCGCGCACGCCAATACCACGCCCCACGCAGGATGATATCAATGACGCCCGCGCCATTGCAGCAAACTATCCGCAGGCCGCGGCACAGCTCGCGTTTCTCGGAGACAAATCGTTCCTGTTCAACGAGCGTCGTACCGGCTTTGTCATGTATGGCGTGCACGGACGCAGTTGGGTCTCGCTCGGAGATCCAATCGCGACGCCCGGCGAAGCAGCAGAATTGATCCGATCGTTCATTCACCTCGCGGATCAGAATAGCGGATGGGCAGTGTTCTACAAGGTCGCGCCCACGTTACTGTACCTCTACCTCGATCACGGCCTGAACGTCGTCAAGCTCGGAGAGGAAGCGCGCGTCTCACTCGCCGACTTCTCACTCGAGGGATCCAATCGCCGCAACCTGCGCCGCGTGTGGCGCAAGATGGTGGACGATGGCTACACGTTCGAGATGGTCCAACCCAATGGGATTCCGCCAATACTTCCACAGCTACGCGCTGTCTCCGATGAATGGATCGATCAGAAACAGGCACGCGAGAAGTCGTTCTCACTGGGCGCGTTCGACGAGGACTACGTGTCACGGTATCCAATCGCGGTCGCACGAAAGGACGGTCGCATAATTGCGTTTTCGAACGCGTGGATATCAGGCCAGAAGGCCGAAGTCGAGGCCGACCTCATGCGCTACACCGCAGACGCGCCGGCTGGCATCATGCGCTTTGTCCTGATCGAGATGATGCTCTGGGCACGCAACGAGGGATTCGTCTCGTTCAATCTCGGCATGGCGTCGCTCAGCGGACTCAGTGCGCATCGCGGTGCGCCAATCTGGAACCAGCTTGCCGTTGCCATACGCGGCTATGGTGAGCGATTCTACAACTTTCAGGGAATTCGAGAATTCAAGCAATGGTTCTACCCGGAATGGGAGCCGCTCTTTCTTGCGAGCCCTGGCGGCGCGGCACGGCCGCTGATCATTGCCAACATTGCATCGCTGATTTCCGGCGACCTGCAAGGGATAGTCAAGAAGTAATTTGATGCGCACCACCAAACACGCAATCGCCCTGGTTTTCATCGCGACCATCGTACGCATCGCTCTTGCGTCCGCGATCCCTCTGTTCCCCGACGAAACCTATTACTGGGAATGGAGCCGCCACCTTGCGGCGGGATATTTCGATCATCCTCCGGCAATCGCGTTGCTGATTCGCGCGGGAACCACCATTCTCGGAACAAATGCGCTGGGAGTTCGCATCGGTGCGATTCTGGCCGGCGCAATCGCCTCCCTCGCGATCGTCGTCACGTCGTGGCGACTCGGCGCGGACCCGATCGTTACGAATGACATCCGCGACGCGAACGTACTCGATGATCCCGGTACACGTGCGGCTCTCTTGATGCTCGTAATTCCGGCCGCGCTGGTTGGATTCGTCATCGCGACACCAGACGCGCCGCTCCTGGCATCGATCGCGCTCACGCTCGCCGCACTGGAGCGAGCCGTGGCGTCGCCGCGTCGCTCGAGCGCCTCGCTCGGTTGGTGGTGTGCCGCAGGAGTTACGCTTGGCATCGCGTTCTGCTCCAAGTACACCTCCGTCCTGATTCCAGCCGGAGTGTTCATCGCGCTTCTGTCGCGCCGAGACCTGCGCGCGAGACTGGCGGAGCCGGGCCCGTACATCGCAACCCTCATCGCGTTTCTGGTTCTTGCACCGAATCTCATCTGGAACGCGCATCATGACTGGATATCGTTCGCATTCCAGTTGCACCACGGGCTTGGACAGACGCACGGCTCGGTCGTCGGCCGCGAGCTCTCGCTCATCGGCGGGCAGCTCGGTCTCATATCTCCAATCATCGCGGTAATGGCGGCGATCGCGGTGGCGCGTGCGCTGAGTGGGATTTCGGATGCGCGCCGATACATGTTTGCGGTCGTCGCGACAACGATTGTCATCTTCTTCGCTATCAGCGCATTCCGTCGTCCCGTCGAACCTAACTGGCCTATTCCGGCGCTCGTTGCGGCACTTCCGCTGCTCGCGACATTGCGTTTCGGCACACGCGCGCGCGCCTGGCTGATCGGTGGTTCCGTGCTCGGCGCGGTATGTGTCCTAATCGTCGGCGTTCAAGTCACCGTTGGCATCATACATATCTCTGCACGCAGAGATCCGATATCGAAAGCTTACGGGTGGACCGATCTCGCTCACACGGTGGAACGCGCGGAAGCAACAGCGCGAAGTTGCTCGGCAATCTGGATTGCAGCGGACCGCTATCAAGACGCGTCCGAGCTCGCGTTCAATCTTCCGGACAAGCCGCGCGTCTTTGCGCTCAACCTTGGCGGCCGAGCCAATCAGTACGACCTCTGGCCCAGCCTCTACTCGGTCTCCAGCCCAACCGACTGCGCCCTGGTCATTGTCGATGAAGGGGCCGCCGGACAGAGCGTTGTGCAGCGGATCGGGGTCGGTAGCTCATCGATCATCGGCGACGCCGTCATGATGTGGCGAGGCTCGCCAGTAGGTCGGCGCGCGATATGGTTGGTTCGTGGAATCCCAAGCGCACCAGTCGTCGAAGTCACGCTCTCACCAGCCGCGACGATAGCGTTGTCAGCGGCAACGGCTGGATTCTCATCGCACGTCGCGCTCCTCGATTCAATTGTTGACATCTACCGACTTGGTCCGGTACCCGACGTCGTGACGGTAACCACTGGAGCGCCTCTCTCGAACGCAGATCGTCGTACGGCAATCACCGCAAGAGTGAATTCATTGCATGACTTGCTTCAACGCTCGGGTTTCAGTGCCGTGTATCGCGATGCACGGTACAACGAATGCACCTTTGTTCGGTCAAGGGGATCGGATAGCACGGACATTGGATACGTCTTTGCACCGGATGGATGCAAGCTGACCAGCGGCCACGGTGACAGGGTGCTCCGGATCGAGCACGCCCAGGACGCGTGGTATTCGTACGCGTCGCCGGAGCGCAGGCACGACTGACTCTCACGTAGCTTACCTAATTCCGGCGGTATAACCGATGGACGTTCCCTACCACTTGTTGCTGGCCAATCCCGGTTTTAGTGAGATACACCGTGAGGTCAGTACTAATTGCACGCGCAAATTCGCTGACGCTTCGACCGTTCCCAGCCACGTAGACCAATGCAACGCTATCGCCAGCGAGGGTGCGACGACCGACGTCGGTCTTGGTTGCTGAATCCGAAAGATCGACCTGGACGTATGCGCATTGACGGTTGTGTAGTCCGGTGAGCGGGAAGGAGTTGCGCGTCGCACCGCGTTAGGGGGGAGAATAGAGAACTACGCCAAGTAGTTTAACTGAACCAGGCTCACGACCAACATACAAGCTGCGCGTATGTGCGAGCTCATGACCCGCAACCGTCATGACGGTTGCGTTACCGAACGTGACATGCTGATGCCGCCGGCTATTATAACTCAATTCGACACCGCCGACGTACACGCGCCGTCGCGCACAATAACAAAGTCGAGCCAGTTCATAGGCCTCAGGGCCACATTCAATAATGAATGCTCGACAGTATGTACTTGTGCCCTTCAACTCGAAGGGACTGGCCAATGACTCAGTGCGACCACAAGCGCACCAAGACCGAGCAGCACGAGCCCGACGGTCAGTCCGACCGTCTCACCCACATCAATACGCTTCGTTGCGGCACTGGTTAGGTGAGTCGTAGGAATCGCGACACGCTCGTTACGATCAGTAATCCCGATTACGCTATCAGCAACGACATGCGCGTCGCGAAGCACCAAGTGCTGCCCATCCGCCGTGGTGATACGCACGCGTTCCGGACTTGTTGCAGCGATGATCGCATTGGGGCTTCCACGCGATCCTGTCCAACTTTGGCAGCCGACGACAAGGACGAGCAAGTGGAGACAGCGCCGACCAAATAAAGTGGTGTTCAAGCGAATGACTCCGGAACAAGGGAACTGCCTCACAATGATTCGATACTGAGCCCGCAAGCACAAGTATGCCGAACGCGAACCGGTGCGCCAGTATCAAATCGAGTCCGGGAGCGAAGACCAGAACTGTCTTCAAGAACGATACGGCCCTCTAAGCACCGGTAGCCTAGCGCGGAGTCAAGGGCGTCAAACCCTGGCGCATGAAAAAGCTGGCGATTGAATCCGTGGCGTTCATGTCGCTTGGCGGAAGCGGGCTGAAGATCCATCCGCGCCCACCACCGGGCCATCCGTGCTCACCGCCAGCGATGGAATAGAATAGAACAGTTGCAGAGTGAGGGCAGTCATATTCACTGCGCACAACTCTGCCCGTGCGACTTGTTACCGGCTGCGCAGTGCATCCGTCGCGATCGACCCAGAATTGCGCCACTTGCGGCGCTGATAGAGTCAGGTGTTGCGCTCGAACGTCTGACTTTACTCCGCGCTGTCCCGCATATGGTATGTGAGTATCGCCGGTGCCGTGAATTATCACGACTGGAACCGGCCTGGAAACGTCGCACGTTGGCAGCGGATCGAACAACGTACCGGACACAGCGGCAACCGCGGCAATGCGGGTCGAGAGATTGCACGCGAGCAGAAACGACAGTGTCCCGCCGTCCGAGTATCCGGCGGAATATATCCGCTGTGGATCTACGCCGAGCCCTGCCTCGAGATGATCGAGCAGCGCACTGACGAAGCCTGTCTCGTCAACGTGTTGCATGAACGAGTAGCGACAGCACTCGCCAATGTTCCAACCCCGGTGCAATCCCTCGGGGTACACCACGATGAAACCAAGCGAGTCCGCGACCTCATCGAATGACGTCTCCCGCTCTATCACCGAGGCGCTCGCACTGCTGCCATGGAACACCAGCACCAACGGGAACCGCCGCGTTCCATCGTATCCCGATGGAAGATGCAGCAGGTACTCTCGACGTCGTCCGTCCACGTCGAGCTTTTTCAGATAATCGCCGGCTACCGTCTCGTGTGTGTAGTACTCCGGCTCCGACGAGATCAGAGCCACGAGCACAGCAGCAAGAACTATCGCGAGTCCATGTCGAACGATGGAGCGGCCAGCCATATCCTCAGCGCGAGAAGTGCGACGGTGTAGTAACGCCGTAGCTCCGATTTATCGCTTTTACCGCCGCATAGGAAGTGGACCCGCTCGATTCACCCCTACGGACCACCCCATTATGTGCCTGTTTGGAGCGTTGATGCGATAGGGTCCGGCCCAACCCAGCCAGGTTCCAGCACTGGCGCGATCCCTCGAATATAGGTTTAACGGAACGGTTCCTGCTTTCCCGTAGTCTTGCATGCCAAACAAAACTCGCAATGCGGTGGCCGGTCGATCAGCCGCTCGCGCTCTCCTGTCCGACAGATTTGGCCATCCTGATTTCCGAGCTGGACAGTGGGAGCCGATCCAGGCTCTCCTGTCAGGTCGTGACACTCTTGTAGTAATGCCCACCGGTAGCGGCAAGTCGGTGATCTACCAGCTGCCAGCCCTCCTGACACCGGGTCTCACGCTTGTCGTGAGTCCACTGATCGCGCTGATGAAGGATCAGCACGACAAGCTCAATGCCATCGGCGTCGACTCGGTCGCGCTTCACTCGCACCTGTCATCAGCCGAAACGAGAGAAGCACATCGGCAGATCGCCGACGGCGAAGGCGAGATTCTCTATGTGACGCCAGAGCGCTTCAAGGATCGCGATTTTTTCGAGCAACTTCTCCAGCGCGATATATCACTCTTCGTCGTTGACGAAGCCCACTGCGTGTCGCAGTGGGGACACGACTTTCGCCCCGACTACCTGACCCTCGGCTCGATCGCCGAGCGGGTCGGCCGCCCGCCAATACTCGCCCTCACCGCAACGGCGACACAGACGGTGCGCGATGACATTGTTCGCCAGCTTGGTATGCGCGATCCCTACGTGACAGTCACCGGCTTCGCGCGGCCCAATCTCCGCTTCGAGGTCATACGCACCGTTAACGACAATCTCAAGGACAAGATCGTCGAGAACATTTTGCGTGACACACCGGGATCTGGTGTGATCTACGCCGCGACAGTAAAGGAAGTCAGTCGCTTGCACGCCCAACTCGTCGACCGGTTCGATGGTGAGCTGAAAGTTGGCCTCTATCATGGCAAGATGGGAGCAACCGAACGACGCGATACACAGGACCAATTCATGAGTGGCCAGCTCAAGGCGATAGTGGCTACCAATGCATTTGGCCTGGGTGTCGACAAACAAGATATGCGCTTCGTAATTCACTACCACTTTCCGGGTTCGATCGAGTCGTACTACCAGGAGGCTGGTCGCGCGGGTCGTGACGGCTCACCAGCGACGTGCACCCTGCTGTACCGCGTCGAGGACAAGCGCATCCAGTCGTATTTCCTGGGTGGCAAGTATCCCGAGGTATCGGAGGCCGCGCGCGTCGCCATCGCGCTCGAGAAATATCCCGCCGACGCACTTGCTCCACTCGCGGATCTCGCGGACGTAACCGAAGTCGCACGCCGAAAGGTGAAAATCGTTCTCACGCTTCTCAAGAAACACGGATTGGCACGCGAGCACCGCGGCAACAACTGGCAGAGGATGCGCGACAATCTCACGTCAATCGACCTCAGCGCCGACCTGACCGATTACGAGGAGCGAAGAGCTCGCGACCAGGAGCAACTCGACACTATCGTTCAGTTCTGCCAGACCACCGGCTGCCGCACACGCTTCATCCTCGAGCACTTTGGTGAAACGGTCGATCCAGACTGGGCCTGCGGCAATTGCGACGCCTGCGATGAGCTGGCTGAATGGAGACGGCGCCGCATCGCATAGGTGCCCGTAGAACCAATCCGCTTTAGTTTTATGGCCATGCAGATCTCTCCCCTGGTCAAACGGTTAGTCAAGCACACGCGACTGCTGTTTGTAGTCTTTCTGGCCGCGTGGCTCGTTCCGCAGTTCGTGGATTTTCCGGCACGGTACGAAACACGGATCGACCGAGCGTTCGAGTACGTCGCGATTCTCGCGTTGTTCCTCCAGGTGGGGATCTGGTCCAACGTTTTCGTCACGTACTGGTCCCAGTCGTACATCGAGCGCCACAACCGCGATCGAGCTGGCGCCACGACGATTCAGGCGCTCTCGATCCTCCTCAAGATCGTGCTGTGGGTGTTGCTCGCCGTCCTGACACTGGAAGAAGGCTTCAAACAAAACGTAACGGCGCTGGTAGCGGGACTCGGTGTCGGTGGCATCGCGATCGCCTTTGCGTTGCAGAACGTGCTCAGCGATCTGTTTGCCGCCATGGCAATCGTGACGGACAAGCCCTTCGTCATCGGTGATGCCATTCAGGTCGATACATTTTCCGGAACCGTTGAGCACATCGGTCTCAAATCGACACGTGTGCGATCCGATACCGGCGAGCAAATTGTTTTCGGAAACAGCGATCTACTCAAGGGACGCATCCGCAACTACGGGAGAATGGATGAGCGGCGCGCACTCCTTACCACCCGTGTTGCGGGCAGTACGACACCGGACAGACTCGCGCGCATACCGAAGATCATTCGTGAAGTAGTCGAGGCCATCCCGAACACACGCTTCGTTCGCTCCGCGATGACGACGATGAGCGATGCCACCATAGACTTCGAGACCGTCTACTACCTGACAGATCCATCATATCAGATCTACGTCGATGCGCAGCAGGCGGTCATGCTGGAACTGATGCGTCGATTACGCGCGGAAGGGACGTTGCTCGGAGTCCAACTGGAAGCCGCGGTAAAGGAGAAGATCGGCGGGTTGGATATGCCCGCAACTTCGCCAGAACCCGCCGCGTAGCTATTCGCGCTAATTGTTCGCGCCAGCTATTCGCTGGCTTCCAACTTCCCCGAGCTCGTGGCAGCGGCTTCCGCGGCGCGCTTCAATCGAACGATCATCGCGCTGAGCCCCGTCTCACGTGCATGTAGCCCCATCCCCTCCATTAACGTGCGCACGAAATCGGACGGAATCGCCATGGTCACGGCGGGTGGTTGATCATTCACCGCAGCGAACACCACTGCCAGAACGGCCGCGACCGTCGGTGATTGGCGCACGTTCACATCGGCGTAGAAGTGCATCTTGCCTTCGTGCACCTCTGGAAATATGTCAACGCGCGTCTGGCATTCCGGCACTGTGAACGCGCTACGGTCCACATCATCGTAGCGCTTCGGCACAGGTTCCAACTTCCGCGAGTACTGAAC
The DNA here is from genome assembly GCA_003136975.1 of Gemmatimonadota bacterium. Classification (GTDB taxonomy): domain Bacteria; phylum Gemmatimonadota; class Gemmatimonadetes; order Gemmatimonadales; family Gemmatimonadaceae; genus Fen-1247. The sequence goes on along the minus strand of PLEG01000380.1, from coordinate 3,306 downwards.
GAGCGCCTGCATCTTGTCGGCGCGGCCCATCGACTGAAAGCGCCGAAGAACGCGCTCGATTGCCTCGGGAACCCGTTCGTCCACCTTTGACGTTGAAACTTCCAAGCCTATTTTCCCTCGCCAATCCCGCTCTTTGACACAAGCTGTGCGGCGAGAACTGTCTGAATCACGCTCGTGATGTTGTTCGTTGCCCCCTCGGCTGCACTCGTGCCGTCGTTCGAGATATTGATCAGCCGCGCTTTCGCCAATGCACTTGCGATCACCGGCGCAATCTGTGGTAGCAGCTCGATCTGACGATACCGGAAATAGCTCTCGCCTCCCGCCTGAATCGCTGCGTTCACCTTCGCAATGCTCTCCGCATTGGCAGTTGCAACGCGAGTTATCCGAATCGCTTCTGCGTCGGCTGCTGCTTCTGCCTCGATCTTCACGCGCTCGGCGTCGGCACGCGCCTGCGCAATCTGCGTTGCTTCCAGCTCCGACGTGCGCTGCACGGCGAGGGCGTCCTGCTTGAGTGCCTCAGCCTGCGCAATTAGCGCGGCGTTGGATGCCTTGGTTTGCTCCAGCTCGCGCTGCTTGTCAGATATCGCGCGCTCAGCGTCGAGTTGCGCTTCCTTGGAACGGCGCGCTTGCTGCGCCGAAACGATGTCGGCGTTTGCCTGCGCTTCGGCCGCGGATTGCCTGCGCCGTGCGTCAGCCACTTCGGACTGGACGACTTTGATGTTGAGCGAGTTGAAGCCAAGTCCGAGGTCGGTCAACTCACGCGAGCACGCCTTGCGAATGATGACGGCAAGCGGGTCGTCGTCATCGTCCGCCGCCTGAACTGCAGCCAAACTCGCTGCCGGCGACAGTGAGGGCAAAGCCATCGCAGTATTGCCAAAATCCGCCGATGCCTGCGCCGGAATCGCGCGCGGTGCCGTCTTGGCCGAGAATAGCTGGTCATGCGTAAGCAGATTGATGGCGCGCCGACCCGAACTTGAGAGCAGATCCGTGATCGTGCTCATCTGATCCGGTTCCGGCTTCGCGAAGAACCTATTCGCCGCCGTCTTGATCATCGCATCCGTCTCGCCAACCGATACGATTGCGCTCGCGAGCACCCGCACCTTGATTGGCTGGGGATGACCGTTGTCATCGACGTCCGCTGTCTGGTCGGTGATGTCGAGATCCACGTTGATCACCTTGCTCGAGAGCGTGGTTCCCGTCGTCAACAATGGAATCTCTTTCGATTTACCCGGCCCTCGGTAAATCACCGTACCGCCGCCCGTCCAACTGACAAGCCGGATCGTACCGGCCTCCACGTTACGGAGGAACGAAGCAACGATGGTCGGAATCAGGATCAGAATTATGAATATGACGCCGACGATCAGCAGCAGTGATTGCATGGTCTGTTGGTTATTGAATTGTTTGATTGATGCGTTGTTCGCCTGAATATTGCGTTACTACACGCCGCGGCTGACATATGAAACGGTGCAACGACTGCGCACTGCATCCACGTCTTCGACCCGAAGCACGTCGCCGGCTCTGACTCGCACACCAAGTGCGAAGTCATCGGGACGCAGCGTGCCAAGACACTGTACTATCTGGCCATCCACCTCGACGGATACCAATCCCTGACCGTTATCGTCAAATCCACTCGTCGCTCGCGCCTCACTCATCAGACTGTCTTCCAGCGTTGTCGCCGGGTTGGATGCGAACCGAAAGAGGAAACGCCACAGTGGCTCGACAAGCGCGCGCTCGAACACAATTGCCCCTATCACGGCGACCGCAAGCAGCACTATCCCAGCGAGAAACGGACGAAGCACGACCCCCGTGAGACCAAAGCCAACGAGTAAGCTGAACAAGGCTCGTGGCGATGCCAGCGACAGAAGAGTCGACTTCAAGCCACCGGCGTGATGCACAGACGTGTGACCAGCGAGATGGAACTCGCCCGGATGGCCTTGGTGCGCGGGAGCTCCATTGTCTCCGGGATGCCCGTGCGCGGGCCCGGTGCCATGGCCGGACGCATCATGGCCGCCGGAATGCACTCCTGGGTGAGATCCGGAATGCGCGAGTCCCGTCGCAGCCATGGCAACCAGGCCAGCACCACCAAGCGCGAGCGAGAATGTATAGGAATCCATTTGGTCCTATTTCAATATACCAGGCGCGGACAACGGGCAGCGGCCAATGACATGGCCACCGCCCGTTATCTGCTCACATCACGTCTTACTTGGTGTGGGCTGTGTCAGCCACAGCTGCCGCGATCCGGGCCTCTAGTGCGCCAGTCGTAGCGCACACAATCGGTGGTGTTCCAAAACTCATTGGCGTGGCAGTCGCCTGGAGCAGCGTGGCGACTTCCGTTGTGCCGTCAGCCAGCGGGGCAAGCCGCGAGACCACGCTCATGTTTATGGCGTACATGTCGGCATTCGCTCCGCCGCCGCCGGTTCCACAGTCGAGAAACGCCGAGATGCGATCGTTCGCCATCGTGTGAGTCCGCCTCATCCCCTCATTTCCTACGATATGATCGGTCGGATTGACCGTCGTGAGAGGAATTCCGAGGTCAGAATAAGCCTTCGTCAGCCGCGGCCATGCTTCCGCAATCGGAACCGGCGCGGTGGAGCGTTGCGCAGTCTTGAGTTCGGTGACGGTGTTCATCCGGTCGCCCGGTGACGCGCCACTCTCGATCGATTGAACTCCTGACATTCCACCGTTCACAGGCGCGCCCGACGCACACGCGGCGAGCAGAACGGTACCCACGATCAGGACAGAGCAAGCGTGGCGTCGCGTTGACTGAGGCATACAGTCCTCTCAATGGAAGATGGCCAGCTAATGTAGCCCGACCAGCCGCCAATCGGAACAGTCAGCGGAGTGACCGCCGGCCTTTGCCACCGGAGCCTACACGGTTGCGGGAAGAAGTGCCTGGTGCCAGGCGTTGGCCGCCGTCGTCTCGAAACGATGACGCCAGTCAGCCGCGGCTTGAACGCTTAGATCGAACACCTGGCAGTCTGGGCCAATGGCGCCGCTCTGCCCCATCGCCGTGAATCCCGCCCGGTCGGTCACCTGAACAGATCCGTCTCGCGTCCTGAAGTACACGCGTGAATTTCCGAGAAGCGAGGAACCGAGCCGCGACTCCATGGCCTGCAGCACCCGAAAAAGTGCGTCAAGCGAACAACCTGATGCGCCTTCGTCCCGCTGATCGACGCCGATAGCGAGGAAACGCGCATCACGCCAATCGCGGCCAACCGTGAGCGGCGTCCCATGGGCGCGCCAGCCGCCCAGATAATCGTCAATAGCCGCGAGTAGCGCCGCTTCAGATTCCGGAGACAACTCGTC
>PLEG01000195.1 GCA_003136975.1 Gemmatimonadota bacterium | reverse complement strand
ATTCACGGATCAAATGACCGCGGGTCGCGGATTCATCGCAGTTGCCGCGGTGATCTTCGGGCGCTGGAGTCCGCTGCGAGCGGGTGCCGCGTGTTTGCTATTCGCTGCCGCGGAGACTGTACAGATCCATCTGCAAGGCAACCATGTAGTCGCGTCTCAGTTTATAGAGATGATACCGTACGTCCTGACGATCGTGGCACTCGCTGGGGTGGTAGGACGTGCGATTGCGCCTGCGGCGCTGGGGCGAGCGGAGGGGTAGTGAGACATTCTGCCTCGGCGTATCAAGGATGACTGGCCCTCTGGCCCCGTGGTCGAGATGGAGCGCTCGGTCTCGCCATTGCGGCAAGCACTAAATTCCCACCGGATGCGATGTCACTCAGGAACCCGGCGGACCACTGGCAACACGGCCTTCCGTGCCTGACACGGAAGCCACAATCGTGATCCGTGTCGCGGCGGCGTCAACGACCCGCGAACAGTGAAGAAGAACGCGGCACTCGGGCGGCTAACGGCGCTCATAATCACCGCGTTCGTAGACATGGTGGGGCTCCTCATGATCCTGCCCCTCATGCCGTTCTACGCCCGCACCCTCGGTGCGAGCGCGCTCATGGTTGCGCTGCTCATGTCGTCGTTCACAGCGGCTCAGCTGCTAAGCGCACCTTTTTGGGGGCGTGTTTCGGATCGGTATGGACGCCGACCCGCGCTTCTCATCGGCCTCGGTGCGGCGGCAATCGCTTACGTCGTATTCGCTTACGCGACGACAATATGGCTGCTGCTTCTGTCGCGCGTAGTGCAGGGGGCCGGCGGCGGAACCACTGGTGTCGTTCAGGCGTACGTCGCTGACGCCGTCGAGCCTGAAGAACGGGCGAAAGCGCTCGGCTGGATCTCCGCGGCGACGAACGTTGGTGTCGCGCTCGGCCCCCCGATAGGATCGTTCGCGCTCAAGCTGCTCAACGTCCACGGCCCCGGGCTCATCGCCGCTGCGCTATGCCTATTCAACATCGCGTTCGCATGGCGCTACCTGTCCGAATCGCGCGACATGGTCGAAGCGAAGCACACCGAACGAAAGCGCGGGNNTCATTCGAAGCGGTCAAGCATGTGTTCACGCACAGCAAGGAAGCCGCACCGCGCCTAATCTGGGTGTACGCGATCGGCATGGGCGCATTTCAGGGAATAACGGCGATCCTCGCGCTATTCCTCGCCGACAAGTTCGGCGTGACCGCTGACCGCATCTGGGTCATCTTCACCTTCATGGGAACAATCTCAGTCATCACGCGTGCCGGCATCCTCGGTAAAGCCGTGGACCGATGGGGCGAGGTGAGACTGTCGCACATCGGCATGATGATGCTCGCATTGGGTCTCGCGGCATTCCCGATCATGCCCACGTATGTCACGCTGTATTTTGCGGTAACGCTGATTCCGCTGGGCACCGCATTCACATTCCCATGCGTTACGTCACTCTTATCGCGTGTGATCAGCCGCAACGAACGTGGCCTGTACATGGGTGTTCAACAGACATTCGGCGGACTCGCGCGCGTCATCGTCCCGATCTTCGCTGGCTACTCGTACGATCACTTCGGACATTCGATCCCATTCTGGGTATCAGCGGCACTCGTGATGATTGGCTTCTTTGTCGGGATGGGAATCGACGACCCACGGAAGCCCAATCGCAACATCGCGAGCGCCGCCGTAGCGTAGTCAAGATTGCATCCGGCTCACGCATCCAGCACGAACCGCACCGCGTCACCCGGCGCGAGTTGCGCGAATCGCGACAGATAGTTCGATCTGACAACAGCAATCTTGGGATAACCACCTACCGTCGGACCGTCCTGCATTATCACGATCGGTTCACCGCCATCGGGAACCTGAATCGCGCCAACACACGTCGGCTCTGACGGTAATGACGCACTACCGTCATGCTTCATCGTAGCACCTTCAAGCCGGTAGCCCGTCCTGTCAGAGGCGCGTGACACAGTAAACCCCGCGCTCAGGAACGCGGCCCACGCGTGATCATCGAACAACGCCGATTGCGGACCACGCATCACATGGATCGCTTCACCGATGTTCAGCACGTGCGGCGCCGCTCCCGCTCGCCCTGCTACGCCGACTATCGAGTCGCCAATCGAGAGTCGATCTCCGTTGCGGAGCCGTCGTCCATCAAAACCGCCTATTCCCGCGCTTAAAAGTGTGGACCGACTGCCAAGCACGATTGGGACATCGATACCACCTCGAACGGCTATCAGAAGAAAGCGACCACGGACAATGCGTTCAACCAGCACCTCATCGCCGGCTGACACATCCACGGGGGTCCACGCACGCAGTGCGTTGCCGTTCACGCTGCACACCGCATCGGCCCCGCCAACCGCAACAGTCGCGCTACATCCGAACCGAAGCGCACCACCAGCGACAGCCCATTCGATCATCGCCGCATTGACGTCGTTGCCGAGCAGTGAGTTGAGCGCAACGCTGGAATCTCGATCAGCGACACCCGATACAGGAACTCCCAAATCCCGAAATCCACTTCGTCCGAGATCCTGAACTGTTGCAAACGGCGGAGCCGCGATAACAACAATCATCAATCGATCTTCACAAAGCGAACCGTGTCGCCGGCGCGTACGAGAACCGGCGGATCGCGCTTGGCATCGAACATCGTGACCGATGTTGTACCGATGAGGTGCCAGCCTCCCGGCGTTTCCAACGGGTACACCGCCGTCTGCTCACCGGCGATGGCGACAGATCCTGCCGGAACGCGCACGCGCGGAACCGTGCGCCGCGGAAGGATCAGCGATTGATCGAGATCACCAAGATACGCAAAGCCCGGCACAAAGCCCGACATGTACGCGCGATACGTGCGAGACGAATGCCGCTGGATCACTTCTTCGACTGTCAATCCGGTTCGCTCCGCGACTTCGACGAGGTCCGGTCCGTTGTACCGAACCGGTATCTCAATCAATGCCGAATCGTCGTCGATGTGTCCTTCAATCGCGTTCACCACATTGGCGACAGACGCTGCCAGAGACTCGAACGAATCACGCGAGCTATCGAAGTAAACCGCAAGCGTCGCATATGCCGGCACGACATCAGTGACCGATTCGAGTCGCATCTCTCGCACAAGTCTCGCCGCCGAACGCACTCTCACCCCAACGTCCCACGATATCGCCTGCGCGAACGTTACCAAAAGCGCGTCGTCACCGAGCCTTACAATTGCGGGGAGCTCATTTGTGGGTCGCATGCGACGATATCAGTCCCGCGTGAATGCCGCGATGCTCACGCCAGCTCCTTCCAGCCGCTCCCGCACCGCACGCACAATCGCCACCGCATCCGGTCCGTCGCCGTGGGTGCACAGTGACTCTACCCGGAGGCGGATGATGCTTCCGTCGATAGCGGCAACTGATCCAGTCTCGACCATCCGCAAGGCACGGTCCGCAATAACATCAATGTTGCTGAGCACCGCTCCGGCCTCGGCGCGGGACACAAGTGTTCCATCGCCGCGGTATGCGCGGTCCACAAATCCCTCGCTTATTCCCCGAATTCCAATTCGCGTGGCCGCAGCGACAATCTC
>PLEG01000020.1 GCA_003136975.1 Gemmatimonadota bacterium | reverse complement strand
GTCACTCCAGCGGTGGCGCTCCCTTACTATTAGATAGCCAGGGCGACAGCCCCATTGCCGCCATTTTCTTTGGTTTGGTCAACGCTGACCATCATCGCCTAACTGTCCGTTCGATGGTGGTTGCCACGTCTTCTTGATGCGGGCCGGGTTTCCCGCAACCATCGTGAAAGCCGGAACGCTTGTGCGCACAACGGACCCGGCGGCGACGACCGCATTCTGTCCAACCGTAACGCCCGGAAGCAGAATGGTATTAGCGCCGATCCACGATCCCTTACACAGTCGAATCTCCGCGCCTGGAGAGTAACCCTGAGCGCTGGTGGGAAGCTCTGGCACACCGTACAAATGATTGTTGACGTAGAAGTGAACGCCGGGGCCAATTAAGACATCGTCTTCGATCGTAATCTGTCCGTCCTCCGCAAAGAGCATCGTGCCCGGGCGTATGATCACATTCCTGCCCACGGAGATCAGCGACGGACAGACGGCGAAGGCGTAGGGGCGGAACTCTGAGTTGTCGCCGAACTGTCTGAATTTCTTGCGACAAATCCAGAGACTGGAACGTCTAAAATGAAGCAGCAGGTGGGTAACCGGTATGTCAGGTCCAAGCCGATCGCATTTCCAGAACCACCACAGCCTCTTAAGCACAATGCCCCCCAACTTCCAAAGTGACAGAATCGATGTCGGCAACTCGATCGAAGAACACCGCTTCCGGCCTCCGAGCATCGTCCAGACGCTCCTGCGACATGTCCATGACCCTCTCCGCCCAGCCGATCAATGGCCCGCCTGCACTCGCGTCAGTGAGGTCCACGACAACTTCAGCTTCAACTCGCGCGCCGCAAGCATGATGAGCGGCACCATACCCACCAGATAGAACACGATTTGTGCGGTCACCGCGGCGCCGAGCCCGAGCGGCGTGGACGCGACGATCCATCGATGCGCCAGTGTCTCCACCACCCACAAGAGCGCCACCATATACAGGAACGGCGACCAGAGACGTGCAAAATAGCGGAGCCACTCACCCGATGCCAGCTCGTAGTGGGACAACGCGTACGCAATCACCACCGACGAGTAGACAAAGTATGTCAGCGGCGTCCCCGTGAACGCGACGCCTTCAATGCCATATCCCAGACGCAGCGCGATGTAGTCTCCGGTAACGTTGAGTGCCAATGCGCCGCAGCCGAATAGCGCATACTGTTTCAGTTTTCCGGTGGTCACCAGGAAGTAGTCCGTCAGCCCCAGGATAGAATAAAAAAAGATCCCGACCACGACGATCCGCGCCGCCATGATGCCCGGGCTGAACGCCGGCAGGAAGATGCGAATGAGCACCGGCAACGCCAGAAACACCGGCCCAATCACCACTGGCAACAGACAGGCCAGCAGGAGCGGAGGCCGCAACACAAAGGAGCGGAGTGCCGCGATGTCTCCGCCGGATTGTCCGAAATGATATGTAATGCGCGGATACAGCACCTGACTCGCCATCGCCGGCACGAGAGAGACTGTGCCGGTGACCAGAAAAGCGAGACCGAGATAGCCGAGTTGCTCGCTGCCCAGAAAACCGAGGACCATCGGGCGATCAATCGTCGTCACGAGGGATACGATGGATCCCGAGATCGTAATCGGAATCCCCACGCGCATCAGCGTCCACATCGTCTTGAGATGGGGTTTCGCCAGCCTCCGCCATGGATTCCGATATAGAGCGTAGACCACTATGCCCCCCTGCGCGATCACCGCGGCGATCAAGCGGCCGCGGAGACCCAGCGCCACAACACCGGCCACCCCCAGCACGGCCGTGATCAGCGCGAGCAGGAATTGCTGCTGCCCCAATTCGCCGAACAGGTTGTGCGCGCGGAGCACGGTGCGGTGGTAGGCGTACACCTGCTGGAAGATCAGCACGATCGCCATCAGGCGCAGGCCCGTCAGCATCATGGACGGCTGTGACGACAAGAACGCGACGGCGGACGGCCAGAAGAACAGCGCACCCGGCGAGTAGGAAACGAAGATGATCACGGCCGCCACCAAGACGGCGCCGCTAATGGTGGCCCACCGCGCGGCCCCCTCCAGCGACGCCGCTTTCTCTGCGTCGCGTTGTCCGAGGCAGTACGGCAGATCACGCCCCATCGTCGACAGTACGCCGAATTCCACATACGCGCCGTACGCGAGGACGAGCGATACAGCGTTCCAGATCCCGAAATCGGATGGCCCGAGCGTGCGTGCGATCCACAACCCGGCCAGAAGCCCGAGCGCCTGCGACCCAAGGGCGCTGACGGAATACCCGAGTATGTCTTTGAGAATGCGGAACTGATTGAACACCGATCGGAATCGCTAGGTCAGACGCGCGCGCATGACAGCCGCCACGACGCGGGCTTGCTGCTCAGATGTTAGGCCGACCGCACTCGGCGGGCGTACGACTCGTGCGTTCAGTGGCTCAGCGACCGGGCAGAACGTCATCACGGCGTGTGGACGCGCTGGAGATTGACACGCCGGCACAGGGGACGCGTCTGGATACCGGAGGCCGTGAGGTCGCGCAGCAGGACGCGACTGCCCGTTTCCATACTCAGGTTCGTTGACGAGCACGGTGTAGAGCCAGAACACACTCGAGGCCCACCCACGCCGGCCGCCATTACCAGACTCCCCATCCGCCGTCGACGGCGAGGTTATGTCCCGTCACGTATCGCGACAGATCGCTCGACAGGAATGCGACCGCTCCACGGAAGTCATCCTCCGTGGCCATTCGCTTGAGCGGAGTCCGCTGCTCGTAGCGCTGAACGAACACATCGGGTTGGTTCCGGAATACGCCGCCGGGTGAGATGGCGTTGACACGAATCTCCGGCGCCAACGTTGTCGCCAGCCAACGGGTGAGCTGAATGAGCCCGCCCTTCGAGGCAGCATACGCGGCGGGATTGCCCATCGTCGTATCGGCATAGAGACTGTTGTCCGGCCCGAATGAGCCGTAGATCGAGCCGATGTTGATGATCGAGCCCCCGGGGCTTTGTCTGAGCAGTCGCGCGAAGCCCTTGGTGAGATCGAACGCCGCGGTCAGGTTGACCTCCAACGCTCTGCGCCACGTCTCCACGCTCTGTCTTTCGAAGTCCGTGGTCCAGCCCTTGAGCCC
>PLEG01000275.1 GCA_003136975.1 Gemmatimonadota bacterium | reverse complement strand
ATCGTCTTCAATGAAGGCAACACTTCCTTTGGGATAGCGGTGAGTGAGATACGCGACATCGTTCACGAGGTCGTGAACCTCGAACTACCGGCGGCGCGTCCCGGCGTCCTGGGGACCGCTGTGATAGCCGGTGCCGCCACTGAGGTGCTCGATGTCTCGTACTACATGGCCCGCGCCCGCGGGGGAATCGTCTCGTGACGACCGCGATCGCCGGGACCGACGAAGTGGTGACGTTTCGCGTCGGAAGCCAGTGGTTTGGTGTCGCGGTACTGCACGTCCAGGAAGTAATAGGGCATCAACGCATTGCGCGTGTCCCGCTGGCCGCCCCGGGTATAGCGGGTCTCCTCAACCTGCGAGGCCAGATCGTAACCGCGATCGATCTGCACCAACGGCTGGAGATTCCGCATGCTACGTCCGAGTCTTTAATGAATGTGGTGGTCCGCGATGGCGACGAGCTGTTCGCCCTCATCGTGGACGAAGTGGGTGACGTCGCCCCCGTCCCGTCCGACGCGCTCGAGCCGTTGCCCGCGAACCTTGATGGAGCGTGGTCACGGGTCTGTACTGGCGTTGTCAGGCTGGAACAGGGACTGCTCGCCGTTGTCGATGTGACGCGCCTGTTGGATGAATCAAATACTCGCCCATAAACCGAGATACGCAGTATGACGACCCGAATCAGCCTCGACGACCTTGCCGATCCAGTGCCGACCTCCGCGAAGAACGGAAACGGTAACGGCGCCACCAAGCCAGAACGCCGCAAGGCTGATCGGCGCTCCGGCGCGTTGCGCGAACGGCAGATTGTGGATGAGCTGGAGACCAGAGTGTCCGATGCGCAGACACATGCTCGGGTCATCATGCATGTTGCCGGTGCAACGGCGCGCTCCGGAAGTGCCGGCGAGGCAGCACGCGGCGCGCTCGAGGCGGTGCGCGCTGGATTCGGATGGCCATATGGCTCCTACTGGACGGTTGAAAGCCAGAGCGAGAGCCTTCGTTTCTCGCTGGAGTCTGGCGCGGTGAACAATGAGTTTCACAGGGTCACAGTAAGCGCATCCTACGCGGAGGCGGAAGGGCTCGTCGGAAAGGCGTGGCGCTATCGTGACGTATTTATCGTGGACGACCTGCAGTATCTGCAGGATCGTCGTGGCGAGGTTGCACAGGCGGCCGGTTGCACCGCGGCAATCGCGCTTCCGCTGTCAGTAGGCGGTGAGGTGGTAGGCGCGCTCGATTTCTTCGTGATGGAGCCGTTAGCGCTGTCGGATGAGCGGATCGATGTTCTACGCCGAGTTGCCGAACTCGTATCGTCCGCACTCGAACGTATGCGCGAGCGCGCAACGCGGCTCGAGGCAGAAGAAGACATGGAAGTGCTTGTGGCGGTGTTGCGCGCCAATGCGGGACGCAACTCCGTCAACGATATCGCGAAGGTGACGCTCGATCTCGTTCGCAGCTCATTCAAGTGGGCGTACGGCACCTACTGGGTCCTTGATAGCAAGGCCAATACGTTGCGGTTTTCCGTGGAATCCGGCACGGTGGATGAAGACTTCCGGCGCGCTACGCACGAGTGCACCTTCGAGCAAGGCGAGGGCCTGAGTGGACGCTCGTGGGCCAACCACGATCTGGTCTTTGCCTCGGACATGTCCGAGCAAGGCGACGCCGTACGCTCCCCAATGGCACGACGCGCGAACGTGCGCAGCGGCATTGCATTCCCGGTTGTCGCGAAGGGTCGCGTCATTGGAGTAATGGAATTCTTTTCCTCCGATGAGCTGCGTCCATCCGAACGCCGTCTGACCATGCTGCGCGATGTGTCACGCATGGTAAGCAGCGCGGCCGAACAGGTTGCACTGGCGAATGAGTTTGAGCGTGACGTGAAAAGCGTGGTCCAGATGGTTACGGTGTCAGCCGCTGAAGTCGAGGCGAGCGCGCAGGGAATGGCCGCGTCCGCCGAGGAAACCGCATGCCAGGCTCAGGCGGTTGCAGCCTCCTCCGAGCAGGCTACCCGCAACGTGCAGACAGTCGCCAGCTCGGCAGAAGAGCTCTCAGCGAGCGTCCGTGAGATCGCGGGCCTCGTGCAGGAAGCTTCGACCGTTGCGCAGCACGCTGTTCGACAGGCGTCGAGTGCGAGCAGCACGATGGTGCAACTGGGTCAGAGCAGCAAGGAAATCGGTCAGGTAATCAAGGTCATAACGTCAATCGCACAGCAAACCAATCTGCTCGCTCTCAACGCGACAATCGAGGCCGCGCGCGCCGGTGAAGCGGGCAAGGGATTCGCCGTCGTCGCGAACGAGGTAAAGGAGTTGGCGCGCCAGACCGCTCGCGCGACGGAGGAAATCGAGCGCAAGATTGCGAGCGTGCAGGATGACGCCGCACATGCGGTGCACGACATCGGCGAGATTTCCTGTGTGATCGGCACGATCAATCAGATTTCAGGGACCATTGCCGCTGCAGTCGAGGAGCAGAACGCAGCGACTGGAGAGATTTCCCGCAATGTGACTGAGGCAGCACACGGAACGGCGGATGTGACGCTGAATATCGCGGGCGTAACTGTCGCAGCTGGCGAATCCGGACACACAGCGGAAACCCTCAATGGATCTGCCGCCAACCTCAATGCCGAAGCGGTACGTCTTGGCGGCGCGGTTGACAGCTTCCTGAGCAAGCTGCGCGCTGGAATTTAAGACGCGAGCATCCCGCCCCAGCAACCGGTCGTACCGGTGATTCGCCAAAGAGCCACTCCCATCCGGGTACTAGTTGTGGATGACTCTGCGGTTGTGCGCGGAGTACTCGGACGCATGGTGGACGCGCAGGATGACATGCGTGTCACCACCACGGCGACGAACGGCAGCGATGCCCTCGACGCATTGCGGCTGCAGGAAATCGACGTCGTTCTGCTCGACATCGAGATGCCGGTGATGGATGGATTGACGGCGCTGCCGTTAATATGCCAACGCCATCCTCGTGTCCGCGTTCTCGTTACCAGCTCGCTTACCCACCAGAGCGCCTCGGTCACGATGCGTGCTCTCGCGCTGGGCGCTGTGGATTACGTGCACAAACCGTCAGCACGTCACGGTGGTGTACTCGGCGTCGAGACAGCCGCGGCCGGCATTGTCGCCAAGATTCGGGCGGTCGCTGACCGATCGTCAGGGATGAATCGTGGCATCAGTCAGCCGCAACACGCGGGCGGCGCGGACCGATCGTCCCGTTTGGCGCCGGCGTGCGACTTCGAACCGCAGGTGCTCGCCCTCGCGGCCAGCACAGGTGGTCCCAATGCGCTGGCGGCTGTCATCGCTGGCCTACCGCGTGACTTCCCGCTCCCGGTGCTCGTCACGCAACACATGCCTCCACTCTTCACTACCATGTTCGCCCAGCGCTTGGCGCGGGAGGGCAGGCTCCCGTGTGAGGAAGCGCGAGACGGTGAAGTGCTCCAACCGGGCCGCGTGTATGTCGCTCCGGGTGACCATCATTTGACGCTACTCAGCAGCGGAATCGCGCGAAGCCCGTCCGTGCACATTACAAACGACCCGCCGGAGCACCATTGCCGCCCGGCTGCGGACCCGATGTTCCGAACTGCCGCTCAGGCATTTCCCAATGGAGTGCTTGCGGTCGTGCTAACCGGGATGGGCGAGGACGGTCGTCGGGGCTGCGAGGCTGTCGCCGCTTCCGGTGGCCGCGTCATTGTGCAGGATGAGGCTACGAGCGTCGTCTGGGGAATGCCGGGCAGTGTAGTCGCGTCCGGAATACCATGTTCCATTCTCCCGCTGCAGTCAATATCAGCGCACGTTGCTTCACTCTGCTGTGTCCGGATGTGATTACTCCCGAAGATTATTCGTACCTGAGCGCGCTGTTACGTACCAAGAGCGGGCTGGCGCTGGGTCCCGGTAAGGAATATTTGCTCGAAAGCAGGTTACCACCTGTGGCAAAGGCGTATGGATTCGCCTCGGTCAACGAGCTGGTCGCCACGTTGCGGACGGGACCGCATCAGGAGCTCATCAAGGCGGTTTGCGACGCAATGACAACCGGCGAGACATTCTTTTTCCGCGACACCGTCCCGTTCGATCTACTCCGTACGACGATTCTTCCGGAGGCGGCGGACCGATGCCGCCGCGCAGGTCGCGCACTGCGCATCTGGAGCGCCGCGGCATCCACGGGCCAGGAGTCTTACTCGATAGCGATGCTGCTGGCAGACATGGGTGTCCAATTGAGCGGTGTGCGCGTGGACCTCGTCGCGACCGACTTTGCCTCACACGCGCTGAACCGCGCGCGGCGTGGTCTGTTCACGCAGATCGAGGTTCAGCGTGGCCTCCCCGAGCGATATCTGCGGCAGTTCTTCATCAATACGCCCGACGGCTACCGTCTGGCGGATGATATTCGAAGACGTGTAGCGTTCAGAGAGCTGAACCTGCTCGAATCCTTCCGATCGCTCGGTCAGTTCGATGTAATTCTGTGTCGCAATGTGCTCATTTACTTCGACAGCCTGACAAAGAAGGACGTTCTAGACCGACTTTCCTCGGCGCTCACCCCTGGCGGCTATCTGTTTCTTGGTGCTACCGAGACAGCGTTCGGGCTCACGGAGCGGCTCGTGCGCATCCCCGATGTTCCCACGTCTCTGCACGTGCGGCGTGAGGATGTTACGGTCGCGGAGCAACGGCTTCGCGTTGGCACTCAGGCCGCTTCGGTGGCGTGAAACCGCGGGCCGGCCGCGGCATACGCCGTGCGTTGATTGTGCCCGTGAAGCGTAACGTCTTTCTGATGGTCTCCGCGGGCGCACTCTGAGAGTCGCGGATCTAGTCCATACGTACGGCGATATCGCCGTTGCCGTTTTCATCACGCTCGAAGGGATGGGCGTGCCTCTTCCCGGTGAGGTGGTTCTCGTAACCGCCGCCGCGTTTGCGGCCCAGGGCGATTTCGGCATCGCGGGCGTCGCGATCGCAGCGTGGATCGGTACTATCGCTGGCGGTACGGGCGGTTACTGGATCGGCCGCACGGGTGGAATGGCGTTCGTCAGACGGTACAGCCGCTGGCTGCGCATAAATGAGGGCCACGAGCAGTCTGTGCGCGTTTTTTTCGACAAGCACGGCGCAAAAACCGTTATCATCGCCCGTTTCGTGGCGCTTCTTCGGATGATCGCCGGTATCATGGCGGGCGCGGTGGAAATGCCATTCGGTCTTTTCTCGCTGTGTAACGCGATAGGCGGGCTACTGTGGTCGGTAGCGTTCGCTGCGTTGGGCTACATTTTCGGTCGCCACCTGTCCCAGCTCGAGCACGATCTGAGCAATGGAAGTTTTGGCCTGCTTCTGATCTTGTTGATAGTTGGAATTGCTATCTGGGTCTACAGGAAAAAGCGTAGTTCCGCAACGACACCAGAACAGCGTTGACGCTTACTTCGTTCTGGTGACGCTTGAATCCGCTACCAATCGCTCGAGTATTTTGAGCCGCTCGTCAATCATCGTGTCCGACCGGCCAAGTGTCGCCGCACGCTCCAGAAGAACAGGATCCGGATCACCGATAACGCTCATGGCTTCCGAAGCGACGTCGGGGTCGTGGATGAGCGCGGACACGAATTCCAATGCCTCGCCAACGCGATCTGGCTCCATGGAATCCATCGGGCGCAGTTCGAAGTAGCCGCGCGGGCGTATTTCCGGAAACAGTGTTGAAATGTGTGCCGAATCATCGTCGAGGATTCGGCCAGCGGCGCTGGCAAAATTGGCGTACGCACCGATAGGATCGCTTGAGTTGAACGCCAATCCCGTGCGTGTTCGGTCGAGCGTTTGCCACAGTCGCGCCCGATAGCTTGCGTATCCCGTCGGTTTCCCCGCATAAATCGGCGAGTTCGCATATGCCGCGAGAAGATATGGAGCCAACGCATTGAGCAGAGTCCATCGATTCATCACATGTTCGCCAAGCTCCACACTTACCTGAAGCGACGCAGTCTGCCGCATCATGCGCGCGCCTGAAGAGCCGATCGAATCGAAGTAGCTCGTCATCGCGTCGTAGCGCGGTGCGTGAAGTTCGAGCGGAACTTCCTCCAACGGGTTGTACGGATCCACGCCAGTAGCAAGAAGGGAAATTCCCGCCTGGCCAGCCGACTCGCGTAGCGCAGCAACAGTGGTACGCAGAAAGTTGCCGAGCGGCGTGCCTGATGGAAACACGGGTGACGCTATCTCGATCTGGCCGCCGGGCTCATACGAGATGTGGCCACCACCCGGAATGGCCCAGCTCGGCGCGCCATACGCGTCGGTTTCCTCACGCCAGTCTCGTCCGTGCGCCGCGTCGCGTATGATATCCGCTGTGCCAGGCCCATGATCGAGAGTCGCTATTCCGACTCTCTTGTGCGATCCGTTGCGAATCGGGATCAATTCCAATTCTGCGCCCATCGAGCCGTCCGGGTGACGTGGCATGTTAGGCTGGAATAGCTCTTCAACGAGGTGCCGCATCGAGTCGCGATCGGCGGACATTGTCAGTGGCTGGCTAGAACTAACGCGAACAGTTGAGTCTCATCCGTGAACCACTCGCGGAGCCTGAGTCCACTGCGTGTGAGAAGCTCGGTCGCGAGATCGCGATCATACTTGTAGCTAAGCTCCGTGACGATGCTCTCACCATCACCGAATTTGAGGCGGCCGATTTCAGGAATACTCACTTCTTGCTCGCCGCGGGATATCAGTCGCATTTCAATACGGTGCTCGACGGCGTTGTACACGGCATTATGATCGAACATGGACGTATCGAAGTCGGCGCCGAGCCGCGTGTTGATCACATTCAGCATGTTCTTGTTGAATCTTGCCGTGACTCCCTGACTGTCGTTGTACGCCTGTTCGATCATTTCGGGATTCTTGCGCAGATCCACGCCGAGAAGAAAGAAATCGGCGGGCGACATTCGATCGCGCACTGCTGATACCAAATCGACTGCGATGTCGGGCGTGAAATTGCCGATCGTGCTCCCGAGAAATGCGTGAAGTGCGGGCGAGGGGTGCGGCGGGAGAGTAAAATGCGTGGAGAAATCCGCCGCGACCGGCAGTGTCTGCAATAATGGATATTCGGCGCGCAATTGCACGGCAGAGCGGGCGAGAAAGTCGGCGCTCACGTCCACTGGAATGTAGGTCGCGCTGGCGGGTGTTCGGCGCAACATCTCCTCGAGCAACAGGCGTGTCTTGTCCGAGCTGCCGGCACCCAATTCCACCAGTGTAGCCGGACGCGCGATGTCGATTATCTTCGCTGCGCAATGTCCGAGTAATAGCCGTTCCGCGCGAGTCGGATAATACTCAGGTAAGCGGGTTATCTCGTCAAATAACTGGGAGCCGCGCTCGTCGTAGAAGTATTTGGGCGGAAGTTGCCGCGGGCGCGCCGATAACCCTTCGCGCACGTCGCGTAACATGCCCGCTTGATCAGACGTCACGTGCGCAACGAAAGCCGCTGAATATCTGACGACGGATCGGGTAGTCCCAGTTACGGAAGCTGTTACGTATCGCGCCTGGCCGCGTAGCCCATGAGCCGCCTCGCAACACCTTGTACTCAGTTCCGAAGAACGCCTCGGAGTATTCGGGATATGGATACGGAACGAACCCCGGGTATCCCGTGAAGTCGCTCGACGTCCATTCCCATACGTCACCAATCATCCCATAACAACCTAATGGCGACACGTTACGTGCGAATGCGCCGACAGGAGCGGTGCCAAAGATGAGTTGATCGACGTTCGCGCGCAATGCATTTGGCTCTTCGTTGCCCCATGGAAAACGCTGTGCGTCGGCGGTTTCGGGATTCCACGATGCAGCGATCTCCCACTCATGCTCGGTAGGAAGGCGCTTGTCGGCCCATCGAGCATATGCGTCGGCTTCGTAATAGCACACGTGACACACTGGACTGTCCGGGGCCAGTGGCGCGCT
>PLEG01000129.1 GCA_003136975.1 Gemmatimonadota bacterium | reverse complement strand
GAATCGCACCGGCGGATCCGATCCGCGTCTTCCGCCCGTGCGATCACTGAACTGCTTACCGTGGAGCCACTGCAGCGTGCCCTACTTCCGCCTTGCGCTTCTCATCAGCCGCGCACTGGCGCGCCGCGATTCCGTCCAGAATCGTGATGCAATCGCGCAGCGCTTCGGCGGTACGGTCGATCCCGGCATTATCCCACATTACTCGCCGGATATCATCTGCCGCCACCTGCGCGGCTCCGCGATCCATTAGCGGAGGGGCGCTCCAGCTGGATTCCGCCGGCTCGGCGACCAGCGGTTCCGCGCTTACCATGTCGCGCGCCACGCGTTCGGCAAACACGAGTCCCTCGAGCAGGGAGTTGGACGCGAGCCTGTTCGCGCCGTGAACTCCCGTTCGCGCGACCTCGCCGCAAGCATATAGCCGAGCCAGGTTGGTACGGCCNNGGTTGATGCCGCGCGCAATACAGAGCGCGAATACCCCAGGGAAATGCTCTTCGAACGGCCGTTCGAATCGCGTCGCGTCGAGAAATACCTTACGGCCCGCACGCTGCTCCCGAAAGATTGCGCGGGCGACGATGTCGCGGGGCGCAAGCTCAGCCAACCTGTGCTGCTTCAGCATGAAGCGGTCGCCGCGGTCGTTTACCAACGTCGCCCCTTCCCCGCGCACCGCTTCCGAAACGAGCGCAAGCGGCGTTTCCGGGGTATCCAGCGCGGTGGGATGGAACTGCACGAACTCCATGTCAGCGAGCTTTGCACCGGCTCGGTGCGCTATAGCGAAGCCATCGCCTGTCGCCACGGCGGGATTGGTGGTGTAGCGGTAAACCTGCCCGCATCCACCGGTTGCCAGCACGGTCGCATCGGCAATGAACTCTGTCGCCTTGCCAGCGACCGTGGCGCGAACTCCGACACACACATCGTTCTCGATTATCAGGTCCAGAACGCGCGTCCTTTCTGAAACACGAATAGCCGGTGTGGCACGCACGCGCTCGATCAGCGTACGCGCTACCTCAGCCCCTGTCTGATCGCCGTGCGAGTGAACGATGCGCCGCCGAGAGTGAGCGGCCTCGCGCCCCAACTGGAGGTTGCCGGCGCGGTCGCGATCGAACTGCGCACCTGCCGTAACAAGCTCGCGGACGCGGTCGGGGCCTTCCTCAACCAGAACCTCAACAGCCGCCGCATCGCAGAGAGCGGCGCCCGCTGCCAGCGTATCGCGGCGATGCAGCTCCGGCGAGTCGCCAGCACCCAGCGCGGCGGCGATTCCACCCTGCGCGTATGCGGTCGCGCTATCGAACAGTGAGCGCTTGGTGAGAACTATCACCTCTCCCGAATCGGCGGCGCGCCACGCGGTGTGCAGTCCTGCAACGCCGCTCCCAATAACGAGGAAACGAGTGCGAATGCGCTCTGGCATGCACGAAAGATAGCGGCGCGCCATGCGACGCGCCCCATCCCCGCCAGCGCCGCTCCTCGCGGTTTTTCCATCACGCACGTGTGTTCCCGCTTTGCTCGGCGTCGCTCCCCCCGCTCTATCGTGGCCGCCCAATCCCTCGGAGGGGAGCCATGAAGTCACGTAGAGCGCTCGGTCGCATCGCGTTAACCAGCATCGTTGCTCTTGCCGCCAGTGCCCAGAACGGATGCAGCGACACACCCACCGCGCCATTCGACCCGGCGCGCACATACTCATCTGCGGCCATCAATGCGCCAGGCGACCCAGGCGCGCCCGAGCTCATCTTCCTGGCGCCCCTGGGACCGAAAAAGCACCCGCGCGGAGAGCTCGATACGACACTCACTCCGCAGGTCGCTATCTGTCGTCTTATCGACGATACCTGCGGGGCAGACAGTCTCGCGCACTTCAGCTCCGACTCAGCCGCTGATTCCACCCATCGCATTGGATTGAGCGAGCGAGCCTTTTTCTTTCGCTGGGAATTGAAAGGCCTTCCGGCAGACCCCGCGCTCGCGTACCGAATCGTCGTGACTCTCGGTGACACGACAGTCTGTTTCACAGACCTCAAGATCGTCGCACCAGACTACCGCGTGCCTCCGGAAGACACTGCGAGATTCGCCTTCATCACCGAGCGCAACCGGCTGAATGTTCGCTTTCAGATATTCGTTCCGCCCGTCACGCTCACGGTGATCGCCGAGCCGGGCGTAACGGGCGATCTCAGCAGCCAGAGTTACAGCTTTCGACGGGGCGAGCGCGTGGCGTACAACTTCACCGCCGATTCCGGCTACAGGAATCTTCTCGTCACCCTGGATCAGAAGTCGATCGGCAAGCGCGGACGAGTCACCATGGATGACTCGCACGTTCTCATCGCGTCCGCCGATCGCGAGACCGGCGTTACAGCCGGCGACGAATGGATCCTGCGCGATACACGTGCTCTTCTCAAAGCCACCAACAAGGCGAAGTCAGCACAGCAGCTACTCACCAAACTCAGCGAGTTGGCAGACACCGTGAACATTGTCGACAGACTGCGCAGAGTAGAGATGACGGTGTTGCAACGCGGGTCGGACGCCGCCGAGCTCCCGGCACTGGATGCCGCGCTCGCCGGTCACAGTTTTGACGCTGGCGACGGCGGCGGGATTGCAGACGATTCACCACCCGGCGGTGGCGGCGGGGGCGGGGGCGTCGCAACTTCGTTACTCGTTCCACTCGGATCGTCGTCGCACGCGCAGCTCAACCCCGCGGCGACCATCATGTCGCTCGGCGCGTCTTTCGCGGAGCCCGTGACGATCGCATACGTCAACGGAATTCTCACCACGCCACTCGGCGCCCTGTTCGCCGCGCACCATGTCGCGATCGCCGCGCGCGATGCGCACTGGGGGGCGAACGCTCGTTTCGACGTCAAGTTGATGTACAACCGTAGTGCCATGGCGAGCGAGACAAGTCTGGAGGATCGCTGCATCCTCGAGCTCGGCATCAAGGGCGATTGGCTCGGCTTGAACTCGTTGCCCGGTGAGGTCGCAAAGTGTCTCAACACCAGCGAGCCAGGTGCGCTTGCCATGCTGGCCGATTTTGCGGAAGCAGGTCAGCAATTCGTCAGCGTACTCAACCGCTCGGTCACGACGCGACCACGCGATGTCGATTCGGTCGCGGCGTTTACCAAACGGATCCGCGACGAGGGGCGGCATGTCGTTTTCGTGATGCACTCGCAGGGCAATCTCATCGTGCAGCAAGCGCTGACACTGCTCGCCAGGCGTGGCGACTATACGCAATCGCGTGATACGACGTGCATTGGTGGTGTCGCATTGGCTTCACCCACGAGCGAAGCGTGGCCGATATCGGAGCGTCATCTACACGGCCTGGCCGTCGACGGCGACGCGATTCTCCTACTCGGGCACAACAACTTCCCGCGGGTACGCACGCCGATGTCCGATTCCGCAGCCCAGGCCGTCACTGGCTCGATACGCGCGCGCATCGCCGGACTGGCTTCCGCAGCGAGCATCCGGTGGGGGCTCAGGATCCACAGCGTCATCGAGAGTTATCTCACGCCGGAGCCAATCCGTACGCGCATCAAGGACGCAATAGTGTCATCGTATCGCGGTTGCGCGCTTGGTGATGTCAAAGTCAGCCCGCAGACACTTTCATTGCGAACAGGCGAGACTGGCAGCTTCCAGGCCGCGCTAATCGCCATGAGCGGAGAGCCACTCGACGGCCACCGCGGACTCAGTTGGCGCGCCGAATCCCAGTCTGATTGGCAGCAGGCAGTTCAACTCTCACCCGACGGCGTCGCGACCGCACACTACGTGGGCGGGACAAGCGTTAGCGCGGTGACGCGAAATGTGGTAAGCGGTGGAGGTGTGTCCGTGGCGCCCGCTCCACTCCGACTTTCAGCCGTCGAAACTCTCTCGGCTCAGTGGGTCCTCCTGTGGGCCACACTGGGAGACATCTTTCCGATTCAACCCTTCGTGATTCCCGAAACAGGATGGAACGGCGGAAGCTGCAGCGAAATGAGCACCTTCGAGAGTAACGGACGCATCGGCACGTTCAGCAAGCAGTGCACTGCCGACTATCGTGTGACGACCGATCCTTTCCCGAAAGCGGACAAGTATGTAGCGACCTTCTTCGAGAAAGGCGCCACGGCTGCTCTTTTCACCTCATCGGGATCGAGCGCATCGCTACGCGGAACGACAGCCGGACCATCCCCGAACACCGATCTCCTCCCGGGTCCAATCCCGCTGGATCGAATTGACATGAGCGCGTTCGATGCGGCCGGGCACCTCCTCGCGAGCGGCAGGACATGTGTGCGAGGTTGCGTGGGATGGCCACCAGATCAATAAATCGCGGCTGTGGATCGCGCGCGATCGGTGGGCGTGGCATTGGTACGCCATCGCCTTTACCTGCGAGTAAAACCGTCGAAGCGGGCCTATCTCTATATTTAGCCCCCGTGCGCAAGCTTATCATCGCCGTCGTGATTCTTCTCGCGGCCCACGTCGCTCTCATGTTGGCTGGCATCGGTCGCGGTAACGCGACCCTCGCCCGCTCCGGCACCACGGTCGGGATCGTCTTTGACGTCGGTGGCCGAGGTGACAAGTCGTTCAACGATGGTGCATTTGCGGGCGCCGATAGCGCTCGCAAGATGCTGGGCGTAACCGTTCGCTACATCGAGCCGGGCGATGGTTCCGATCGAGAGTCGGGGATCAGATTGTTGGCCGCCGAGAAGATGGATCTGGTGATGGGCGTTGGATTCATCTTCACGGATGACCTGACCAACCTCGCGCGCGAATATCCGCACATCAACTTCGCGGGGATCGATCTCTCCGTCGCGTACGATTCCACCGGGAAATTGATTCCTCTGCCGCCCAACCTCGCGGCCTTGAAATTCCGCGAGGAGGAGGGATCCTTTCTCGTAGGCTCGCTTGCGGCACTGATCGGTCACTCAAAGAAGGTCGGATTCATCGGTGGGATGGACATCCCGTTGATTCACAAATTCGAGGCTGGGTACACGGCGGGCGTCAAATACGTATGCCCCGATTGCACGGTGATCTCGCAATACGCCGGTGTCACGCCCGAGGCATTCAAGAATCCGAGCCGTGGAAAGGAGCTCGCGTTGAGCCAGTATCAGTCGGGCGTGAATATCATCTTTCACGCCAGCGGTGCGACGGGCCAGGGCGTATTCGAAGCGGCGCGCACGATGCACAAGCTTGCGATCGGCGTGGATGCGGACCAGTACGACGAAGCGCCGGGCTACATCCTCACATCAATGGTGAAGGGAGTAAACGCAGCTACCTTCGACGCCATCCGCCGGGTCCATGACGGGACGTTCCGCGGCGGCGTGTATTCGTTCGGGCTCAAGGAAGGCGGAGTGGGCTACGTGTATGATGAGCACAACAAGGCGCTGATTCCCGACTCCATACACACTCGGATCGAAGCGATCAAGGAAGACATCATCGCAGGCAAGATCAAGGTGCCCAGCAGCAGATGATGGATACGCGGAGTGCGCCATTCGCCGTACGCATGCACGACATTTCAAAGTCGTTCGGTCCCGTGCGCGCAAATCGGAATGCGTCGCTTGAAGTCCCGCGCGGGGAGATCCACGCTCTGGTGGGAGAGAATGGCGCTGGCAAATCGACCCTCATGCACGTGCTCGGCGGATTGCTCACGCCCGACTCCGGGACGCTCGAGGTGAACGGACGCGACGTGACGGGATGGACTACTCCGGACGCGATAGCGGCCGGAGTCGGAGTCGTGCATCAGCACTTCATGCTCGTCCCAACGCTCACAGTCGCCGAAAATCTGGTGCTTGGAAAGGAGCCCACGAGCGGCGGTCAAATTGATTACGATCGCGCGGTGGCTGACGTGAAACGTCTTGGAGAGGAAACCGGTCTCCTGATCGATGGCACGCGGCTTGTCGCCGACCTTTCCGTTGGCGAAGCGCAGCGCGTCGAAATTCTCAAGACGTTGTATCGCGGCGCAAAAATCCTCGTGCTCGACGAGCCGACCGCAGTCCTGTCACCACCGGAAGTCAAGGAGTTGGTGCACGTGCTGCGCCGCGTCCGTGACAACGGCGGCACCGTGATCATCATCACTCACCGGCTTGACGAGGTGATGTCTCTGTCCGAGAACATTACCGTCATGCGCGCCGGCGAGACGGTCGCCCGCCTGCGCACCGCAGACACAAATCCGGCTGAAATTGCGCAGGCCATGGTCGGTCGCCACGTGCGACTGACGACGCGTGAATTTGCCATCGTCACCGACGCACCTCTCACACCGGCGCGCACTGTCGATTCAACGCGCGCAACGGCTGGAGGACTCGTAGTTCGCAATCTCGTAGTCGCCGGCACCAGAAAGGCGCGTGAGGTCGACGACATTTCATTTGCCGTGCACCCAGGTGAAATTCTCGGCATCGCGGGAGTCGAGGGCAACGGCCAGAGTGAGCTGATCGAGGCGATAGCAGGACTGCGAGCCGCAACGAGCGGCTTCATCGGGATCGGCAACAGTGACGTGACATCAGCATCGCCACGCGAGCGCACCGACGCGGGACTGTCGCACATTCCTGAAGATCGCCAGCGTCGCGGTCTCATCATGGATTATTCCGT
Organism: Gemmatimonadota bacterium; assembly: GCA_003136975.1. GTDB lineage: Bacteria > Gemmatimonadota > Gemmatimonadetes > Gemmatimonadales > Gemmatimonadaceae > Fen-1247. The sequence continues at coordinate 1,272 of PLEG01000129.1, read as the reverse complement.
CGCCGACAATCTGATACTCGGAATGCAGCACCGCTTTACCCGCCGTGGCTCTCTCGACCGCGATGCAATTGCCGAGTACGCTCGGCAGCAGATTCGCGCCTTTGACATTCGGCCGCCAAATCCGTCTGCTCCCGCGCGTGCATTGTCGGGCGGGAATCAACAGAAGATAGTCGTCGCACGAGAAATGGGTGGCGGCCGAGACTATTCGGTGCTTCTGGCGTCACAGCCGACTCGCGGTGTGGATGTTGGGGCGATCGAATTCATCCACTCGCGACTTATTGCAGCGCGTGATGCTGGCAAGGCGATTCTACTCGTTTCTGCTGAGTTGAACGAGGTACTCTCACTGTCGGATCGCGTCGCCGTAATGTGCGGCGGCCGGTTCGTCGTCGTGATGCCTGCGGCAGACGCGACCGAGGATGTCCTCGGCGAATACATGACTGGCGCGAGGGTGGCAGCGTGACGGCTGAACAGCGCGAGAAGATCGAGGAAGCACTATTCCCGCCAGCCGTCGCGATTCTAATCGCATTCGTCGCGGGCGACATCCTGATGCTCAGCTTCAACCAGTCGCCGCTGGTTGTCTGGCGCTTGTTGCTCGAAGGTACATGGGGCAACGCATACGGCTTTGGTCAGGTGCTGTACAAGGCAACGACGCTCTCATTTACCGGGATGGCGGTAGCATTCGCGTACCGCGCAGGCCTGTTCAACATTGGAGGCGAGGGACAGCTCGCGGCTGGCGGGCTGGCGGCTGCCCTGGTCGGCTTCGCACTCCCCGTCGGCTTTCCCGCCATACTCGCAATTCTACTCGGCTGCCTCGGCGCGGCCGCCGCGGGTGGTGTTGTCGGCGCGGTGCCGGGATATCTACGCGTACGGTTTGGCGCGCATGAAGTCATCACTACCATCATGCTCAACTTCGTCGTGCTCGCGCTTCTCAACTGGTTCATCGCGACGAAATTGAGAGTACCCGAAACGCTGCACACACCGGAGATTCACGCCGGCGCGATCTCGCGGTTGAGCGCGCTCCTACCGGCATTCCACGGCTCCGCCGCCAATCTCTCGGTGATCGTCGTAATTGTCACCGCGGTCGCGATGTGGTACTACATGTTCCGTACGCGTGGTGGCTACGAGCTTCGTGCGGTTGGATTGCAGTCAGATGCCGCTGAGTATGGCGGCATCTCGGTTGGCCGGGTGTTGTTCAGCGCGATGACTGTATCGGGCATCATTGCAGGATTGGGCGGCATCAACTTCGTACTCGGCTACAAGCACTATTACGAA
>PLEG01000166.1 GCA_003136975.1 Gemmatimonadota bacterium | reverse complement strand
ATTGAGGACCAGTCTCCATGCGCACCCGTAACTTCGAACGCCACTGGTCCGGCACCATCGCGCTGGGCATCCTGGCGATGCTATGGTCCATGCCGGCGATGGCGTCAACACGGAACGCACCCTCGAAGGTACGGACGGCGCCCATCGTGGTGAACGTGTCGGTCAACGGACCGATACGGAGCATTCGCGAAGCGCTTGCCATCGTTGCGCGAGGTGGGACGATCATCGTCCATCCGGGCACATACAGGGACGCCACGATCGTCGTGTCAATTCCGGTCGTTATCATCGGTGAACGCTATCCGGTCCTCGACGGCGAGAGCAAGCGGCAGATCATGACTGTGACGGCCGATAGCGTCACGGTCCGCGGCCTGCAATTCCGAAATGTCGGAATTGCGTTTACCGAGGATCTTGCGGCGATCAAAGTTATTCGGGCACGCGATTGCGTCATCGCGGATAATCGGATCGACAACGCTTTTTTCGGCATCTACCTGCAGGAGGCCGAGCACTGCACCGTTGAGCGCAACGTGTTGCGAGCAACCCGCTTGCGCGATGCGATGTCCGGCAACGGAATTCACCTCTGGCATTCGCGTGAAATCACGATCGTCGGCAATCAGATAACAGGCCATCGCGACGGCATCTACTTCGAGTTCGTGCGCGAGGCACATGTCCGCGGCAACGTGAGCGAAGATAACCTCCGCTACGGGCTTCACTTCATGTACTCCGACAGTTGCGACTACGAACAGAACACCTTTCGGCATAATGGTGCCGGTGTCGCGGTCATGTACACACATCACGTCCGGATGGTGGGCAATCGCTTCGCAGACAACCGAGGCTCATCCGCCTACGGTCTGCTGCTGAAAGAGATCTCCGACAGCGAGCTACTGGACAACGTCTTTTCGCATAATACAACGGGGCTCTATGCCGACGGTGCGGCTCGGCTAAATGCTCGCCACAACACGTTTCTGAGCAATGGATGGGCACTGAAGCTCCAGTCCAGCACCGAGGACGCGGTGTTCATCGGTAACAACTTCGCCGGAAATACATTCGACGTGAGTACGAATAGCCAGTCGACCACGACCACGTTTAGGGGCAATTATTGGTCGGGATACGAAGGCTACGACCTCAACCATGACGGCAGCGGCGACGTGCCGCACCGTCCGGTGCGACTGGCATCCGTAATTGTCGCGCGGTACGAACCGTCCCTGATTCTTCTGCGCAGCAACTTCCTGGTACTGATGGACGCGGCGGAGCGTGTGTTCCCCGCGCTCACGCCCGAAACGCTGGCAGACTCTGCTCCCGCAATGCGGTGGGTCAAATGAATAAGGCTATGATACAAATAACGGACCTGTCGAAACGGTTCGGCGCTCTGGATGTTCTCAGCTCGGTCGATCTCGTTGTCCGCTCCGGGAGAGTGATCGCGATCGTCGGCCCGAACGGTGCCGGCAAGACGACACTCATAAAATCGGTGCTTGGCCTCACACGTCCGGATGCTGGGCACATTCTGCTCGACGGAGTGAACGTCATCGGTGGCGACGCTTACCGCTCGCGTATCGGATACATGCCCCAGATCGCGCGTTTTCCTGAAAATCTCACCGGCGCGGAACTGATCGCGATGCTGAAAGACCTTCGCGGGCCAGGCGCGCAGTTGGACACCGAGCTCATCGATTGCTTCGCTCTGGAAGAAGCGCTGCAGAAGCCGCTCAGGGTTCTGTCTGGGGGGACGAGGCAAAAGGTGAACGCGGCAATGGCATTTCTGTTCTCGCCTGAGCTCTTAATTCTCGATGAACCGACCGCCGGCCTCGACCCACTTTCCAGCAGCATTCTCAAGGACAAGATTCTCGCGGAGCGGGGAGCTGGTAAGACTGTGATGGTGACATCGCACATCATGAACGAGCTGGAGGAGCTGGCAGAGGACGTTGCATTCATGCTCGAGGGGCGCGCGGCATTCGTTGGAACGCTCGATGAGCTCAAGCGAATCACGAGTCAGATCACGCTGGAACGCGCGGTTGCGACGATGATGACCCGCGGATGGGTCAAGGCAGCAGCATGAACACAATCATGAAGGTGTTGAAATATCAGGCGCGCGACGCGGTGCGAAGTCGTTGGCTGATTGCATATGCGATCTTCTTCGCGCTGGTCACGGATGGCCTGCTGCGCTTCAGCGGTGATCCGGTAAAGGCGCAGCTGAGCCTTGTGAGCGTCGTACTCTTTGTGGTGCCGTTGATCGCGATAGTGTTTGGAACCGTGTATCTGTACAACGCGCGCGAGTTCATCGAGCTACTGCTGGCGCAGCCGGTGAACCGGCGCCAGACGTACGGCGGCCTTTATCTCGGCCTGACGCTCCCGCTCGTTCTCGAGTGTGTAGTGGGGCTCAGCGTGCCGTTCGCGCTGCATGGGGCCGATGCAGCGGCATGGGGAACACTGATCGCGCTTCTGACGGCTGGAATCGTGCTGACGTGCGTATTCACCGCAATCGCCACATTGATCGCGGTACGATGCGAGGACAGGTTGCGTGGGTTGGGGACAGCCATCGCTGTGTGGCTACTCCTCACCGTAGTGTACGACGGCTTCGTACTCTTTGTGCTCGCGGTGCTGTCTGACTATCCGCTCGAGCACGCGACGCTCGTGATGATGATGGCCAACCCGATCGACATCGCCAGGGTCGGCCTGCTCCTGCGGTTTGACGGAGCTGCAATGATGGGCTATACCGGTGCCGTGTTTCTGAAGTTCTTTGGCGGCACTGTCGGCATCGCCATCATCGTCGCTGCACTCACGTTCTGGGTGTCAGCTCCGGTTGCACTGGGTGTGCGCGTGTTCCAGCGGAAGGATTTCTGATAGACGAGTGACATCCACACGACATCCACGCTACATCCACGCTACATCCATCCATCACCAAACAACTCTCAAGGCGGAATAGTGAAATACTCTCGCAACATTCTTAGCTTCATCGCCGTCTCCGTGCTTGCAGTCGCCTGCGGTGGCAAGGAGACCGAGACTTCCAATGACCAGACGCCATCGGCTCCCAGCGCAACGGCTGGAACTTCGGCCAGTGGCCCCGTTGCAACACCGACCGGAAAGATTGTGGTCGTTGAACTGAATAGCGACGCGCAAGGCAACTACTTCAAGCCAGCGAATTTCGAGGTGCATCGCGGCGACATAATCCGCTTCACGTTGAAGAGCGGCGTGCATAGCGTCCATTTTCTCCCGGATTCCAATCCCGGAAAAACCAACCTTCCGCCCGTAAGTGACCTCCTGCAACTCCCGAACCAGACGCTCGACATTCCCGTCAACCTTGCCCCTGGGAAGTACTTTTTCCAGTGCGATCCACACGCGGCCCTGGGAATGATGGGTCACGTGGAGGTCGAGCAATAGACGAGTGACCAGCTCACTCGGGAGTGACTCGCGGGGAGTCCGCAGCCTGGCCAAACACCCTGCGCTGATTCCGGGGTTCGGCACAGCCGCCACAGCCGCCGGCGCAGCGGCATGGCTGCTGAACTCGCCGGTATGGGCCGATCGGATCTGGCTCACGGCTCTCGTTATTGGTGGCGTGGCAGTGGTTACGCGCACGATCCGCGGTGCGTTACAAGGACACTGGGCGTCCGATGTGGTCGCGACGCTCGCGATCGTTACGGCTGTGGTGATGAATCAACCGCTCGCGGGCCTGATCGTGGTCGTGATGCAGACGGGCGGTGAAGCTCTGGAGCGCTACGCGGAAGGTCGCGCGTCCAGGGCGGTTCAGCAGCTCGAGGCTGATCGGCCCAAATCAGCGCACGTACTGCGCGACGGCGAGATCGTCGATTTGCGTGCCGACGAAGTACTGGTAGGCGACGTTGTCGTCATTCGGCCGGGTGAGCTAGTTCCCTGCGACGGACTGGTGGTGGAGGGAAGGACGGAGCTCAACACGTCCATGCTCACTGGTGAATCCATGCCGCTGGTTGTCGAACCAGGCGCCAACGTGAGCAGCGGCAGTATCAACGGCGATCGCCTGATCACGATGCGCGCCACCGCCATTGCACAGGCGAGTCAGTACGAACGAATAGTGCAGTTGGTACGCTCCGCGCTCGCGACCAAGGCTCCATTCCAGCGTATGGCGGATCGCTATGCCGTGTGGTTCACGCCAATCACGCTGTCGGTGGCTGTCATCGCCGCCGTCACTTCTGGAGATTATCAGCGCTTTCTTGCTGTGCTCGTTGTCGCCACACCGTGCCCGCTCATCCTCGCGCCGCCAATCGCGATCATTGGGGGCATCAATCGAGCTGCGCGCCGCCAGATCATAGTACGTAACGGTGCAGCGATCGAGCGTCTTGCCGAAGCAAATGTCGCGGTCCTCGACAAGACTGGCACGCTCACTGTGGGCAAGCCCATCGTACGCGATGTCGTCCCGCGCGCTCCGTTTACTCGCGAAGAGGTGTTACGTCTGGCGGGCGCCGTGGAGCAAGGCGCTGGTCATCTGCTGGCCCGCACGCTCGTGGATGCCGCCATGGCGGAGAACGAGACGCTTCCTCCGGTTCGGGAAGTAGTCGAGTCGCCTGGACGGGGTGTCACCGGATTGGTTGGTAGCGATACGGTCGCGGTAGGATCCCACGGCTATGTCGCCGAACAGCTTACGGTAGAGGCCAATAACGTCATTCCAGCGGATCTCGCGGTGGGTCTCAAGGCATATATCGCCATCAACGGACGCTTTGCGGGAATCGCGCTGTACGATGAACAGTTGCGCAGCGATATTCCGCAGATACTCGCCGATCTCAACACGCTCGGCGTTCGGCGCACACTATTGCTCTCTGGTGATCATGACGACCACACCAGAGCAATTGCCTCTTCACTTGGCATTACTGAAGTTCGTGGAGACATGCTACCGGTAGACAAGGTAAATGCCGTGAACGAACTCACCGCGAAGGGCGAGCGTGTGCTGATGGTCGGTGATGGCACCAATGATGCGCCCGCACTCAGCGCCGCCACGGTGGGGATAGCACTCGCCGGTCATGGAGGTGGCGTGACCGCCGAAGCCGCAGATCTTGTAATCC
>PLEG01000143.1 GCA_003136975.1 Gemmatimonadota bacterium | reverse complement strand
CAACCTGCATACCGTCTGCGAGGAAGCCCATTGTCCCAATATCGGCGAGTGCTGGGAGCATGGCACCGCGACCTTCATGATCCTGGGCGACGTCTGCACGCGTAACTGCGCCTACTGCGCCGTCGCGCACGGCCGGCCGCCGGCTTACGACATCGCCGAGCCTGCGCGGGTCGGCGAGGCAGTGGCCGAACTTCGGCTACGGCACGCGGTGATTACATCAGTGGATCGGGACGATCTTCCCGACTTTGGCGCGTACATATTCGCCGAGACGATCCGCCAGATAAAGCAACAGCTACCGGAATGTTCAGTGGAGGTGTTGGTGCCCGACTTTCAGGGCAACCGCGACAGCATCGCAACGGTGCTCGAAGCTGGACCCGACATCTACAACCACAACACTGAGACTGTCCCGCGCCTGTACAAGAAGTGCCGGCCGGGCGGGCGTTACCCCCGCGTCATGGAGATATTCCGGACGGCAAAGGAGCTGGCTCCGAATATTCCGACCAAGTCCGGAATGATCCTCGGCATGGGCGAGACGCTTGAAGAGGTCGAGTTGGTGATGCGAGACCTACGCGAGGTGGACGTCGACATTCTCACGCTCGGTCAATATCTGCGTCCCTCCGAGAGTCACATTCCAATGGATCGATACGTTACGCCAGCGGAATTTCGCCAGCTGTACGAAATCGGCATGTCTCTGGGTTTCAGACACGTCGAATCGGGCCCGCTGGTGCGCAGCAGCTACCACGCTTGGGAGCAGGTTCAAGCGGCGGGAGTGAGCTGAGCTGCAACTACATCCACGCCGCGCGTCAGATACATCCACATTTGCGCGGCACGACAACCACGAGCTTCGCGATTTGCGGTCCCACAGTCGCAGCTTCCGGCACCACTTGCACGTATAAACGTTATGGCTAAGAAAAACACATCAAGTCCGGCTACTCCATTAACGGCAAGCGCGCGCGATACCGCTATCGGCTATTTGCACTCCATGCTGGCGCAGCGTCGCTTCGAGGAAAAATGCGCGGAGGCCTACGCGATCGGAAAGATCGGTGGCTTCTGTCACTTATACATCGGTCAGGAAGCAGTATCTACCGGGACATTGTCGTTGTTGCGCGCCGACGACTACCTGATAACCGCATACCGCGACCACGGACTCGCGCTGGCCCGCGGAATGACGCCGCGCGAGGTGATGGCTGAGTTGTTCGGCCGCGCGGCAGGTTGTTCCGGCGGCAAGGGTGGCTCGATGCACCTCTTCAACCAAAAGTTGAATTTCCTCGGCGGACACGGAATAGTTGGCGGCCACATTCCGATTGCGACGGGTGTCGGATTCGCGATCTCGTATCGCGGCGGCGACCAGGTGTGCGTCTGCTTCTTCGGCGAGGCAGCGGTGAACATCGGTGCGTTCCATGAGGCGCTGAACATGGCGTCGCTATGGAATCTCCCCGTTGTGTTCATCATCGAGAACAATCGTTACGGAATGGGAACGGCGATCGCACGCTCTACCGCGCAGCAGGACGTCGTGAAGCGCGCGGAAGCGTACGCGATGATCGGCACGTCGGTGGATGGACAGGACGTATTCGCCGTCCACGATGAGATCGGCGTCGCGGTCGAGCGCGCTCGCAAGGAACATCGCCCAACACTGGTGGAAGTGCGCACGACGCGCTTCATGGGTCACTCCATGTCGGATGCGGCAAGCGGGACGTACCGGTCCAAGGAAGAGTTGGATCAGAGCATGCAGCGTGATCCAATCGCGCTACTGAAAAAGAAAATGCTGAGCGACGGAATGCTCACTGAGGACGACTACAAGAAAATGGATGACGAGGCGAAAGCCGCGGCGCAGGATTCGTGGGACTTTGCTGACGCAGCTCCCGAGCCCGCACCAGAGGAACTGTTCACACACGTCCTGAGCGACGAATCGACCGTTGGCGCGACGAATGAGCCAGCGCTCGCGGGGGCATCACGATGACGGTGATGACATACCGCGACGCCCTCAATCAGGCGTTACGCGAAGAATTGAAGCGCGACGAGTCAGTATTCCTCATGGGCGAGGAAGTCGCCGAGTATAACGGCGCGTATAAAGTCTCGCGCGGACTGCTTGACGAGTTCGGCCCCAAACGTATTGTCGATACACCAATCACCGAGCTAGGATTTGCCGGTGTCGGTGTGGGCGCAGCGATGGTAGGCTTGCGTCCGGTGATCGAGTTCATGACCTGGAACTTTGCTCTTCTTGCGATCGATCAGGTTGTGAACGCAGCCGCAAAGATGCTGTACATGTCCAATGGGCAGTACAAGATGCCGATGGTGTTCCGTGGACCGAACGGTTCGGCGCTACAATTGGGTGCACAGCACTCGCAGGCGTGGGACAGCTGGTTCGCACACATTCCGGGACTCAAGGTCGTGTCTCCGGGAACGCCCGCCGACGCAAAGGGCTTGCTCAAGGCTGCGATCCGCGACGACAATCCGGTGATCGTGCTCGAGGGCGAGATGCTCTACAACACGAAGGGAGAGGTCGACGACAATCCAGATCTCATCGTGCCGATCGGCAAGGCTGAACTCAAACGCGAAGGTGATCACTGCACGATCGTGTGCTTTGGCAAGATGGTGCTTGTGGCCTTGCAGGCCGCCGACCAGCTCGCGAAGCAGGGCGTTAACGTCGATGTGCTGGATCTTCGCACTGTGCGCCCCATGGACGTGGAAGCGATCGCGACTTCGGTGGCGAAGACCAATCGCGCCGTCGTAGTCGAAGAAGGATGGGAAGTGTGTGGCATTGGCGCGCAGGTGGTGGACTACATCCAACGCGAATGCTTCGATGATCTCGACGCGCCGGTGGTGCGCGTGCATCAGGCGGACGTACCGATGCCGTACGCGAAGAATCTGGAAAAGCTCGCGAAGCCGGACGCTGCCAAGACTATCGCGGCGGTGAAGCGCGTCATGTACCTCGAGGATTAGAAGATCATGGCGACGAAAGTATTGATGGAAGCTCTGTCACCCACGATGGAAGAGGGACGCCTCGTGAAGTGGCTGAAGAACGAAGGCGATCCGGTGAAGAGTGGCGACGTTCTCGCCGAGGTCGAGACGGACAAGGCGGTCATGGAGCTCGTCGCGCGTGGCGATGGAGTGTTGCGCAAGCGGCTCGCGAACGAAGGCGATTCGTCGGCGGTTGGAACACTGCTCGGCGTCGTTGCCGCGCCCGACGAGGATATCAGCGCGCTACTCAAGGGCGCGGGCCCAACTCCGGTTCCGTCCGACACGACTCCGCAGCCCGTGGGCAAGATCGCCGATGCCGGCGATGTTATCGCAAAGGCGAAGGAGTTCGAGGGAGTGACGTCAATTCCCGAAGGACCGCGGCAATCGCAGGGTGAAGCCTCGACTCCGCCACAGGAGCGCGAGCGGCGCGGCCCGCAGCGCATCGACACGGCCGCACACGTTGCGGAAGGCAATGGCGCGAGCTCATCGTCGGCGGAACGTCCGCGCTCATCGCCCCTCGCACGCCGCCTCGCATCGGAGCGAGGCGTGGATCTGGGCGCGGTCAGTGGTTCCGGTCCGGGTGGACGTATCGTCAAGCGCGACATAGAACAGGCTCGCACCACGCCGCAGCCGGTCGCGCAGCGTCCTGCACGCGTCGGTGATTATCAGGATATTCCGCTGACACAAATGCGGAAGACCATCGCCAAGCGGCTCGGCGAATCGATTGGGCCTATCCCCACGTTCTATCTGACCGCGGAATTCGACATGACTCGCGTCGCTGAGTTGCGCGAAGCGATGATCCAGCAAGGCGCGGAGTACAAGGTATCGTTCAACGATATTCTGATAAAGGCGACAGCGACCGCACTGGCGCAGCATCCGGAAGTCAACGCGCACTGGACCGGAGACGCGATCCGCCAGTTCAACCGCGTTCACATCGGAATGGCCGTTGCGGTACCGGATGGATTGATAACTCCGGTCATCTTCGACGCAAACGAAAAGGGACTCGCGGATATCGCGACTGAGGCGCGCGAGCTGGCAGGTCGCGCTCGCGAGCGCAGGCTCAAGCCGGAAGAGTACACGGGCTCGACGTTTTCCGTGTCAAATCTCGGGATGTTCGGAATCGACCAGTTCACGGCGATTATCAACCCGCCCGAGGCTGGAATTCTCGCGATCGGCGCCGTTGAAGAAGGGAAGTCCGTGCAG
>PLEG01000134.1 GCA_003136975.1 Gemmatimonadota bacterium | reverse complement strand
GATCCAGTACGTCCTTGATCTCCTGCGGTGAGGGGACCTGAGTTATCGCGTCAGCTACCTCGCGCTCTTCATCCTCCTGCAGGATCTCATTGCAAAGCGCGATGCACTCATTGCAGATGTACACGGACGGGCCGGAGATGAATTTCCGGACGGAGTCCTTGGACTTACCGCAGAATGAGCAGCGTAGGTGTTTATCGGTGGACATATCTGTTTGAAAGCAAATACGCGGGGAAGGCGCGGTCAACAGTTCTTATAAGGGTATCGGCTTGTGAATTAATTCACAAGCCGATACCCTTCGACGACAGTTCAGTCACCTGCCGCTATCGCTACACCGTAACTTGCGGCTGGCTCGAAACCTCGACCATCTCGCCGCGGTGCGTTATCACCTGGTCGATCAACCCGTAATCCTTGGCCTCTTCCGCTGAGAGGAACCGATCGCGGTCCGTGTCGCGCTCGATGCGCTCGAGTGGCTGACCGGTGTGCTTGGACATCAATGAATTGAGCTTCTCGCGCAGGAAGAGAATTTCCTTTGCCTGAATCTCGATGTCGGACGCAGATCCGCCCCCGCCGTTCTGCGAGGGCTGGTGGATCATGATTCGCGCGTGTGGCAATGCGAACCGCTTGCCCTTGCGACCGGCCATGAGCAGAAATGCGCCCATGCTCGCGGCCATTCCCATGCACGTGGTGTTCACGGGACTCTTCAGGTACTGCATCGTATCGTAGATCGCCATGCCAGCCGATACGGAGCCGCCGGGCGAGTTGATGTACATGTGGATGTCGCGGTCCTGGTTGTCGGATTCCAGAAACAGGAGCTGCGCGATGATGACGTTCGCAACGTCGTCAGTGACCGGTGTTCCGAGAAACACGATGCGGTCCATGAGAAGACGCGAGAAGACGTCGTAGGTGCGCTCTCCACGAGAAGAGCGCTCGATCACGTATGGTGCGTAAATCGGCATTGCTAGGCCTCGTTCACGATGTCGTTTCTATCAACCAACCACTTAAACACTTTGTCTTCGGTGATGGTCCGCTCGAGGTCTTTCAAGCGACCACTTTTTTCCAACGCTGCGTACAACTGACCTGGCTCGACGCCACGCTCGGTGGCCTGTTCCGCGATCCGGTCATCGAGATCCCGCTCGCTCGCGGTCAATTTCTCCTGCTCCGCGACTGCGTCAACTATCAAGTCGCGCTTGATCTGGCGTTCGGCTACCTGTCCGAACTCCGTGTCGAACTGTGCGCGCTGATCCACCGGGATCTGGTAAGTCTCGGCGTAATTGTCCACCAGCTGACCGACCCAGCTACGTGGCACGTCGAACGGATTCGCCGCGATCACTTCATCAATCAGATGCTGGCGCACGTGCGCTTCGGACTCGCGCTCAGCGAACTTCTGCATGTCGTCGCGCACGGCGGTGCGCAGCGCGTCGGCGGAATCGAAGTCGCCGACCTCGCGCGCGAAGGCGTCGTCGAGCGCTGGCAGCGATTTACGCTTCACTTCATGAACTGTCGCGCGAACGGTCTTGGTCTGGCCACGCTGCGGCTCATCGGGGAAATCTTCCGGCCAGCGAACATGGCGTTCCACAGTCTCGCCGGGAGCTGCTTCCATGATGAGCTCCTCGATTCCCGCGATCGCCTTGCCATCGCCGAGCACGAGCGACACGTCGCGTGGCTCCGCGAGCTTGCCTTCGTCGTCGGCAACAGCGAGACCGACGCTCACCATGTCGCCTTCAATCGGCTTGGTCTCGACCGGTGCCCATGCGGCGCGCTCGTCACGCAGGCGATCGATCTGGTCCTGAACCTGCTCGTCGGTGACGGACACCGGCTCGCGGCGAACCTTGAATCCGTTGGTACGGGCCAGATCGACGGTGGGCCGCACTTCGTAATGAAACTCGAAGGTTAGCGGCGAGCCTTCCTCGAACTTGAGATCGTGAATGTGCGGCTGGGAGGCGACCTGGATGTTGTCCTTCTCGACTATCTCCTTGTAGGCCTCACGCACTACTGATTCGATAGTCTCGTTGCGGATCGCTTCCGCGAATTTCTTGCGGACAACTGCTGCCGGCGCCTTTCCCGGACGAAAGCCAGGGAGGCGAGCTTGCGAGGCGTATCGCTTGGTGGTCTGGGCTTCAGCGGCGGCCACTTCAGCGGCCGGTACCGTCACTTCAACAGCGCGATCGACGCCGGTGGTGGTCTTGGGGGTGAGTTGGATCTCCATGGCTGGAATTTAACTACCAGCGAAGAACCAAAACGCCCCAGGATGGAGGCCATTTCAATGCGAGGAGGGGGACTCGAACCCCCAAGGTGTTAACCGCCAGCTCCTAAGGCTGGTGCGTCTACCAATTTCGCCATCCTCGCGCGATCCTACGAAAATAAGCAGGCGAGTGCGGCCGGGATGAAAGCTTCCGGCCGCACTCGCCTTTTTAGATAACCTGCCGAGCTATTCTACTGTCCCAGCCGAATGTTCACGACGCTGTTAATTGCATCGCCGCGCCCAACTAGCTGCGCCACGTTGAGGCTGATGTAATCGCCAGCCTTGAGCGTGCCGAGGATCGACTGAAGGTCCGCGATCGAATTGATGGTTCTGCGTGGGGTCGGGAACAACACTTCCGTGATCACCATTCCCGCCGCGAGCTTACCGGGGCCGTATGACGGTCCGAGGCCCACCACGTCGGTAACGAGCACGCCGTGATTCGGGAAACCAGGCGGCCGCTGATCCGCTGGCGGAAGCGGGGCGAGTGAGGCGCCGAGCTTGGTGCCCGGGACACCATTGATTGCGGCGGGACTTACAACCGCGCGAGCAGTCGTCGAGTCAGTCGGACGTGGAGCGAGCTTCACGTCCGCAGTCATCTTCTTGCCATAGCGCACGAACTCGAGATGCACTGTCTCGCCCGGCGCGTGATTGCGCACGACACGCTGCAGCGAGCTGACGCGATCGGCGGGCTGACCATCCGCACTTACGATCACGTCGCCTTCCTGCAATCCTGCCTTGCGTGCTGGATTGTCGGCGTTGTCAGGATTGAAGCCCTGCACCAGCACGCCATACACGTGGTCGAGCTTGGCGACCGCGGCAGCGTCGACGTCAACTTCGGTTATGGCGACACCAAGAATTCCGAAACGAACGTGGCCATGCGCGATGATGTCATCCATCACCTTTTTCGCGAGCGTTATCGGAACGGCGAATCCGTAGCCCGCGTAGTAACCGGTCTCGCTCGCGATCGCGTTGTTGATGCCGATCACCTCGCCGCGAGTGTTGACCATTGGGCCGCCCGAGTTACCGGGATTGATCGCCGCGTCGGTCTGGATGAGGTCGGAGATCGCGTAACGATCATTGCCAAGCAGTCCGGGGAGCGAACGATTCTTCGCGCTCACGATGCCGGCGGTAACGGTAAAGTCGAGCACGCCGAGCGGATTCCCGATCGCGAGCACCCACTCGCCGACGCGAGCCTTGGTGTCGTCGCCGAGCGGAATCGTGGGGAGGTTACTGCCATCGATCTTGAGAACAGCGACGTCCGTGGTGGGATCGTTGCCGATCACCTTTGCCGTGAATACTCGGCCGTCGAGAAGTTTCACGTTGATCCGATCGGCCACTGTCGTGTGGTCCATTCCGGTGATCACGTGATTGTTGGTGAGGATGTAGCCGTCCTTAGTGACGATGAAGCCCGATCCGCTGGCCTCCTGGACCGAAGGACGCTGCTGTGGCTGGCCGAAGTCGAAGTACTGCTCCATTCCGGGCGGGATCATCCCGGGAGGGATCTGTTGGTGCGTTCTGGTTGGCACCGCGCGGCTCTTGGTGTCGACCTGGATTGACACGACTGCGGGAGTGGCGCGGTCGGCGATTGCGGCGAACCCGTCGCCGGGCGCGACGTTGGCAGCTGTGAGGGAGGTGGGACTATCCTGGGCGAAGCCAAGGTGTGTCCAGCCCTTGCCGGAGGCGAGGACAACCCCGCCGACGAATGCTATCGCGACCGCGGTTCCCCAGCGGACGCGCGATGATATGGGGCGCATATTCGACTTAAGGTAAAGAGGAATCCAGGAAGGACCAGGCTGTAGCCGTCCTCCTATTTTAAACACCGCAGGAGCCGTACGGTTCTTTTCGAACATAGAGGCAGCTCAAAAACGTCTGATTCCGTACATCACGTAGAACGGGAGGTCCCGCGAATGGCAGGACCCCCCGTTGTACTTGGTGCGCGCAGTGAAACGCCGATCGTTACTTCTTCGCTTCGTCCACGATCTCGTAGTCGGCTTCGACCACGTTATCGTCGACTGGCTTCTCGGCTTCCGGCGCCGCTGCTGGCTCGCTGGGCTGCGCCGTCTGGTTCTGCGCCTGATAGAACGCCTGGCCAGCTTCACTGTACAGTTTGCTCAGCTCTTCGGATGCGGCGTTGATCGCCGCAACGTCGTCGCCGCGCAGTGCTGTGCGCGCCTTCTCGACGCCTTCCTCGAGACGCTTGCGCATGTCGTCGCCGAGCTTGTCGCCCCATTCCTTGGAGTTCTTCTCGACTTCGTATGCGAGTGAGTCGAGACGGTTGCGTGCGTCGATCTGCTCGCGGCGCGTCTTGTCCTCAGTCGCGTTCTTCTCTGCATCCTTGACCATGCGATCGATCTCGGAATCGCTCAAGCCGCTCGATGCCTCGATGCGGATCTTCTGCTCCTTGGCGGTCGCCTTGTCCTTGGCCGTCACGTTGAGAATACCGTTCGCATCGATGTCGAACGTGACTTCAA
This sequence comes from Gemmatimonadota bacterium, assembly GCA_003136975.1. GTDB lineage: Bacteria > Gemmatimonadota > Gemmatimonadetes > Gemmatimonadales > Gemmatimonadaceae > Fen-1247. Next base: position 943 of record PLEG01000134.1, on the reverse strand, counting down.
CTTGCGGCACGCCGCGCGCGGCGGGTGGAATTCCCGTGAGCTGGAATTTGCCGATCGTCTTGTTGTACACGGCGAGCTCGCGCTCACCCTGCAACACGTGAATCTCAACGGTCGACTGATTGTCATCCGCGGTCGAGAACGTTTCCGACTTCTTGGTCGGGATCGTCGTATTGCGCGGGATCAGGACCGTCATCACGCCACCGAGTGTCTCGATGCCGAGTGACAGCGGTGTCACGTCGAGGAGCAATACATCCTTTTGCTCGCCGGTGAGAACCGCACCCTGAACTGCTGCGCCGATCGCGACGACTTCGTCGGGATTCACGCCCTTGTTCGGCTCCTTGCCGAAAAACTTCTTGACCTCATCCTGGATCTTTGGAATGCGCGTAGATCCACCAACGAGAAGAACCTCGTCGATCTCGCTCGGCTGCATGCCCGCGTCCTTCAACGCCTGCTGCATTGGCGGAATCACGCGCTTGATGAGATCGTCAACGAGCTGCTCGAACTTGGCGCGAGTCAGCGAATAGTTGAGATGCTTCGGTCCCGACTGGTCTGCGGTAATGAAAGGCAGGTTGATGTCGGTCGACTGTGTGGTCGAGAGCTCCATCTTCGCCTTCTCAGCGGCTTCCTTCAACCGCTGAAGCGCCATTGGATCCTTGGAAAGGTCGATGGCCTGATCGCGCTTGAACTCGCTGACGAGCCAATCGATCACACGCTGATCGAAGTCGTCGCCGCCAAGGTGAGTGTCGCCGTTGGTTGACTTGACTTCGAACTGGCGCGAGCCTTCAACGTCGTAGAGCTCGAGAACGGAGATGTCATAAGTTCCGCCGCCGAGATCGAACACCGCAACCTTCTCGTCCTTCTTTTTATCGAGGCCGTACGCGAGCGCGGCCGCGGTGGGCTCGTTGATGATGCGGAGCACATCGAGGCCGGCGATCTTGCCGGC
>PLEG01000360.1 GCA_003136975.1 Gemmatimonadota bacterium | reverse complement strand
CAACTCGTGCAACTCGTGCAACTCGGACCGCCAGCGCCATTCGTACTTTAGCAGCGGCGTCTGGCGGTCCGGGAATCCGACTTAGAATTCCGTACCATGTCAGCAGTCTCTCAAACACAATCGCCAAGCGTGCATACCCACTTATTAGCGACATTCCCTATCTGTCGCGTTCCACCACCGACCATCGTCCCTGCATCGCGGCACCAGTAGCAAGCATCATCTGCCTCGTGACGTATCTGCGAGGCGTCCTAGCATAGTTGGTACTCGGGCGCTTCGGCGAATGCAGGGAGGACAACACTAGCGACACAACGCCGCGCTAACAGAGCTAACAGATAAGTTGGGTGCCGCAACCGGCGGTTGCGAACACCTGAGTCTGTCCCGAAACGGCGTGACCATTGACGTCGGNNCGTCGGTGGCCACAACCTGGACTTGCTGCTGGGTCAACGGGTCTCCAGCCATCACGCTAAACTGCGGATCTGAAGTTGTTCCGTTGAGCGTCCCGTCGACGTACCATGACCACGTTACCGGACCGACGAGCAGCGGATCATTACTAGTAGCCGACACGGGGTACGCTTGGTTTGGGGGCACGTCCTGGGTCGTACTGATACTGTTAAAAGCATCGCCGTACTGGTAGCCAACCCTCGTGGTGGCGTACGTCCAACTCCCACTTGGGAGATAGAAGCCGTTGCGAATATCGTCATAGCCTCCGTTGTTTCCGTCAAACCCGCCAGTCGCCGCGTAGTAGTCCCCCGAGATGCTGATGAACCAGCTACCGTCGCCCTGCGACCAGACAGGGTAAGTCACGAAACCTCCGTCCTGGCCCCTCCAAGTGGTAGTAATCACTTGGTAGGCGCCGTAAGCGACGCTGCCAATCGGCAGGGTGACCGTCGCTGCATAAGGTATCTGCATTACCCCAGTCAGAGCAACCGGACACTGCGCTGGCTTCTCGAGACTAATGCTGCCGCTGAATGGGAAATCAGTGTCGACCGATACACCGCATTTCTGAATCACCGGCGTTGGACCACTCATATCAACGCATGCCGTAAAGAACGTCAAACCCATGATGATTGCGGCCGTCGCCAGCGTGGAGGAAGTCTGGATCTTCATCTGGTCAGTTCCCCTGAGCGGAGATGGGCTCGACGCGAACAGGCGTGTCCACGCGGCGCACCATCTTAGTGGTCTGATTGATAGCCCGCGCGGCATACGCGGCATGCGTCTCCCCGACGGTTGGAACGGGTGTCCAATGCAAATCAATCGTCGTCGGCTGATCCGGCGCTGCTGCTGCGGTCGCGACCTCCCTGTCGCCAATATGCGTGGGGCTTACAAATACTTCATCGACTGCACGCACGCCGGAGCTACTGCGCACACTGGACGGCGCCTCGAGGGTCAGGTGCCACCGGGCGAGTTGCGGTGGGCCGTCACCAGGCAAAGGGGTGATCAACTCTGGTACGCTGGAGATACGCTTGCCCGTCTGCTGTGCGCCGACTTCAACGGCAACCTCAGGCGCCATCGGATATTCCCCAACATGGCCGAGTGGGACCCCGACGGCGACGAACTCCGTACCGGAGATTCTTGGAAAGCTGAGCTTCCCCGCTTGGAGCGTGAGGTCAGTGGCCCAAGCGGAGACTGCGACGCTGACAGATGGCGACCCTAAGCCATCGCAAAAGGTGACCAACCACCATGGGCCATGAATGCGTCGATACGGGGCCGGAATGTCCTGCGACGGCGCGTTGAACGCACTGCGCGCGTAAAGCGCTCGTCCGCAGCCCTGCAGCGTTTTGAAATTGATCGGCGCGCCGTGCGTTTTTTCGAGCCATGGCCGAGTGATCGGCGCAAAGTCGTGTGTCCATGCGGTGGCGAAGGCAAGCGCTTCGGCCGCAGTCAACTCACGTTCCTGCCCAACCGGAGGCGCGGCGAGCTGAATCTGACCGTCCTGGCCGACCGCAGCAGCCGCGAGTCCGGTAACGGAGGCCCGTACGGCGGATGGGGTCGGCCGTGCCTCCGTTGGGGAGGAATCACTTGAGCACGCTACGAGTATAGCGAGTAGAGCGACGGTAGAGCCGGCCAGTGCATAGATATGGGTCTTCCGGGACGTAGTAGCCTTTCTACGAGCGGAAGGAGTCTCTGTGTGGTGCATAACCAATCTGCTGTCAACGATGGGATGGAAATTCACGGACGCAGCATCGAAAACCGCACTTTTGCTGCAGAGGGAGCAGGCCCTCAGGGCGCCGTTTCCTCCGGGCTAGTTTGGACGGACGAGAGCTGCAAGCGTTGCAGCCGAGCATTGTTCTCGGAAATGCTGGGGATGTAACAGTGTCGAGTCGACCGAGTGTCTAGCGTAACTGCTTGGGGTTCGTCGCCCTTTGACCCGCTCCGGCTCTCGACATCCTGCTTTGAGGCTGGGATGTTTAAGGCGTGCTCGCAACGCAGGATCATTGGCCGCGAGGCGAGCATCGCCGCAGATCCGTTAATACGCGCATAGCCAATCTCGTTCACATTCGGTAACGACGAGAAAATAAGCACCGTCATTTGTCGGCTAGTGTGCGTCGCGGTGGCGCCGTAAGCCGTGGTGATTTGACAAAGGTCTTCGTAACGAGATGCTAGCTCGCAAGCAGTTACCGCGTTGTTCGTCGAGTACATCCGCTGGCCTCGCCGAGGACCATAGCCAATGCGTCGAGCGACACTACGCGCCCGAAGTCCTGACACGTCAGAGACGGAGTACTCCAGAGAATAATGCGCGGTTGCACATCGTCCCCATCGCAGTAGATCTGCGACTGAGTCTTGCAGGAACATCAGGCTATCCTCACACGGAATAAGTGCAATAGGTCAATGCAGGCTTCGTGGTACTTATTGCTGTCAATGATTCGCGCAGACCACGCATAACTACGACGGTGCTACCACTGATCCAGTATTCACAAGATTCAAATAACGAACTGCGGAGCGATGTTGCCGGTTTGCTGTTGGCGCCAGCGCAACGTTGTCAACGGCGGTGATTGTAGAGGCGCTGCATCGCAGCATCTACAGAGATACGATTAAGAGAAGACACTACTCCGCACTCGCACTCGTGCAGACTGCTTCGACAAGTGTACGGCGTGTCCGCGATTTGTAAATCGCAATTATGAGCCACTTCAGTCGATATTTGGCCAAGAGGACTTTGACCTAGCAACGAAGTGCATTGGGACGTGCTCTCGCGGCCAACACTTCACCACATATTCTTGATCGCTAATGTCGGATGTGCAAGAGAGGCGACGGTCATGGTAGGGCGGCAGCTTGCTCGGTGCTAACCGTTAGCCTGAGGCGAATTTGCGACAGGCAGCAACAGGGTGAACTCGACGGATACATTCACGTCGTCATTCAGCACGCGGGCGACGACAACCGACGGGCCATCGGTTATCAAGTCGTCAAGTGGAAAGATTCGTTCGCGTGCCATGATTATGTGCAGCGTGTTTTCTCGATAGCCGCGCATCAAACTCTCCGCCGATTGACACAACCTGGGACGACGCCCCAACCCCTTACACGAGCGCATACTGGCCGGGCAATACGGTTATTGGAAACTCGAGAATGCAAGCCGATTCGATGCACCCAGAGACGGCGACAGTCGCGAAAGTGAGCATTCTAGCACCTCGCCACCTGCGTTGAGGTCAACCCCCCGACTTCGGACTGGAGCGTCGCGTGTCCACAAATAGCATAGCGTTGGCTCAAAATCGCATCGCTTAGAGCGGCCGTTTCCGGGTAATGTGCTTGCGCACCCTATCTAGGAGATATGAATGCGCCAGATCGTCAGGCTTGTCATCGCATGTGCTCTTGCAACTGCCACGCTCCAAGCATGCGCAGAGGCTACAGCGCCACAATCACCACGAGCACACCAAGATGTGTGTAGCGGAGGTGGGAGTTCCGGTTGGGATATATGCGCCGCACCGGACACGACGCACAAATAGCAATCCTTTGTCAGTACGTTGCCGGCATCGCTGGCAACCGCGTACGGCCACGTACTGAGAGCAAGTCATGCGTAACGCGATTATTACATGAAATCGTTACACCATTCTGCGCATTGCTCCCTATCCCACGAAATATTGCCATTATTGGCCAAAAAACGCATAATGTGGCCGAATATTGCCGAGCAGATGGCGCAATAAGATGATACCTTTTTGCTTATTGCACACTGGCATAGCTAGTGATTGCTCAAGTCGGTAGAAAAAAGACCACCTTCACATGGTGGACATGGATGCAGTTTCTTACGTTCGTAAATAAGACCGCACTGGCGCGGGTCACGGCAACGGCAACGCCGTTCGGCACGGTCGTCGCGATTGCCGATTTCGCCGAGCTAGAAGCGCGTATGCGATCACACACGGAGTCATGCGTGATCGTTGATCCTGCGCTCCTCTTAGTCGCGGAGGCTGAGGTTTTTTCGAAGGTAGCCGCGGAACTTTCAGAACCCGTGCTAGCTTACACGTCACTTACGCTGGGCGCAATGCAAAGTGCAGTTGTCTTGGCACTCCATGCGCACGCGCAGTTCGTGTATCAGGGAACCTCCGACGAACGTAGTGCCTTAGCGCGCGCGCTTCTAGCGATCCCGGGGCCTGAATTTGGCGGGGCGCTCGTAACTGCCCTCTCGCCATGGCTGGGCCGGTTAGCTCCGCCGCTACGCGAAGTGGTTATCGCTATGCTGCGAACAGGCTCGGGCGCGCTTAGCTCACCCGGCCTGGCGTCGAGGACCGGGGTACCGCGTCGCACGATGGACCGTTCCGTAGTAAGCGCCGGCTTTATATCCACGCGCCTACTGATCGCCGCCGCTAAGATTGTTCGCTCATACCGTGCGGTTACCACTACTGGGACGTCGTTCAAACGCATTGCTGCAGCGTTAGGATATGCCTCACAGCGGACTCTCGACCAGCAGTACCTCGATCTTCTGGGAGCGGGTGTCGTCGCCGTACGGCAAGCTCCCATTCCACTGCCTAAGGCTGCCGACATCTTGGTAAGCCGAATTATTCGGAGCGCCGAATGCCGCGGGATCGTTGACAAGTGCAAGCCAGATGACTCACCCTTTCACGACATGCGAAAACCCAACTTAGCTCAACAGGTGGCGCACCCTGAGATGACCGGCAGGTCTTTAGGACAGCTAGCCGCCATGGGAGAGATGGTACCATGACTGGCCTAGCATTCTTAAAGCGTCTGGCTGCCTTGGAATCGTCCGACCTGTTTCGTTCTACGGCTTTAGGGCTACACGCCGTTCAGCTATATGAGTCTGTGCGGAGCGGTGCATTCGAAAATGTGGTCGAGGCTGAGCCGCTTCGCGAATTTGCGAAAACTCTTGCAGCCGAAACTCTGGACGCGCACACAGATCCGGATTTATGGGAATCCATTCAAGCCGTAGCAGCGGTACTTCCTTTCTGGGGAAGTCGCGGCAGTTGGGGCATTGGCCGAGAGGGCGTTTACGCAGCGCTGCTGCAGTACGCTAAGGCGTTGAGCAATGGTGACGAGTGGGAACTGGCCATCGAGATCCTGTTGATCGTTGCAATTGATGCCGAGGTGGATGGCGAAGACTATTGGGCGGCACAAGCCCATTTGCTTCTGGGGTTTGGTTACCGCACACTCGCCGATTGGAGCAGTTCTGCGCTATCGTATCAGCACGCATACGCATTGGCACGTCAGGCAGGTGCATTCAGCCTCGCGCTTCGGGCACACATCGGCGAGGCAAATAACAAGGTCACTAAGGGGGACATCCCAGGAGCAGCTAAGCAACTGGCAGCGACGCTGCGCCGTGCACACGCCACGTGCCCGGAGATCGTACCCCGAGTTGTGCTAGCACAAGCTAACGTAGCGAACGCCAGCGGGCAGTTCGAGCGCGCGATACAACTAGCGTATCGCGCTCTCACGTTAGCTGAAACGGATCGCGAAACGCAATATCCGATTCTCGTAGATATTGCGCAATTCTTGTCCGATTACGGCGTGCCCGACGTGGCCTGCGACGCTCTCAAGCTGGTTGCCGATACTGCTCCGGAGCGCCTCGTTCGAGTACATGCGCTTATCAACCTGCTCTTCATATCGGCGAACCAACAGGATGAGGCGGCTTTTGAATTGACTCGCGACCGACTGACTAACGAAGCCCTGAGACCACGTCAACAGATCTTGAGCCATCTTTTTCAAGCACAAGGCTACCTTCGGTTCGGACACGTGCCAGAGGCGCGAAAAGCCGCTGAGCGAGCGGCATCGCTTGCGAGCCACCACAGCTTCCATCAATACAGCTTCCAGGCGGAAGACGAGATCAGGAAGATTGGACAGGCCAGCGATATGCCGCCGTATGATGGACGGGTCGCCGTCCGGACCAATACTATTTATCATGGCCGCTCCATGTCGCATCGCGTCACACGTATTGCCGATCAAGTACGGGATCTGATCGCAGCCGAACGGGGTGGCCCACACGCTGCGGTAGCGGTATAGATCGCTACACTCCTGTCTCCTGACGTGGCTCTTGATTTGATGCCGCAGCCCGAATTCGCTCGGAAGTAGCGATCCGCAGGGGTACTTCGATAAGTTTGCGCGCTAGTCGCATTCTGCCAATTGCGCGCAATGTGCGATTGTCCTATTGACGTCTATTCCAAAACGTAAGAGAGCGATGAAAGCTATTGCGATGCTTACGCCACGACTACTACAGCGTGTTCGGTCTGCCGTGCTGCCGCCGGCTTCTCTTGCGACGCGGGATCATACATCAGAACTCGTTGACGCGTTGCGCCGAGGCTGGCCCGACGTTGCGCTCCTTGATCCAACCCTTGTAGATGAGCCTGGCCGGTTAGTATGGCCATTGCGGGACGCACACGTTGGCACCGTATTGTATGTGTATCTGACCCGTGAGTATCTTGCAGCCGCGATCCGACTTGGGGAATACCTTGCCGTGCAGGTTATGACGTTCGGTTATAATGACGACCCTTCGTCGCTAAGATGNNGCCGCGGTCGCTCAGCGCGTGGGGAGGTATTGCTCCGTGCTCTTGAAGCAAGGCTGTCGGGACTTCCACCAACTGCCCACGCCGGTATCCACGCCGCAAACCAGCGTGAGGCCGACTTATGGTCTGTCCGACAGCTCACCAGCTACTGCAGCATGAGCCGACATGCGCTGGCGATTCAATTGCATCGAGTTGGCATCCGATCCATTCACAGCTTGGTGACCGCTCTTCAATTGGTCCGCAGGTATGAAGTAATTTCGGATAACGGCGTTTCCCTAAGTACAGCCGCCCGACTTGTTGGTGTATCGTCCGCGCGCGTACTGGAGCGACAGTGCCGATCCGTGAGCGGGAGGGGAGTCGCCGACATCCGCCACGGGCTCCCGCTGGAACGCTTCTGCGAGTCTATGGCTTATACTCTACCCCGACTCATAGGACGAAGGAAGAGCACGTAGAGGATGCTAAAATGGTGTCGCTGCAGATTATGTATTACCAGCGCCGAAAGCCATTGAGTCGAGCTCCGACCGCTCATCACTCTCTGTCTACGCCGACTATTATCGCTCCAGGGTGAGCGAACGGGCTGAACAGTTGGTAACTCCGTGTCTAACACCTCTAAACAGCACAACGTGCAAGAAATGGAATAGAATCATCTACGGCGCGCAATCGAGCAATCGACCGTGCGTAGCCTCAAGGCTGGTACGCGTGACATGAAAGGCTTCGGCAGTCATGTAGCTGCCCGTCTCAACTGCGCGGAATTTTCACCGGATGACACGACTCCAGCGCTCGG
>PLEG01000048.1 GCA_003136975.1 Gemmatimonadota bacterium | reverse complement strand
GTGTTGAATCCGCGCGGTACGCTGTCGATCAGAGGTGCGAGGGCGTTGATGGCGCCGTCGTTATCGTTGAATGCACTTGCGACAATGCCGATGTAGAATCGCGTTTCCGGCGACGACGGTCCCTTCCATTTCTGGACCGAATCGCGCAACTCAAAAAAACGGTGTGCGCGATAGAGTGTGCTCCACGAAGTGGGAGCACCAGGTTGCGCGACTGGGGCTCGTGGTCGCTGAGCAATCAAACTGCTCGGGCAAGCCGCGAGTGCGGCCATGAGCAATGTTCGGAGCAGAGTGCCACGCATGGCGCGGGCGGGTGCGGTCGGCGTCATCATTTAAGGTAATCGAGGCCTGGTGTTCATACCGCAGGCGTCCCGACGTCCGGCGCATATCGTGAATGCCACGCCGAGCGCGAATTCGATTCAGCGCTCTTCCTCTGAAATCAATAAGGTTGATCGCATCAGGGAGAGCGCATGCTAGCAGCGATCAGGTCGGCCGCCGTCGTTGGCATCGACGCATATGATGTAACTGTTGAAGTGGATGCGGCACAGGGGTTACCTCAGTGGATTATCGTCGGCTTGCCGGTGGGGGCGGTGAAGGAAAGCAGGGAACGCGTCGGCGCTGCCATCGTCAATTCGGGATTTGTGCTTCCACCACGACGGATAACGGTGAACCTTGCGCCCGCCGACGTGAGAAAAGAAGGAAGCGCATTCGACCTGCCGATCGCGTTGGGAATTCTGGTTGCGACTGGACAGCTGGATCCGAGCACCGTCGAGAATCGAATATTCGTTGGCGAGTTGAGCCTTGACGGAGCAGTGCGCAACATTCGAGGCTCGCTATCGGTGGCTCGTCATGTTGGTCGCGCGTGGCCGGGCGCGGTTCTAGTTGTACCGCCAGCGAATCACGTGGAGGCAGGTCGCGTTAGCAACATCTCGCTGGCGGCACCGGTAACGTTACGCGAACTGGTGCTGCAACTACGTGGTGATGATCTCATGGTTGGCCGGCCGAAAGAATTGCACGCAGCACCGCGTGTGTACGAAGTTGACTTCTCGGACGTGGTCGGGCAGGAGAGCGCGAAGCGTGCGCTCGAAGTGGCGGCTGCTGGATCGCATAATCTCATACTCATTGGCCCACCTGGCGCGGGAAAGACGATGCTGGCGCGACGACTGCCGACGATCCTTCCGGACCTGAGCGAGGAGGAGGCGCTCGAGGTTATCGCGATTCACTCGGTGGCGGGAGTATTGTCCGAGGATATCACACTTGGCGCGCGTCCGTTCCGCGCGCCGCACCATTCCATATCGGGTGCCGGACTCATTGGTGGCGGAAGCAGTCCGCGGCCTGGTGAGGTGAGTCTGGCGCACAACGGCGTTCTATTTCTGGACGAAATGTTGGAATTTCCTAGAGGAGTGCTGGATGGATTGCGGCAACCGCTCGAGGACGCAACGGTTGTCATTGCGCGCGCCGCGATGTCGGTGAGCTTTCCCGCGCGGTTTACACTTGTTGGTGCGACGAATCCGTGTCCGTGTGGTAGAGCGGGTGAGCCCGGACGAAAGTGTAGTTGCGGGCCTGGTGAAGTCGCAAAGTATGCTGCGCGGATGTCGGGGCCGCTCGCGGATCGGATCGATATGCACGTTTCGGTGGGGGCGGTTGCGCTGCGGGATCTGAGCGCGGATGCAGGGGTCGGTGACGGTTCCGCAGTAATGCGTGAAAGAGTCGGGAATGCCCGGTGCGTTCAGCGCGCGCGGTATCGAGCACTGCGTAGCGTCACATGCAACGCTCACGTTCCGGGTCGGTGGCTTGATAGGCACACTCCAATCGACTCGGAAGCGCGCACGCTGTTGCATTCGGCGGCAACGGCTCTTGAGCTATCCGCGCGCGCGTATCACAGAGTTCTGAAGGTTGCGCGCACGATTGCGGATCTAGCGAATGATGAGCGGATCGCGGCAAAGCATGTGGCGGAAGCGTTACGGTATCGGCCGTCCGCACGGAAATGAGATACCACTTGTTCTCCTGCCTATAGTAGAGTTTGGCTGGTCGTCAATCGTGGGGCGAGTTTCCTGGACACAAGACAACCAGGACGAGGAGAAGTCATGGCGCAACAGAATCTTGCTCGAGCCGTTGCCAAGGCGGCTGTTCACGTCGCTTTCGTAAGCTGTCGAGGCTGCGTTGCGCACGAAGAACACGCTCCCAAGCGCGATTGCGGTGAGGACGGAATTGAACCCGAAAGCTCCGGCGCGGATCGCGGGTTCGGCGGCGCCCAATCCCCAGCCGGCGAGCAGTCCTGCTAATGAGCCAAGGAGAGCGGCGACGCACGCTACCCGCGAGCTGATCAGGAGCCCGATCGTGAACAGGATTCCTGTGATGACGTTAGCCTGAAAGAAAACTTGTGCCACACCGCTAAAGAGCCCATACACAACCGTTGACATGGTCACAATCCCTTCGACGGTCGCCGCTCTTGGAAGCCCTGCCGTTGGTAGCAAATGCGTAGAATGCAACCTGCCAAACCGCGCGCACGCCAGAACAAAGCAAAGTGTTGTGAACACAAACGGCGCTGTGAGCGCTGGAATCTTCCACGTGTCGAGGACGTTGAGCAGCGCGGCCATGACTACTGTAGTGCATGCGGAAGCGAGTACCACGTAACTCCAGGCCAGCATGTTGGGCTGAAGGAAATAGAGAAGCGCGACGGCGACGATGGCGCCATTGAAGCCGAAGAGTCCTTCGCGCACCTGCGAGCGGTTAACGCCAAGGAGCAGGCGGTCGCGGTGCTCGCGGCGGTTCCGACCAGGACCGCCATTCCGAAGAGCGTCGAGTTGTAGAAGATGCCAATCAGGAATAGGAGGCCGGCGTAGCTGTTGTTCTGCAGCATCACCTGTCCAACGCCACGAAGCACCGAATCCAGGAATCCAAGCAAAAGCTGTGGACCAGAATCACCTTCGGAGACGAGTCCTGTCGGCGAGATCCGTGCGTGGCGTGTTGTTAGCGCGGCACTCGTACCTACGGCTTCCATGGAAATGTCGCCATCAGTCCCCCGTGCCACCAGCCCCCTTGAATCCGCCATTCACTCGTAGCGTGTCGATCGTTCCAAGCAGCTCGAGTGGGGCCACCCCCTTACCGTTCGTCGTGATCCCGCCGTCGATTTGTATTTCTTTTGCGGATCCACCAGCCTTGACACTCAGTCCTATCGCAGAGAGCGATACGATCACGCCTTTGATGAGCGAGTCCCCCGTACCACCGAACGTCTCGATGCCGCGGTGCACAACAAGGCGCCCGATCGGTTGGCTGATCTGAATTCCGATGGCACCGTCGGCATGCGTGACAATGCGATCGAACTCTGCGTGATGCACAGTGCCAGTATACACGTTGAATCCACGCGCACCCTGGCCGAAAGTTTCGACTGGTGCCAGAGCTTTGAACTCGTTCACTATGCCGAAGTGGGAGTGCCCGCGAACGTACAGCCCAAGCGTTGGGTGCACAAGCGAGGGTCGCCGTGCGGGGG
>PLEG01000050.1 GCA_003136975.1 Gemmatimonadota bacterium | reverse complement strand
TCGAGGCCGGCCGGCATCTCGTATTTCACGCCGCGTGGCTGGCTCAGAACGGAAAGCCGTTCGGAAAGGAAGCGGCGATGGCCAAGCTGTTCTGCTCGGAGCTTGCGATGCGGGCCACGACCAAGGCGGTCCAGATTCACGGTGGCTATGGCTACACCAAGGACTATCCCGTGGAGCGCATGATGCGCGACGCGAAGATCTGCGAGATCGGCGAAGGCACGTCCGAGATCCAGCGTCTCGTCATTGGACGCCACATTCTGCGCGAGATCGGCGCATGACGCTTTCAGAGACCGCAAAGACTCTCCGCATCCCGCTTGGCTTCGCGCTCGGAATCGCTTATGTGATCTTCGCGCATCCAACCGCGGGTTCACTGGCACTGGGCGGTGGCATCGCGCTGATCGGCGTTCTGGCGCGCGCGTGGGCGTCTGGCCACATCAGCAAGAACGAGAAGCTCGCGACGAGCGGGCCCTACGCGCACACGCGAAATCCGCTGTACTTCGGAAGCTTTCTGATCGCCGCTGGCTTCGCGGTCGCGGCCCACTGGAGCCTGTTGGTCGCAGTGGTCGCGTTCTTCATGCTGATCTACTATCCCACGATGCAGCGCGAGATCGCCAACATCGCGGAGCGCTTTCCAGACGCCTATTCGCGCTACGCGACCAACGTTCCGCTCTTTTTCCCCCGTCCAGCTCCGTGGCGCGGCGATCCGGGGTCCACAAACCGGTTCGACCCAGCCCTTTATATGAAGCACGGTGAGTGGAAAGCCGGCCTAACTTATGTTCTGGCAATGATTTGGCTGGCGTTCCGGACCCTCCGAACGTAGCTTTATGCATGTTGGCGTCGTGTATCTCGGCGCCCCAGTCTATTTCTCTTTTGGACTGCGCAGAGGTTGGGACCCTGTAACACGATCCCGGACCCGCGTGGGCTACAATGAAACGTGAAATCCTCATAAACGCGGCTGCGCGTGAAACGCGCATCGCGATTCTGGAGGACGACCGGCTCGTAGAGCTTCTGGTCGACCGTCCAGATACACGCCGAATGATCGGCGACATCTATGTTGGTAAGGTCGAAGCGGTCCTTCCCGGCATCCAGGCAGCCTTCGTCAACATCGGTACTGAGAAGAGCGCCTTCCTGCACGCATCAGACGTCCTGGCCGACGATTCGGACGACGACTCCGATCCCGACGATCACGACGAAGACGACACCGAGCAGCCGCAAAGCAACGGCGGCAGTGCCGGCAACGGTGGGCACGGCGGCAATGGGCGTCGCGGCAAGGTTCCACCGATCCAGGACACGCTGAAGCGCGGCCAGGACATCCTGGTCCAGGTGACCAAGGAACCGATATCGACCAAGGGTCCGCGCGTTACAGCGCAGATCTCTCTTGCCGGTCGGTTCCTGGTGTACATCCCGGACGGTGGCACCAAGGTCGGTGTCAGTCGAAAGATCGGTCAGGGCGCCGAGCGTCAGCGGTTGAAGGAAATGGTGCGTGGATTTCTGCCCGAGAAATCGGGCGGAGTGATAGTGCGCACTGTCAGCGAAGACGTGACTCCGGACATGCTCAAGCGTGAGCTGGAATCGCTGATCGCGCAGTGGCGCCGGATCAAGAAGAAGACGCGCTTCGTGCGCGCACCGGCGGTCATCCATCGCGAAACAGGACTCACGCGCGGGCTGGTGCGCGACCTGTTCAGCGCGAAGGTCGATTCGCTGACGGTGGATTCCAAGCAGGTCTTCAACGAAATAGTTGATTACCTCGAAGACATCGCACCGGATCTGATTCCGCGCGTCAAGCTTCACGCTGAGGAGCCACCGCTTTTCGACAAGTTCGAGATCGAGTCGGAAATCCGCGACATCTTCAAGCGTCGTTGCGATCTGCCTTCGGGTGGCTACTTGATAATCGAGCCAACCGAAGCACTCGTTTCGATCGACGTGAATTCAGGCCGGTACACCGGTAAGAAGGACCCGGAGCAGACGGTCCTGCGCACCAACATGGAAGCGGCCGCGGAAGTTGCGCGGCAGCTGCGGCTGCGCGACGTGGGCGGGATCATCGTGACGGATTTCATCGACATGGAGACCAAGTCCAATCGCGACAAGGTGCTTCAGGAGATCCGTAACCACCTGTCGCGCGATCGTGCCCGCACCAAGGCATTCGCGGTGAGCGACCTGGGATTGGTGGAGATGACGCGCCAACGGGTTCGGCAGAGCCACTATCAGAGCATGACCGAGGCGTGCCCAACGTGTCACGGAAGCGGTCGGGTGTTCACGCCGGAGACGATAGTTCGGCGCATGGAGCGGTCGGTGCGGCGCATGGTGCTCGAGGGTCGTCGCGACAACCTGCTGGTCAAGTTGCATCCGGAGGTCGCGATGTATGTTCTGGAGCAGGAGCGGGACCTCGTCCAGAAGCTCCAGAAGTCGGCCACGTTCTCCTTGGAAGTTCGTGATGATCCATTACTTAGACCAGACGAGTTCAAGTTAGTTGTGAAGTCTCAGGGCCGCGACGTCACGCAACAGTACGCAGTGGTATAAACCTCCGGAGTTATAGGGACGGCCAGGAATGGCAGCCCCTATAACATCCATGTCGCACCACTACCGTTCGCCTACGCCCCTCGCTATAATTCAAGGCTGCACCAAAACCAATCGATTTTCATGCCATACGCTATCATCCGAACCGGCGGCAAGCAGTTTAGTGTCGAGTCCGGCAAGACCTATCGAATTCCCACGCTAGTCGGCGACGCCGGCAGTTCAGTCACGTTCTCCGACGTGCTACTGGGCAGCGATGGGAACAAGACTCACATCGGCGTGCCGGCTCTCAAGGGCGCATCTGTCGCCGCTGAGATCGTCAAGCACGGCCGCGGCGAGAAAATCATCGTGTTCAAGCAGAAGCGTCGTAAGAACTACGCGCGCAAGCAGGGACATCGTCAGGGCTTCACCGAGATCAAGATCGGCGACATCACGCTCGCCTGAGGCTTAGAGAACTATGGCACATAAAAAGGGCGTAGGATCCACTCGCAACGGTCGCGATAGCAATGCGCAGTTTCGCGGAGTCAAGAAGTTTGGCGGCGAGCGCGTCGTCGCGGGCAACATCATCGTTCGCCAGTGCGGCACCAAGTGGCACCCGGGCCGTAATGTCGGACTCGGCTCCGATTACACGATCTACGCGCTGATCGACGGCTTCGTGAAGTTCGAGCACAAGAGCAAGACGCG
>PLEG01000369.1 GCA_003136975.1 Gemmatimonadota bacterium | reverse complement strand
TCTGCGCTTTGCCGGGCGGAAGTCACGTACGGCTGCGCGACCGTGGGCACCGTGGCCTGCAGCGTGCTGGAGGATTGGCTGGCGAGCGGAACCTGCAACCCTGCGTCGATGCCGAGTGTGATGCCCGGGCTCCACGTCCACATGAAGCCGACCTGCGGAGCCAAGAACGTGGTGTCCACCGAAAGCCCGACGGGCGCGCTGTAGCCATATGCGGATACTGCGGCGGTCGCCAGCAGGTGCTGGATCTGACTAACACGCACGGCGATTACACCTGGAGCTTGACGGGAACGGTGCAGAAGTCGTTCACGGATCGCTTCGAGGGCTCGCTCGCCTACTCGTACAGTCAGGCACGCGACGTTGCAAGCATCACAAGCAGCACGGCCGGCTCCAACTACCGTTATCAGCGAGATGTGACCGGCAGCCTGGCTGACATGAGCCTTACGCGCGCGAAGAACGAGCAGCCGCATCACATCGTCGCAACGGGAACGTACAGTCTCCCGACCAGGACGAACATCTCGTTCATCTATCAGGGTTCGTCTGGATCGCCGTTCGACTACGTGTACGGCTCAGGCTCAGGCTCAGGCGCCGGCGATGCCAACGCGGACGGCAACTCGCAGAATGATCTCGTGTACGTTCCCAAGGATGTGCGCGATCCGAACGAGATCCTGTTCACTGGCTACAACGACGCGACGAAGGCGAACTCCGTTGCGGCGCAGCAGGCCGGTCTGGACAAGTTCATCAACAGCGTCCCGTGTCTTGCCAAGAATCGCGGCAAGCTCCTTAGTCGTAACCTCTGCCACAATCCGTGGAATAACGAGGTGGACATAAGCGTCGCACAGTCGCTCGAGGCGTTCCATGCACAGAACGCAACACTGCGTCTCGACATCATCAATTTCGGCAACCTGTTGAACCCCAAGTGGGGCCGTCAGCAGTTCTCCGATCAGAACGCGACCTGCGGCTCGATCTGCAGCGCGACCATCCTGCTCTCGCAGACTGCCAACAAGCTCGGCACGGTTACCAATGGTGTCAGCTCAACGCAGGGCGTCTATACCTTTGACACGACCCTGCGGCCGTTCAGTGCACAGAACGCATCGTCGAACTATCGCATGCAGGTATCGCTGCGGTATAGCTTCTAAGACAGCAGCTCCTTTTTACACAACGCGCGCCCGCACGGAATTCCGTGCCGGCGCGCGTTGTTTTTGTTACGGACCAGCGACTGGCAGAAGCCTCTAGAAAACCTTCACGTTGATGTAGCGCTTCGGGTTCTTCTTGATGTCTGCCACCAGGCTGTCCATGCGGCCAAGTAGCGCATGGACGTCATTGTAAAGCGCCGGATCGTTCACCAGCTTGGCGGCCGATCCGTTGCCACTGTCAACCTTGGCGACGATCTGGTTGAGTGCGTGTCCGGTCGAGTCGAGTGAACGCGTCAACGATGTCATGTTGCCGCTCGCCGCACGGAGGTTCGACAGAGTCGAATCGATCTTCGCCGAATCCACGGCAGAGGTGGCACGCCGGAGTGACGCCATGGTCGCGCTGAGCTGAGTGGATTGCGTGGCGGCGATCGCGCTCAATTGCGCGATGAGCTTATTGGTCCCGGCAAGACTCGATCGCAAATCTGCAAGGCCGCCATTGGCTATCAACTCCTTGTTCATTGCACTGGTGAGTGCCGTAACCGATGTTGTGATGGAGTCAGCCTTCGCCGTTAGCTGCGCGATGCCGGCGGTTGGAGCGCCGCTCACCACCGTGTCACCTGTCACGTATTTCGCGCCCGCGCGCAGCGGCGTGAAGTTCACCGCAACGTCCCCGAATATTCCGTTCGGCACCACCGTCGCTGGGCTCTGCTTCGGGATTGGCTGAGAGCCCGTGATCCGGAGCTCCGTGAGGAGCGTTCCGTCCGGCTCAAAATTCACGTCGGAAACGTAGCCGACCGTGGCGCCACTTACCCACACTGGAGCGCCTGTCTTGAGGCCGGCGCCCCACGCGAACCTCGCATACAACGGATAACCCTTGGAAAGCCCACCGCGCGCCAGCCAGAGTGATCCAACGACGGCGAGCACGAGCCCCGTCACAATTACCAAACCGACCAGAATGTCGTCGCGAGTCTTTTTCATAATGTCAGCTGAGGTCAGCCCTGCAGGTATGGCGCCAGGAGCGCCGCGGTGAGAGCGTCGAGTATCAGTATCGCCACCGACGTGATTACGACTGCGGTTGCCGTGCTGCGCCCCACGCCCTCGGCACCCGCATCCGCATTATAGCCTTCATATGAACAGAAGAACGCGATAGCCGCTCCGAACACCGTTCCCTTGATCAGCGAGTAGACAATCTGGAACGGTGCGAACGCGAGCTGCAAACCCGCCATGAAGTCAGACGGAAGGATATCGGTTGCGAGGATCGACGTGAGGAACGCCGTTCCAACACCGACGCTATCGGCGAATACCGTCAGGATCGGAAGCATGAGTATCGCCGCTATTATTCGCGGAACAACCAGATACGCGATCGGGTCGTACGCCAGCGTTTCGAGTGCATCTATCTGCTCCGTCACGCGCATCGTTCCGAGTTCAGCGGTGATGCGGGCGCCAACTCTGCCTGTCAGAACGAGCGCCGTCAACAATGGCCCGAGCTCCAGGATGATCGACTGGCGCGAGATGAGTCCAACTACCGAAAGCTGAACGCCGCCAAATAATTGATACCGTGTCTGGAACGCTGTCACGGCACCGATGAACGCGGCGACAATAATCGTGAGCGGAATCGAATCGACCCCGATGTTGCGCATCTGCCGGATGGTCTCGCCGCCGTAGGTGCGCCACTCCGGCAATGCGCGCACGATGTCGGCGGCGAAATACCCACGCTCACCGATGCGTGAAAATGGCCCGCTAGCCTTGTCTATTATCCGCACTCAGGTCCGCACGCGGCTGAAGAGAGTCAAACCAATAACGCCGAACAGAATGCTTGGCAGCCACGCCGCCAGCTCCGGTGGAATGAGTCCCTTGCCACCGATGGCCTTCGTCAACTGAATCAACATGAGGAAGATTACTGTGGTCGCGAGGCTGACGCCCACTCCGTAGGCCGTTCCCCCGCGCTGGGTACTGGTTGCAAGCGGCGCGCCGAAAAGCAGGATCACGAGACTGGTCACCGGGATGGCGATCTTGAGCATCCGCTCAACACGCAGCACGTTGACATCGGTCCCGGAACGCTCCATTGCTCGTATGAATCGCCCCAGTTCAGCGTAGTCCATCTCCGCCGGCGCCTTTGGCGACGCGGTAAGCTGCTCCGGTTTCTCCGTAAACTGCCTGTCGTACAGCGAGTCGTACATGAAGGTGATGTTGCTGGCGGTGCCAGTAATGATATGCATGGTGCCGCGACCCATCATCCATCCGCGCGCTGTGTACGCAGCCGCATTTGACGTCGCGATGTACGACGGGTAATCCGGACCGCTTCCCTTGCGCTCGATCTCCACTCCGTCCGCCTTCTTCGTTGCCAGATGCAGCCCGCCAATCTTGTAGACCCGGCCAGCGTCGCCAGCATACGCGAAATTGAACCTGTCGGTGCTGCTCGAAAATTTCTGCGTTTGCAACAACTCGAGTCGTCGCTTGTTAGTGTGTGGCGCAACCTCTCCCAACACCAGACCCAGTGCGACCGCGAACAGCGCACCAGCAAATATTGGCGCTATGAAACGATAGAATGAGATGCCCGAAGCCTTTGCAGCCGTGATCTCAGAGTATCGAGTCATCGATCCGATCGAGAAGACCGTTGCGAACAGTACAGCCGCCGGAAGGATCATGAACATCGAGTCCGGCAGCCAGTACAGGTAGCTCAACGCGATCTGCGACTTGGGCAGATTGCGCTGAAGATAAAGATTGAGATTTTCAGTGATGTCGATGATGATCACCAACATCGGGAATCCCAGCGCTGTGGTAACAAAAATTCGCCAGAATTCGCTGAACACGTACCGATCGAGTGGGCTGATGATCCGGCTCATCCTCATGCTGCCGTCCTGCGCTGGGGAAGCAGGTGCGCAGCGCGCATCATCCGCGCGATCCACTCGCGCAGGTTGCTAAATACTTCTCGCATGTCGCCGCCCCGCGCCGTGCTTCCTTCGTTCCCCATACGCCACCATAGTATCAGCGCTACCGCGGCAAATATTACGTTGGCGGCCCACATGGCAATCACCGGTGGTAACAGACCCTGCGCCGCGACCGCCGCACCGGCGGTCAGTCCAATGTAGTACAGCGCGAATACGAACAGGCTCACACCGAGCGTAAGTCCCACTCCGCCACGCGGAAACCGCAGCGCGATCGGCGCTCCCAGCATCACGAACACAAAGCACGCGACCGCCAGCGCAAACTTCTTGTGAATCTCGATCTCATCGCCGTTGATGAGTGTCCGGGCGTCCGCCATGTTTATGCGCGTTACCTCAAGCATGCTGGGCGTCATTTGCGCGCCGGAACTCGGCGCAATCGTTGCCGTGATGCGGCCCGCAACCGGTGGTTGCACCACAGGCGAGCCAGCCCACGCGTTCCCGCCCGGCTTTGCTCCCGCCTGCGGCTGCGTCGCGCTCGGCGGTGTCGCCACGCCCGCCTGCGGCGAACCTTGCGGGAGCGAGCCTTGGGGCGAACCTTGCGGCGGATCCGGCGGTGGCGCCGACTGCGCGGCCAGCGCCGGAACTCCCAACTTGCGCAACAAACCGCAGTAGATGCCACCCAGTGAGACGCTCGACGGCACGCGCGTATCCGTGGTGTACACGTCCGAGCTGAGCTTAATCCCGCTGTCGCGTGCGATCTTGAGTCCTTTCAGAAAATCCGTGCGCGCTCTCATATATTCGGCACGACCTTGCGCGACCTGGTGTTGCATTTCGCAAATGGACATCTCGCGATTGCCCTTGCTCTGCGCGTCGTCCGACTTCTGAAACTGGTTGGCAACTCCTTTCACCGTTACCAGATCAGTGTTGAAGAACAATCGCTGCAACTGCGACGGATTCGTTACCGGCACGTCCTGCATCGTGCCGTGATAAAGCGTCATTAGCAGATCGCTCTGATTCTTCGCGAGCGCCATGTTCCCGCTGTCCGCATAGATCGTTCTACGTCGCGTTGGATCACTCAGATCGTAGATCGTCACGTCCCGCATCAGGTTGGACGCTTCATCCAGATGATTCGCTCGCAGGAATAGCTTTCCCGGGCTTACTTCATTTATCACCTGCTCGCGCAGCGCGAAAGTCGGTTTCTTCTGCGCGATATCCGATTGCAGAACCGCCAGCTGATGGTTGGTCCGTGGCAGAATCTGATCGTTGAAGATGACCATGAACACCGTCACCCCAGCCGCCGCGATCAGCACCGGAGTCATCAGGCGGCTCATGTTCACGCCACTCGCCTTCAACGCCGTAACTTCGTTCTCGGCGGCCAACCGGCTGAAGGCGTGGAGGGTCGCCACCAACACCGCCATTGGCAACGTCAGGGCGACGGTGAAAGGAATCGAAAGAAGAAAAAACTCCGCAACCGCCGTCCAGGGAATCCCCTTTCCGACCAGGTTTCCAAACTGCTTCGCTATGTAGTTAAGCAGTAGGAGCGATGTGAGAGCAGTTAGAGAAAATGTGAGAGGCCCCAGGTGCTCCTTGAGGACGTATCTGGAGAGTATCTTCACGGGGTGAAATTTACAGGGTGGGTCTCCCCCGGGCGCCCCTTGCGAGCGTGCCGGCGAGAGTACGCGTCCCCTGGCTCACGGGGCGCGCGCCGGACCCGCGCGTCGGCACTATTGCTCGCACGCGCGATCGCATTGCCGTTGGCGGCGGCGGTGGCGCTCGCATCGCCGCTCAGCGCGCAGGTCCGCGACACAACAGCCCGCCCGCCGTCGCGATTGCGAGTGCGAATCGGCCAGGACACCCTCCCGCTCCAGCTCCCAACTGTCCAGACCCGAACCGACGCCGCTCTCTATCGAGAGGCCGAAGCCCAGATCCAGGCCGCCCGGGCTACAGCCTTCCAGTTGAACAGTCGTTCGATCCTGGAGTCGGTCTGGGGCCAGGTCGCCGCTGAGAATTTCGCCACCGGAAGACCACAGCCGCTGGTCGCCGAAGACGCACAGCGGCGTAAGGCTCGGGAGCCAGCTAGGAATGAACAACTGTTTGGCGACTACGCCGACCTCGGCATCCAGGTTGACTCGAGATTGGAGTTCCGCAACGAGAAGGACGAAACCAATCGCTGCCAGGGTGTCACCTATTTCCTCGCGGCCAATACCTGTCATTCGGCATTTGAACCAACCCTGGATTTTCAGTATGCGCTGCGTTCCGCGGGCGTTGTCGCCGAACGCGTGCATGTAAACGTCGACTACGATTCACAGCGTGAATTCGACGCGTCCAACACGATCTCGATAGCGTTCGAAGGCAAGCCGAACGAATTCCTGCAGAAGCTCGAAGTCGGCAACGTCACCTTTCAGCCACCGCCGTCCCGCTTCATCACCGCCGCGATACCAAGTGGCAACTATGGCGTCCAGGCTGTCGCCAATCTTGGCGAAGGCATCAAGCTCCGCTCGATTATCGCGCAGCAAAAGGGGAACGTCGTGCGCGATCGCGTCTTCACCGTTGGCGATCGTGTACTTCAGGCGGTTGATCGCACAGTTGAGGACTACCAGTTCGAGCCGCGTAGGTTCTTCTTCACGGTCGACCCAAAGTTGTTCACGGGCTATCCAAATATCGATATCCTGAACCGCCAGCAGATGACGCGACTGGCCTCCGCGCTTCCGGACACGCTGCGCCCGGTTCGACTGTACGTGTATCGCCTGCTGATCGGTGGCCAGCCACCCAACCCCAATGGTCCGCAGTTCCGCATCCTTGGAGATCCGCGCTCGCAAAAGGGCCAGGTGTACGAATTCCTTCGTGAGGGCGTGGACTATTACGCGGATCCTTCGCGACTCTGGATCGCACTCGTTCGTCCTCTCTCGCTCAATAACGAACGCCTCGTCGTCGCGTACCGCGTTCGCATCAATGGCGTAGAAACCACATTCGTGTCGACCGGTGGCACACCCGACCTGGAGTTCACATCGACGCACGATCAGCTCGCGAATCTCCTGTGGGATCCCAACGTCCAACCGGCTGACGCTGCATTCCGGCACGAAATTCGTTCGGTATACCGGCTTGGTGGCAGCGACGTGGTGCGACAGAGTGTGTCAGTCAAGGTTGTAACCGGAAACGCAACAGATCAGGAGAAGCCACTCGCCGGGGGTGCGGCAACTTACCTGCAACTCTTCGGATTGGCGCAGCCCACCAACACTTCCACCTTCGACGTGGAAAATCGTCTCTGGCCGCGCCCCACCGATCCTGATTTCGCCCTCGGCGTCGGCGCCTTTGGTGCATCGACGATCCGGGATCAGTTTCTCGTCTTTCCTTCAGTTCGTCCCTTTGCGAGCAACGGGATGGCTGGAGCCGCGAATCCGCATAACGACACGGTTTACACTACGCCAGCGGATTATCTCATCTCGTCGCAACGACCAGGCGCGGTGTATCACATCCGACTGCGGTATCAAGCCCAGGGCAATGGTACCAACGGAACGCTCGCGCTTGGAGCGGTGCAGGTGCGGCCAAACTCCGAGCGCATTCTCGTTGACAACGTCCTGCTCGCGCGCGGAAGCGACTACTCGGTCGACTACGATCTCGGTCGCGTCAACTTCGCGCGCCCCGACACGCTATTTCCTCGACCTCGACAGGTAACGGTCCAGTTCGAGGAGAACCCGCTGTTTGTCGAGACTCCGACTTCGATATTCGGCTCGTCACTCGAGATACCACTGACCAACGGTCAGATCAACATCCTGGCGCTCTCGCAATCGCAGAAGAGCACCTATACTCGTCCGCTGCTCGGTCTCGAGCCGCAGTCCACGCTCATAGGTGGCATCAACGCGGTAATGAACTTCGACGCGGATCCGCTCACGCGCCTCGTATCGCGGTTGCCGTATGGTCACACCGACGTCCCATCTCACGTATCCCTCGCCGGTGAGTTCGCCGCCAGCAAACCGCAGCCGAGTGCGGGACAGCAAGCGTATCTCGAATCCTTCGAGGAAGCCGGTGGTCTCGACGTCTTGCTCGGCGATCAATACTGGTATTTCAGCAGCCAGCCCGCTGTTGCGCACAACGTTCTCGCCCGTTACGGCGCGAACTTGCTCGATCTCAATCGTGCGACGCAGCTGGCGTACCAGACTAACGTGCGCGACTCACTCGGCAAGCAGCTGCAATTCACGATCGACAAGATTGATCCAGAGGTCGCGTTTTCCGGAGCGGGTGTTGCGGCGCCGGAGCAGTTGCTGTGGTTGACGATGTTTCCTCTTTCGGTTGGCTTGCGCGACGATCCCAACAGCAACGCGCACTGGAATACCGGAGTAACGCAAGCCGGTCGACGATGGCGCTCCATTCGCACTTCGCTCAGCCCCTCTGGCACGGACGTTTCTCGTACGGAAAATATCGAATTCTGGGCACTCGTGGACACGTCTGCAGTCGGCCGTTCCAGGAACCCAACCCTCGTCCTGGACGTTGGAGAGATATCGGAAAACTCAGTCGCGTTGCAGCCAGACACGATCCGAATTCATGCGGTCAATCGCGCGCTGCGTGATACAATGATGACGGGTCGTAAATTGTCAGGCTTCGATCGCCTCGACAGCGAACGGGATGCATTCTCGCGCACCTTCAACGCAAACGCCAACGACAATGGCTTGCCGGGCGATGTTGCGGACAGCGTCGTGGTCATCGCAGATACGATACCCGGCCAACAACCAGTGCCGCAGTTCAATGAAAAGTTTCAGATATGCCGCAATCAGTACGGTGCACTATACCAACTCGGTGATACCCGCACCAATTGCACGGTGGGCAACGGCCGCCTCGACGAGGAAGATCTGGACGGAGACAACGTTCTCAATCTCACGAGCGCGCAGCGCGAGCAGGAGCAGATCAGGCGCTTCGTCGTGGATCTTTCTGACGATCGCAAGTACAACCGCGTCGGCAAGTGTATCCAGCGTCCGGCACGGCGAGGAGAGGTGGTCACAGGTCCGTTGGTATGCTGGGTGTTCGTACGTATTCCCTTCCGCGCGCCCGATGACACGCTGAACGCGCCACTGCTTCGTCGCGCGCGCGCATTGCGAATCACCATGATCTCCGGATCGGGACTCGCCGACACGGCCTTCAGTCAGATTGCGCTCGATCGACTCAGGTTGAGCGGTGCGCCCTGGCTCAAGCGCAACGATGCCTCGGTTCGCGGAATCGCCGGCGAACAGGCCGATGTCGGGTTCGTCACGGTCGGAACTGTTGGCACCGAAGATCGCGGCGTATCGAGTGGAGTCAACTACGACTCGCCAGTAGGGGTGGGGAACCAACCTGACCTCAAGACAACGCCGATCACATCCTCGCGCGTGCTCATTAATGAACACTCGCTCCGTGTTGTCGCCGGCGGTCTCAATCCGTTCGACCGCGCCGAGGCTTATTACCGATTTCCGGAAGGCCAGAAGAATTTCATGGGCTACAAGGAGCTGCGACTCTGGGCCCGTGGCGTGAGTGCGGGCTGGGGCCCCAATGGCGAATTGCAGTTCTATGTGAAGCTCGGGCACGACGCCACGAATTTCTATATGTACCACACAACTCTGAGCGGCACCGGCACCGGTCCGACCGCGTGGCTCCCGGAGATTCGCGTCGACTTCACCAAGTTGATCGCACTTNNATCGCGACGCAACACATGCACCGGCGCTGATTCCGTACTCATTGCTAACACTCCGTTTCAGGCAACCACGTCGACGAGCGCGCTGTACGCCGCGTGCGCCGACGGATACATGGTGTACACCACCGACCCCGGCGTGAATCCCCCCAACCTTGCGGCGGTTCAGGAGCTCGCGGTTGGCATGGTGCGTGTTCCCGGCACGGCGGTCGCACGCCCAATCACGCCAAGCGATACCCTGGAGCTCTGGGTTGACGACATTCGCCTGGGCGGTGTCGTGGATGCCGCCGGATTCGCCGGTCAGGTAGCCGTTGGCATTACAGCGAGCGATTTCGCCGACGTGCGCCTCAACCTCACGCGTCGCGATCCAAACTTCCGGCAGCTCGGTGACCAACCGACGTACCTCACTGATAACACCATGGATATCAGTGCCGCCTTCCGACTGGAGAAGCTGCTTCCGCACTCGCTCGGCTATTCGATCCCGGTGACGATCAATTACAGCGGTGCGTCGAGTGACCCGACGTACCTCACGCAGTCTGATATCGACGCGAGTGCCGTACCCGGTCTTCGAACTCCCCGAAGCGCGGCGACGTCGGTCACCTTCGGCGTCAAGCGCGCAACACCCGTAAAAGGCGGGACACTCGCACCCCTGCTGAATAATCTGAGTCTCCAGGGAACATTCACATCGGCGGACGCGCGCAGCGAGTACGAGGATGGGCATGCTCACGATCTACGCGTCGGCCTAGAATACAATCTGATCCGGGCTGTCGCTCCCTCGCTTGCCACGATGCTACCCACGGAGTTGTATCTCACGACGACCTACGAGAGCGGCAACGATCGAAGATTGACCTATCTCAAGCCGGCTAACGCGTTGGATGATACCGCGCGCATTGTCAGCGGATTGACGAATACCGTCCGGAACGGCGGGGCGATCGCATTCCACCCGCTACACAACAGTACGATTCGGTTCAACCTGACGTCGCTGCGTGATCTACGGACGTATGCGGATTATCCATCCCTTGGACTGGTGGATGCGAGCGAACGCGACCGTCTTGCGGGCTTCGATACCGGGCTCGAACGCGAACGAGCCGTTGGTACGCAATTGAACTACAGTATCGCGCCACTGCCATGGCTGCGAGCACGGTTCAACAGTAGCTCCAATTACAACATGCTCCGCGATCCAAACACGCTCGACTTCATCCGGTCGGTCGATTCACTTGGCGCCTACCGAATTCCGCGAAAGATTGGCAACACCCAGAACGCGAATCTCGGATTCACCGTCGACTTCCGCGCGCTTGCCAACGCGACGTCACTGCTTCCCGTGCTCAAGACGTTACTCGGCGCGTTCCAACCCCTCGATATATCGCTCGATCGGAATGTCCTCACCGCATACGACGGCGCAGCAACATCCGCCCCGTTGATGTACCAGCTTGGCTTCGGTGATATCACTCAGTTCCGTCACATCGGCACGGAGTCTGCCACGAGTGCAGGACTGAATAATCAGCTGTCAATATCCCAGACCATCAATCTGCCGTTTGGCGCAACACTCACGAACCACCTGCAACGGCTGAGCATGCGCAACTGGACGCTCCGCTCAGACAACACTCAAGATGTGGGCGACGCGACTCAGCTCGTTTTCCCCGACATCGCTCTGCGCTGGAATCGGCGTTCGACTGACTCGACGTTGCTCATACAAAACTTCACGGCGAGCGCGCGTGTTGCTGGAACAAAGCAGATGCTCATGAGTCCCGGGGAATTTACGCTGGTCGACGGAGAGAACGGAGAGACGCGCGTCCGAAGCTACCCGGTGTCGCTCAGTGCTGTCTGGCTTGGGTCGCACCCGCTCACCACCACGTTCGGGGCGAACCTCGTTCAGCGGCTCGACAACCGGCCTGGTGTGAGCGGTAGCGGGAGCGCGCTCGATGTGAACGCCGACATTTCCCGCGCATTCACGCTTCCGCCGCAATGGCATCCTCACAGCGATCTGAGGGCACGTGTCTCCTTCCAGGATAGTCATGGCGCGAGCTACGTCATCAACCCGCTCGATATGATTGGTCGCAGCCGGCTAACCGATAATGGCCGCCGGTCCGCAACCTTCACCGCCGACACCGATGTATCCGATACGATGACCTCCAGCTTCGTGATCTCCCGCGTCGCGAGCTTCGATCGTAATCTTAGCCGAGAATTCACGCAGACCGTGCTGAGCGCGATCCTCCACCTGCAGTTCTATTCCGGCGAGATGCACTGATGATGCATTTCGCGGAGACACAAGCGCCGTCGCGCTGGTGGCGTATCTTTTCCCGATCCACCCTCACTATCATATGAGCCGATTACTTCTCTGCCTGGCGTTTCTCCCGCTCGTCTCCGGCTGCCAGAAGTCCAGGACTGGCTTCGATGGCGAAGCCGCATATCGCTACGCCGGAACACAGGTTTCCTTTGGTCCCCGAATTCCAGGATCGCCAGGTTGGCAAAAAGCCGGTGATTGGATAGTCGCGCAGATGCGCACGCGGGCCGACACGGTGGTCGAGCAACGCTGGACGCACAAACTCGCAAACGGCGATAGTCTCCCAATGCGCAACATCCTCGCGCGTTTCCGCCCCACTGCGACCGACCGAGTCCTTTACCTCACTCACTGGGACACCCGCCCCATCGCCGACAGCGATCCCAATCCGGCGAACCGAACCAGGCCAATCCTCGGCGCCAACGACGGCGCATCAGGTGTGGGCCTCTTCGTTGCGCTGGGCGATCTATTGAAGAAGACACCGCCCAATGTCGGAGTCGATCTGCTGTTCGTTGACGGTGAAGATTACGGCACATTCGGTCCACCAGATGTCGATGTATTGATCGGATCTACTTACTTCGCCTCGCATCTGCCGTCGCCCGGCTATCAGCCCATCTTCGGCGTTCTCTTCGACATGATCGGCGACAAGGATCTCAACATCTACCAGGAGCAGAACTCGCTGGCACGCGCGCCAGAAGTGGTATCGCGCGTCTGGAATGAAGCAGCCAATCTCGGTTACGCGCAGTACTTCATTCCACAACCGAAGTACGCGGTCACCGACGACCACATACCACTGCTCGCGGCTGGATTGCGCGTTATCGATGTGCTTGATATCGATTACGGACCCAACAACAGCTACCACCACACCCTCGCCGACACCATGGACAAGATCTCCGCGAAATCCCTCGGCATCGTCGGCGATGTCGCGGCCGCGCTGGTGACCACTCAACAGTGAGATAGTCTGGGATCGTCGGCTATGGAATCCATAGCCGATGATGTCGTCATTCCCGCGAATGCGGGAATCCATGGCCGACGATGACTCGACACATCTCGCCTTGCAGGCGTTAGCGATGATGCGGCGCGCCAAGATCTGATCCTCCGCTTCTCTTCGCGTTCCCCGATGTTCGAGTCATGGCAACGCCGGCAGAACGAAAAGCGCTCCTCTTCTTCGGAATCGTGGCCATGCTCGGCGCTGGCGTCCGCGTCTGGCAAGCGCGTCAACCCGCGTCCATCGCCGCCCGTTCCGATACTTATAGTCCAGACTCTGCCCGGTCCGGTTCACCACGCCCGGTCAGATCGTCCAGTTCTCGCAAAACGCTCGTTCGAAAGGCCACTTCCGCTTCAAAAACGGGTCAGATCAACCGAGACTCAAATGCCATAGTGGATCTTGATAGGGCCACGATGACCGAGATCGATGCCATCGGTGTGATGCCGAAGGGTTTGGCTCGTCTTATTGTTGCCGATCGAGATTCCTTCGGCCCGTTCGGCTCTGTCGACGAGTTGCGACGTGTTCCGTTCCTTTCAGCAAGTACCTTGAGAAAACTGGCGCCTAGAGTGACATTCTCCCGCGTTCCACGTCCTAGGAATACAGTTGTCTACCCGCGTACCCCGCTGGGTGCATCCGCGCGGCGAAAGGCGGAGCGACAGCCATGACGGCCACTTTAGCGCCGGTCGCCCAGAGTGCCGAGCGCATTGGCGAACTGTTGGTATCTGAAGGCCTCATCTCTCGCGAGCAACTCGGACAGGCCCTTCAGGAACAGCGCACCAACGGCGGCAGGCTCGGGTACACTCTCGTCAAACTCGGACTGGTGGATGAGCTGTCGCTCACTCGCCTACTGGCGCGGCAGTACAAGATCCCCGCTGTCGATCTCACCAAGTCCGACATCGATCCCGCGCTCGTTCGGCTCGTACCCGCCGAGATCGCCATTCAACATCTGGTGCTTCCACTCAAGCGCGAAGGCCGCGTCCTGTACGTCGCGATGGCCGATCCGACGAACATTCGCGTCATTGATGATCTCAAGTTCCGCACGCGTTCCGACATCTATCCGGTAATTGCCGGCGAGTACACACTGCGCACCATGATCGAGCGCGTGTATCCGGAAGAAGCGGTGGCTGAAGACGGAATGGATACTCTGCTCGATGATATCGATCTGGGCGACGAAGACATCGAGATGGTCGAGGAAGAGCAGGAGGAGATGACGGCGGCGGCACTAACTGTCGCCGTCAACGAAGCACCAGTCGTCAAACTCATCAACGCGATACTTGCCGACGCGCTCCACAAGGGTGCATCGGACGTCCATTTCGAGTGCTTCGAGAAAGAACTGCGTGTCCGCTATCGCGTGGACGGCGTTCTGCGCGAAGTAATGAAGCCGCCGTTCAAGATGCGCCCCGCACTCATCTCGCGCTTCAAGATCATGGCCGGCCTGAACATCGCCGAGCGTCGCATACCGCAGGACGGTCGCATCAAGCTCAAGATCGGCCGCAAGGTAATCGACTTCCGCGTCTCCACGCTCCCCACCCTGTTCGGCGAAAAGGTTGTGCTGCGTATTCTCGATAAGGGGAACCTCACCCTGGACCTCGAAACGTTCGGCATCGAGCCGCGCGCCGAGCGCGAATTGATGGAGGCAGTGCAGAATCCGTATGGCATGGTGTTGGTCACAGGCCCAACGGGATCTGGCAAAACCACAACCCTGTATTCCGCGCTCTCCAAGGTGAACACGGTTGACGTGAACATCATGACCGCCGAGGATCCCGTTGAGTACAATCTCTACGGTATCAATCAGGTGCAGGTCCGCACCGAGATTGGGATGAGCTTCGCGGCTGCGCTCAAGGCGTTCCTGCGTCAGGATCCGAACATCATCATGGTCGGTGAGGTTCGAGATCTCGAAACCGGCGGAATCGCGATCAAGGCTGCCCTCACGGGTCACCTTGTCATGAGCACGCTGCACACCAACTCGGCGCCAGAAACGGTCACACGTTTGCTGGACATGGGGCTCGAGCCGTTCAACGTGGCAAGCGCGCTCAACCTGATTCTCGCTCAGCGTCTAGTACGCCGTATCTGCCCCAACTGCAAAACGCGCTATGTGCCCGACGACCTCGAGCTTACTGGCGCCAAGGTCAAGGCTACCACCACGCTCCGCGAGCTCCGTTTCACGGAGATGTCGCTCACCGACGCCAAATCGCGCGCGACGCCGGAAGCTGCGCCGCATCTGAACAGACTGTCGCTCGGCACAACCATAGGTGAGCTCCCCTTCTTCAAGGGAAAGGGCTGCGATGCGTGCGGCGGTACCGGGCTCAAGGGACGCCAGGGACTCTACGAGGTCATGTTCGTGACTCAGGAGCTTCGGAAGATCATCATGAAGAATGGTGATGCCGACGATATCCGTGAGGCGGCCATCGATCAGGGAATGTTGACCCTCCGAATGGACGGGTGGCTCAAGGTCCTGAAAGGCATCACGACACTTGATCAGGTAATCCGCGAGACCGCCGCGTGACCACGCGACGGTCAATCCAGTCATCCAGGAAGCATATCTCCGGCTCGCTGAGCCGTGCACTCCAACGCAAGAGCTCATGACAGCACCCGCCTCGCCATTTACGACGATTGCTTCTACGCCGCCGCCAGGCCCACAAGCCGGCCGGTCGATGGAGCAATCCGTGGGCACGCCAGGTGCGCCGCCAACGGCTGCTCGCCCGCCGGATCTCAGTCTGCGTGCTCTCCTGGAGGAGATGATTGAGCGCGGCGCGTCGGATCTGCACGTCGTTTGCAACACCCGCCCCAAGCTCCGCATCAACGGCGACATCACAGACTCGCGTTACCCGCTGGCGCTGACACCAAAGGAAACGCTGCAGTTGGCGTACTCGGTGCTCACCGATCAGCAGAAAAAGCGATTCGAGATCGAGGACGAGCTGGACCGGGTACGTCCCAGTCCCGGGCAATGGCGTATCCCATTGGATCTGAATGGGCGCGGCGGAGGGATAGGTGCCGCTGGCGGTCGGTGCGGAGGCGTCGTTCGTGCCCGCGACGTACCGGTAGCCGAGAAGGCGCGTCGTCGCGCCGCCGATGACGAGACCACCCGAGCTCATGAAGCCCTCGCGCTCGATGATCGGCCGGACGTAGAGCTCCGTGGGCAGGCCTCGGGGCCACCA
>PLEG01000298.1 GCA_003136975.1 Gemmatimonadota bacterium | reverse complement strand
AGTTTGGGGATGTCTTCCGGCTTGAACTGGAGATCGGCCGGATAGAAGACGAGCACCTCCCCGCGCGAATGCATGTATCCGGTGCGCAACGCGTCGGCGATTCCGCGCCTGTTGCGGTGTCGCACGGAATGAAGAAAGGGATACTCGGTCTCGAGTTGTGCGAGGACGGCCGGCGTAGCGTCGGTTGATCCGTCATCTATCACGACTACTTCGTACTTGCCGGGCTCGGATGCAAATACAACGGCGGCCTGCCGCATGAACTCCGGTAGGTTTTCAGCTTCGTCCTTCGCGGGAACGAGCACGCTGACCCGCGGAAGCTTCACCTCCGCGGGCATGGTCATACTCGCTTGCGCATCCGCGCCGGAAGAACGCCAAGCTGGTCGCGATATTTCGCGACTGTACGTCGCGCGATCTGAACGCCGGTCTCCCGCAGGATATTCACGATCGCCTGGTCGGTTAACGGATGTTTCGGATCTTCGTCCTCGACGAGCTTCTGAAGCTGCGCCTTGATTCCGCGCGCCGAGACGTCTTCGCCGTCGGCGGTGGCAAGTCCGGACGAGAAGAAGAACTTCAAGGGAAGCACGCCTCGCGGTGTCTGCACGTACTTCTCGTTCGTCACGCGGCTCACGGTTGATTCGTGCATGCTGATCACCTCGGCGACTTCGCGAAGCGTGAGCGGCTTGAGGTACTGAACGCCCTTCTCAAAGAACTCGCGTTGACGCTCGACTATGTAATTCATCACCTTGAGCATCGTCTGACGGCGTTGCTCGATGGCCTGAATCATCCAGTTTGCCGAGTTGAGCTTGCTGGAGATGAATTCCTTATTTTCGCCATCGAACTTTTTCTTGTCGCGCGCGATGTCCTGATAAGCCTTGCTAAGCTTGAGGCGCGGGAGATTTCCGTCGTTCAGAAATATGTGGTACTTGTCGTCGATCTTGTCGACAACGAGATCCGGAATGATGTAGTTGTCAGAGCGCGCGCTGTAGCGCAGGCCGGGCTTGGGGTCGAGCTTCGCGATCTCATCAGCGGCAGCCTGCACATCGGTCGCGCTGATACCGAACCGTTTGGAAATCTCACTCCAGCGATGGTTGATCAGCTCCTCGAAGCAGTCGCGCACGAGCCGATACGGGACTGATTGCTGAAGGCCAGCTTCACGGAGCTGCAGCAGTAGGCACTCCTTCAGGTCACGCGCCGCAACGCCTGGCGGATCGAGTGTCTGAATGATGCCGAGCGTCTCTTCACCCTCAGCCTCGGTATACAACATCTCCTCAGTGATGTCACGCGCCGCGTGCTCAGCAGCCTGGCGTGCCATGTCGTTCAGGGCCACGACTATCTCATGGACCGACGCAGCGAGGTAACCATCATCGTTGACGTTTCCAATAAATTCGTCACCGATGAGCGACTGCCGCGGCGTCAACTCGAGAAGCGCGAGCTGATCCCGCAAGTGATCGCCGAGGTCGCGCGTCTCGACTGTGACCGGCTCGAAGTGCTCGCGCTCCTCGCGCTCCTCACGGTGACCGCCAGTGTCGAAGCCATCGAGCAGGATCTCCTCCCAGTCAATCTCGTCCTTCTCCTGCTTCTGCGGCTCCTCTGAGACGACTTCAACATCCTCTTCTGACTCGTCGCCTTCCTCTTCCTCGTCGTCGTCTACGAGGTCCAGGAACGGGTTGTTCAGGAGCTCTTGTTTGAGGTGTTGCTGCAGGTCGAGCAGCGGCATGTACAGAAGATCCATCGCCTGATACAAGCGCGGATTGATCTTCAGGTCCTGCCGCATCTGGGTTGACTGACTAAGACTGGATCTCATACGTGTGCTCCGGTACCGCCGCCGGCGAAGCGCTCGCGGAGGCGAGCGGTAAGCGTGGGGCCCAAGTAAATCTTCGCCACCGTGTCGTCGAAGACCAAGTCACGAACCGTGCCGGAAACCTTGACCTGTCCGTCGAACATAATGTACGCGCGGTCAACGATGTCGAGCGTCTGCTCTACGTTGTGATCGCTGATCAGCACGCCGATGTTGCGCTGCCGGAGTCCGGATACGATGGTCTGGATATCATGGACCGCGATAGGATCGACACCCGCGAATGGTTCGTCCAGCATCATGAACTTTGGGTCAGTGACGAGTGCGCGCGTGATCTCGAGGCGGCGACGCTCGCCACCGGAAAGCGCGTACGCCTTGCTCTTCCGTAGCCGCTTGATGCTCAATTCATCCAGCAATCGTTCCAGTCGTTCCTCGCGCTCGGCCGGCGAGAGCGGAAGCGTCTCGAGGATTGCCCTGATGTTGTCCTCGACTGTTAGCTTCCGAAAGATAGACGGTTCCTGTGATAGATAACCAATGCCGCGCCTGGCGCGCTTGTACATCGGCATCTCGGTGATATCCTCGCCGTCCATCTTGATCGTTCCCGTGAGCGGCTGGATCAGTCCGACAATCATGTAGAAGGTGGTCGTCTTACCAGCACCATTGGGTCCGAGCAGCCCGACGATCTCGCCCTGACGAAGGTGGACTGCGACGTCATTGACCACCTTGCGCTTGCGGTAAATCTTTACAAGACCCTCCGCATCGAGCGTACTTCTGCCGGGTGATCGATCTTCCGGTCCGATCAGGCCTGTTGCCGGACGCGGGAATTCGCCCGTGTGCCGCAGCATGTCCGCGACCTGCGCCCGAAGCGGCGCGATGTCACTCCAGAGGCTGTCGGAAAGGCGAACTTTGGTATAGTCGCCCACGTCACCGGGCGGAAGGATTACTACCTTTTCAGTCGCAAGGCGCGGTAGCACCCACGTCGTGAGGTACGCGCGCACCTCATCCAGACTCAGTCGACCAGCTTCGCGCTGTGCGTCCTTGCCTTCTTCCCGCAACGTGCGCAGGTATTCGTCGCGGTAGCCGATCGCTATGTCGTTGAGCGTCGCCGAGCCAGTGTCGTCGGCGCAACGGACGAGTGCCTCGAGCGCGAGCACGGAGGATCGCTCATCGCCGGCGGCGTGCGCCAGGAGCGACGCTATTACGTCGGAATAGATTGGCGCCGTCAATGTATGCCTCTGCGTGGCGCCGCCGGACGCTTGGGAGTCGTGGGCTTGGCCTTGACCGTTGTATCAACGGCCTCGACGTAGATCCCGCTCGCCTGGTTGCGAACCTTGACCGTATCGACGCCGCCGTTGAGGAAGCTGATGTCGATGTCCTTGCCCGTTACGTAGTTGACGCCAGGCCGATCCTTCGACGTCGCGTTCTTGAGATGATAGTAGGCGCGCGCATGCTCTCGAGCTATGATGGTCTTGACCGGAGGAGTGCGAGACGTGTCGCCGCGTGCCAGACTGTCGAAGGTAGCGATGAGCGTGTCACCGCGCATCCAGTCGCGATCGGGCGTCTTGATGGTAGCAGTGTCCGCGACGCTGGTCGCGTATGCCTTTCCGACCGAACGTATCTGGTGAATTCTCTGATTCGGAAGTAGTGCATCGATCGAATCCGCGAGAATGTCGCGATCTGGGGATATCGCGCGCGCGCGGGTCTTGCCCCACGCCATTGCGCGCTCCAGCTCGTTGTTCCGGACGCGAAGGTCCACGGAGTCCGCGTACAGTTCGAGATCCTGGCTGGTGGCGTGTCCGTTGGGCGTCGCCACCACGCGATTTACCAATCGGTTCTTCGAGAACACGTCGATGACGCCGCCCGTGAGTGTGAATGGACGGCTCCGGCGCGCCTCGACGGTCGGCTTGCGCATCAGGCGCGCCAGTCCACTGCCCTGGTCCATGAACGCAGAGTCGCCGGTCGCGAGGAGCTCCGGGCGCGTGATGCGCACGTCGCCGCCGGCGTACACGAGACTGTCGGCGACGCTGGTGATTCGATCGGCTACGACATCGACCGTGTCGCTGGGCTTGCCGGTGAGCGTGTCTCGCTGAACGACTTTGAGTTTGGGCCGGCCAGTTGATACGAGAATGGCTTCGGTACGAATCGGACGCACGGCACGATAGTAATCAGCAACGGGACCGCGCATTGTGGTTCCACTAGCGAGCACCGCGTACACATTTCCTTCGGCGCGGATGTGT
Source organism: Gemmatimonadota bacterium (assembly GCA_003136975.1). Lineage (GTDB taxonomy): Bacteria > Gemmatimonadota > Gemmatimonadetes > Gemmatimonadales > Gemmatimonadaceae > Fen-1247. The sequence goes on along the minus strand of PLEG01000298.1, from coordinate 3,482 downwards.
TCTTCATCCATCCAGTAAGTCATGTGGTCAGCATCCACCTTGGCGCGCGGATCCGCATAATGCACGTTTGCAATCAGATACATCAGGCTCTGATCGCCGTAGTATTCAGCGCTGTCCGACTTGAGCGTGACATCCTGCCCCTGGCAATTACCGACAAAGCCACCGCCGATGTACGCATTGTACTTACCGCTCGGGAGCTTGGTAAAATTCGAGCGCGTGGTGCCACCCACTGTACCCTGGAACTCAATGATGCACCTGCTGCCTGGCTGCGGCCCCACGGAGCGCTGCTGCGCGGACGCGTCGCGAGCGTAACCGGTCACGGCAAGACCGGCCAGCGCGAGAAGAATGAAAAGCCAGCCGCGTGTCATTGATTGGGAATGGTTACGGCGCCAGCGGTTCCGGACAGGGTCTTCAGGACGTGGACGTTCTGCAGATTGGGGTCGGAACGAAAGCCAACTCCCTCGAGCCGGCGATCCGGTTCAGTCAATACGAACGCGCTGTCACTCGCGATCTCGTTCCGGCTCTGATCGTACTTCAGCTCTTCCGAGCGCAGGTGACGCCCGTCTTCCGAGTTGATCACAACGTTACCGCGCGCCACCATCAGGCCGGTGTTCGTGTGATATGTTCCGCGGCGGGACGTCAGTACGGCGCTCTTGACTCCCACACTCGTATAGAAAGTCGAGTTGACGTGGATCAGCTCGACGCGTGTGTTGTCATCAAAAAAGTATGCGGTATCGGCGACGAGTTGTGCGTGCATCACACCCTGATCGGTAAGGTTGAAGCGCGCGCCGTACATCACCTGATTTGCGGAATCAGCCATGGCGTTGCTCAGAACCGGCGCCGTTTTCTTTGTGCCCGTGCAGCCGGCTGTGATGAGCGCGGCCACAAGAACTGTGAGCCACGCCGTCGNNCGCGCATGAGGTCGTGCAGATGCACGACGCCAACGAGCGACTCGTCCTGCGAAACAACCGGCATCGCCATTATGCCGTGCTCTTCCATGCGGTGAACCACGGCGCTACCGAGCTCATCCGGATCCGCGAGCCTGGGGCTTCGGTTCATCACGTCGCCGACAATCAATTGCAGTACGTCGGTCTCGTGCTCCAGAAGGCGCGTAAGATCGCCAGCGGTCATTATGCCGATCACCTTTCCAGCATCGACGACCATCACTATGCCGCGCCGCTCAGCGAGCTCGACGATTGCCTGTTTTACGGTTGCCGTTGGCGGAAGAATTGGCAGTGGTTGGGTCATCATGACGTCGCGAACTCGCGTCAACAACTTGCGACCCAACGCGCCGCCCGGATGGATGCGCGCAAAGTCCTCGGCGCCAAATCCTTTCTCTTCCAGAAGAGCAACCGCTAGCGCGTCACCAAGCGCGAGCGCAACGGTGGTGCTCGTCGTCGGCGCCAGATCGTGCGGGCAGGCTTCCTCGCGGACGAATGCATCGAGCGTGATGTCGGAATGCGCCGCGAGGGTCGATTCACGATCCCCGGCAATCGCGATGGTCCGCACGCCAAGACGCTTGAGATGTTCGAGCAGTGGGAGTAGTTCGTCCGACTCGCCGCTCTTGGAGATAAGTATCGCAATGTCGGATGCGCCAACGATTCCGAGGTCGCCGTGCACGCTGTCCGCTGCGTGCAGAAATACGGCGGGGGTTCCCGTTGACGTCAGTGTTGCGGCGATCTTCCGGCCGATCAATCCCGACTTCCCAACGCCACACACTATCACCCGACCGTTCGACGCGGCGATCATCTCGACCGCGCTGACAAATTCGTCACCGAGTCGAGTCTCAGCTTCGCCTATGGCATCACGTTCCATTCTGAGAACACGACGCCCGCGCGCAAGTACGTCCAATGTCAGCGGCGTACGCGCGCCCACAGATCCACCATGCGATCTACCAGATCAGGCAGATCCTTGAGTGGCAACATGTTCGGCCCATCGCTCGGAGCAGTGTCAGGTGATGGATGCGTCTCGATAAAGACTGCATCGGCACCAGCCGCGACGGCCGCGAGAGCGAGCGTCGGAATGTATTCCCGCGCGCCGCCGCTGGATCCGCCCGTACCCTGTCCTGGGCGCTGAACGCTGTGCGTCGCGTCGAATATGACGGGCGCATCGCAGGCGGCCTTGAGCCGCGGAAAGGCGCGCATGTCCACCACCAGGTCGCCGTAACCGAAGAATGTGCCGCGCTCGGTCACGGCGACTTCATCGCCGCCCGCCTCGCGCACCTTGTCCAGCGCGCCGCGCATCCCTTCCGGGTGCATCCACTGGCCCTTCTTTACGTTCACGGGCCGGCCGGTTGCACCGGCTGCGTGCAGCAGATCGGTCTGGCGACACAGGAACGCGGGGATCTGCAACACATCGACCTGGCGCGCGACTGCCGCACACTGTTCGGGTAGATGCACATCCGTCAGGACGGGTAACCCTGTTGACGCACGTACCCGACCAAGGGCAGCGATTCCCTCCTCCATACCCGGGCCGCGTACTGCGCCAGCATTCGAGCGGTTCGCCTTGTCGAAGCTGGCCTTGTAAATCACGCCGCCTGGCACCCGCTCCTCTATTCGAAGAAGCGCCTCAGCGACTTCCAGGTTGAGCGCGTCATCCTGGAGCACGCATGGCCCCGCGATGAGGAAGAACCTGTCCCGCGGAAAGAGCGAGCTCACGATCTGGCTTCGATTCCGACGCGTGATTCTCCGCTCTGCACATGTCCGCCAGACGAGTGCTCCGCCGCGGCGGTGACAAATCCAGCGAACAGCGGGTGCGGGCGCGTTGGCCGCGACTTTAGCTCAGGGTGAAACTGGCAGCCCAGATACCACGGATGCGTCTGCAGCTCCACGATCTCGACCAGAGAGCCGTCCGGCGAAAGCCCAGACAGCGTGAGACCGTGCTCGATGAAGCCATCGCGGAACGCATTCGACACTTCATAGCGGTGACGATGCCGCTCGCTCACCTGTTGCGTGCCGTACATCGCCGCTGCTCGCGTGCCATCGCCAAGCCTGCAGGGATACTGGCCCAGTCGCATGGTGCCGCCCATGTCTGTAACGTGCTGCTGCGACTCCATGAGCGAGATCACCGCATTGCCGCAATCCGGTGCGAACTCGCTCGAATTGCTATCGTCAAGCCCCATTACGTTGCGGGCGAACTCGACTATCGCGACCTGCATTCCGAGACATATCCCAAAGAACGGAAGTCCTGCCTCGCGCGCGTAGCGTATCGCTTCGACCATTCCCTCAACTCCGCGAACGCCAAAGCCGCCAGGAACCAGAAGGCCGTCATACTGACCCAGGATTTCCCGCGTGCGTTCGCGCGAGGAGAAGGTGTCGCTGGAGATCCAGGAGATATCGACGCCCACATTGTTCGCGATTCCACCGTGGATCAGCGCTTCCTGTACGCTCTTGTAGCTGTCGATGAACTCAGTGTATTTACCAACCACGGCGATCTTCACGCGGCGCGGTGGCGCGATGATACGCTGCACGAGCTTGCGCCAT
>PLEG01000348.1 GCA_003136975.1 Gemmatimonadota bacterium | reverse complement strand
ACGATTGGCCGGGCAACGTTCGCGAACTGCAGCATGTGGTTGAGCGCGCCGTCATTCTATCGTCTGATCCAGTCGTCCCAGCCCACGCCTTTGAAGGCCTCCGGTTTGGGCTGGCAAACTCGCTCGGCGGTCCGGTGTCGGCGACGCAAAGGGCCTTGATAGCCGCCGGCCTGGTACCGCTTGCGGAGGACCGCAGAGATGATGGTGTGCTCGTGCGGTTGACCTCGCTGAACGTGGAAGAGGCTGAGCGTGAGCTGATCGTCAAGGCGCTGCAGATGGCCGGTAACAATCGGACCCGGGCGGCAGAATTGCTGGGGATGAGCGTCAGAACGCTCCGCAATAAGCTCAATGCTCCGGCGGAAGGCGAGGCAAGCTTGACCCTCTAGTATCCGGCAGAATATGCCGGTACGGCAGTTTCTTCCCTATTTTACAGCACGGAAATTATTGCCGTAATCTCGATTTCAGTATGATTTTCCAGGCGCTAAGTGATTGCAGAATAATCACTTAGCGCTTTTTGCATTCCCCTGGTCGAGCGGCCACATCAGTTTGGTCCTCGCGTTGCTTTAGACGACCTCGGAATGATCACAGGATTCATTGGCCGAGTTACTCCGGCGGGCGAGCTGAAGGATGCACTGGACATCGGGACCCAACGGGTTCGGGCGATCGCTGATCGCGTATCCAAGGCATCGCTTCTGAATCAGGACGGATTCGCGCTGCCGGGTAGTTCGACCGCGAACGGCGCCATTACGACCTCGGCCGGTGTGGACATCGAGACCGAGATGATCAATCTGGCCGACGAGCAGCTGCGCTACGAAGCGACATCGAAGCTGCTCGCGAAGGCCTACGATCAGGTTCGGACCGCCCTCAAGCCCTGATAAACGATGCCTCGTCCAGTGGGTCTACTTCCGTCGCCAGCGACGCAACAGCAGCAGCCGATGTTTCGCTCGCTCGCGATCTCCGCGAGCGGACTATCGGCGCAGCGGGTGCGCATGGAGACAATCGCGTCAAATATCGCGAACGCGGAAACGACGCATGACGTGAACGGCACGCCGTATCGCAGACGCGTTGCGGTTCTCGCGGCGGGCGATGGCGGCACAGCGGCTGGCGACGGTCCGTTGGCACCAGGACAGCAGGTTGGGACATCGGGCGTTTTTAGCGGTGTCAACGCGTTTCAGGTGCCGAGCGGTGATTCCCCCGCAGACGGGCCACGAAGCTTTCAGGTGCCGGTGCTCGAGACGAACGGACCGAGCGGCGGCGGCACTGGCGTTCATGTAGCTGGCATCAAGGAAGACACTACGGATGGACAATTGGTCTACGATCCGGGGCATCCGGACGCTGACAAGAATGGATATGTGCACTACCCAAACGTGCGCGTGACCGACGAGATGGTGGACATGATGGATGCGCGCCGAATTTATGAGGCGAACGCCAGCGTGTTTCAGACGGCGAAAGGAATGTTGAAGCAAGCCCTGAACATTTAAGGCATAAGCGACCAGAATGGCGATCAACGGAATAGGCAGCGGCGGATTCAATCCGTATGCAACAGGTGTGGCGCGTCCGAGCACCGGAGCACCGCGTCAGACTACGGCGCAGACGTCCAGCGACGTCGCGGTAACGGATCCGAAGTCACTTGCAAGCGCAATCAAGAGCGACGCCGCCGCGCGGACCGCGCAGCTCAATTCGCCAAACGCACCAAACGGAGTCGATCAGGATCTGTGGAGCGTGCTGAGCAAGGATGAGCGGTCCTACTTCATGAAGGCCGGCACAATGGGACCGTTGACGTATGGACGCATGAGCTCGTCGCAGAGTCCGGCACCGGCGCCGATTCTGCGTGGCGGACGTCTCGATATCAAGGCCTGAGGATTGAATGTCTAACCCGATTGGTGGAATCAGTAGCGCGATCACGAGCACCGGACTGGACACAGGTGCAAAACAGATCCCGGTATTGCAGGACAAAGGCACGAGTGGAACGAGCTTCGGCGACACGCTCAAGGGTCTCGTCAACAATGTGTCGGACCAGCAAGATGCCGCGGCGGACTACGCTCAGCGCTTTGCGCGCGGCGAACCAGTCGAGCTGCATCAGGTGATGGCGTCGGCAGAGGAAGCGTCGATCTCATTGGAAATGTTGGTCCAGGTGCGCAACAAGTTTCAGGATGCGTATCGGACGTTGATCAGTATGCAATCGTGATCGAGAACCGGGGATTATAAGCCGTGGCTGACGCAATTCAGGACATGCTCGATCGTGTAGGTGGTCGCCAGCGCGCCATGTTATTGATGGTTGGCGTGGGCGTCGCGGTCGTGATTTTTGGCGTATCGAAGTGGGCTACCGCTCCGGATTGGGTACCTGCATTCTCGAACCAGCCGATCGAAACGGTCGGGCTGATGACAGACAAGCTGACAGCGGCCGGTATCGGTTTCAAGCTCGATCGTGGTGGCAGCGACATCCTCGTAAGCGCGAACGATGTAGCACGCGCTCGTGTCACGCTGGCGCAGGCTGGCCTTCCATCAGCTGGCCGGCCCGGCATGGAATTGTTCGATCAGCCGTCCTGGGGAATGACCGACTTCACTCAACGGATCAACTACCGTCGTGCTCTAGAGGGTGAATTGGAGCGCACGATTGGAAAAATGCGCGGAGTTCAATCGGCGCAGGTTCATCTCGCGCTGCACGAACAGTCAACGTTCCGGTCGCAGGACAAGCCATCGAATGCGTCGGTCGTTCTGAAGACTGGAGGTGCGGCGCCAGCACAGGACGTGGTGCAGGGCATCGCGCACCTGGTCGCAAGTAGCGTGGACGGCGTGAGCGCAGATCACGTAACAGTGCTGGATGATTCTGGCCGGATGTTATCGACGCCAGACGACGGATCGATGGCGTCGCTGACCAATGCACAGCTCTCGACTCAGCGCGAAGTAGAAGGTTACCTGCAGACGAAGGCCGAGGGTCTTGTTGACGACATCGTTGGCTCAGGCAACGCGCGCGTTCGTGTATCGGCGGCACTCAATTTCGACAAGATCGAGCGTTCATCGCAGCTCGTTGACCCAGAAAAACAGGCGACGAGCACTGAACAGCGTTACGAGATCACGCCTGGTGCACAGGGTGGAGCCGCTTCGTCGAACGTCGCGATGAGTTACGACAACTCCAAGATTACAGAGAACTTCTCCGGGGCGATTGGCAACATCAAGAAGCTATCGGTGGCGGTGCTACTCAATGATAGGATCATTCCACCTGCGGCCAATGCCGCGGCTAACGCGAAGCCGACATACGTCGCGCGCACTCCCGAGGAGATCGCACGTATCGAGTCACTCATTCGCGGCGCTGTGGGCGCTGACAGCACTCGCGGCGACGTGGTAACGGTGGTGGCGACGCATTTCGATGCAACCCCCATCCTAGCGGCAGAGAAGGATTCGCCGCAGACGATGATCGCCACAGTTCAGCAGTTCGAAAAGCCTGGCATATCTTTACTGGCAATTGCAGCATTGCTTGTTGTCGCCATGATGCTCATCAAGGCGATTAAGTCGATCCCGGCACCAACCGGACGATCGTCCTATGCGCCGCTCGCACTACCATCCGGCTCACATTCCAACCAGTTCGCAACGACAGCGCACGATGTGGCTACTGCCATCTCGGCAACTGCGCATCAACATCAGGCATATTCGGCTCCTTCAATGATTGCAGAACCGCTCGCGTTTCCGGAGCAGAATCAAACCCGGGGCCGCGTAGCAGCCACGATCGCCGCGAAGCCTGACGTATCCACACGCGTTGTGCGCGCGTGGCTCAAGGAAGCGGTCTAAATGGGAACCGCTGTCGCGCTGTCGGACGAGAGAGGGAGCGTCGCCAGGCTTGGTGCCGCGGAGCTCACGGGACCGCAGAAGGTAGCGGTGTTGTGCATGTCACTGGGTGCGGAAGAGGCAGTGAAGCTGACGCAATCGCTTACTCCTGAAGAGGCGGAAGAGATCAGCTTCCACATCGCTCAGATGGAGCAGGTAAACGCAGCAACAGTCGAAGGCGTTCTGAAAGAGTGGATGGAAATGGCCCTCGCTGTCGATTCCATCGCACAGGGCGGAATCAGTTATGCGAGTGAAGTCCTCGAGAAGGCATTCGGTACCAGCAGGGCGAATGTGACACTAGGACGGATCCAGTCTCAGCTGGCCGATTCCGCAGGTCTTCACCGCCTCCGCAGCGCCGATCCACAACAGCTCGCCACGACCTTGCGCGGTGAACATCCGCAGACGATAGCGCTGGTTCTCGCGCACCTCGAGCCGCAGCAGACAGCCACAATACTGAGAGATCTCGATCCCTCATTGGGCGGCGAGGTCATGTACCGAATTGGGTGCATGGAAAAAGTAGCGCCTGACATGATGCTGTTGGTGGAGAAGGCGCTTAGCAACGAGACCGACCTCAGTTTCACGCGCGGATTGCGCGCGGCGGGTGGGCCGGATGCGGTTGCGAGCGTGCTCAATCACGTTTCAGGTTCTCTGGAAAAGGATCTTCTCGATCACATCGGGGAGCGGGACACGCAGTTGTGCGAGCAGATCAAGAATCTCATGTTCGTCTTCGACGATGTGGGCAAATTGGATGATCGATCGCTGCAACGGTTGCTGCGCGAAGTCGATGCACGCACTCTGTCGCTCGCGCTCAAGACGGCGAAGGAAGAGATGCGCGAACGGATCATGGCCGGAATGTCGGCACGCGCCGTCACCGCGCTCAAGGAAGAGATCTCAATGCTCGGCGCAGTACGTGTACGCGACGTGGAAGCGGCACAGGCGCAAATCGTCGCGCAGGTACGCTCGCTCGAAGCAGCTGGCGAGATCACTATCGGCGTCGGAGCGATGGAAGATGCGTTCATCGAGTAGGCCCGGAGTGCTCGCGGCTGGCGCAATGGGGACGAAGCCAGCTCGCTGGGCTCCGGACGATATTGCTTCGCTGGCGTGGTCCACAGGATCGACCGCCGAGCAGCCAGAGTCGCAGTCGGACCAGGCGGAGCGCTTACGGCTCGAAATTGAACAGCGTATTGAAGATGCACGCGCTGCCGGCTTCGATGCCGGACGGCTCGCCGGTGAGCTTGCGGAAGCAGCGCGGTTACGCAACGGAGTCACCGCAACCGAGCTCGCTCTCGACACGATTCGTGCGAGTGAGGCGAAGTGGCAGGAATGCGTGGCTGAAAACATCACGATCCTGGCTCTGACTGTTGCGCGTCACATAGTTGGTCGCGAGCTGCATTCCGACGCGGCTGCCGTTGCAGACCTTGTCAAGCGTGCACTCGCGGAGTTTCCAATCGATCAACCGATGCGCGTACGAGTGAATCCCCACGATCTATCGTTGCTATCGCAGCCGGCGCCGAGCGGCGGCGAGCCGGTTTCCATCGCACCAAACAGAGATGTGCGCTGGCTTGCGGATTCCCGGATTCAGCCTGGCGGATGTGTTGTCGAAGGCCGTGAGCGCATTGTGGACGGCCGAGTGGACACCGCGCTCGAGCGACTCTATAGAAAGTTGACGGACAAGGATGCTTGATACACTGGTTGCTCGTGTTACCGAGACGGCGCGTTTTGACCGGTATGGCCGCGTCACACGTGTGGTCGGTCTCGTCATAGAAGCGACAGGACTCGACGTGGGCGTGGGTGAACTGTGCCGCGTTACGAGCCTGACTGACGACCGGTCGGTGCTTGCCGAAGTCGTTGGCTTTCATGAGGACCACGTAATCCTGATGCCGCTCGGCGAGCTGGACGGTCTGCACGCAGGAAGCTTCGTTCAACCCCTGGGTCGTTCGTTCGGGGTGGACGTTGGTCCAGCGCTGCTTGGGCGTGTTCTCAACGGGCTGGGGCATCCAATCGACGATAAGGGGCCGATCGACTTCACCGAGCGTGTCCCGCTTACCGCCGAGCCACCAAATCCGCTCGAGCGTCGCATGATTACCGAGCCGCTCGAGACCGGCGTGCGCGCGATCGACGGAATGCTCACGATAGGGCGCGGTCAACGCGTTGGTATCTTCGCCGGTTCCGGTGTTGGCAAGAGTACGCTGCTCGGCATGATCGCGCGGCACGCGAAGGCGGATGTAAACGTGATCGCCCTGCTCGGAGAGCGTGGACGCGAAGTGCGCGATTTCATCGAGCATTCGCTCGGTGAGGAAGGCCTCGCACGTTCGGTGATCATCGTCGCGACTGGAGACCAGGCAGCGCTTGTTCGTGCCCGCGGTGCGCTCGTCGCGACAGCAATCGCCGAGTATTTTCGCGATCAGGGCAAGCACGTACTGCTCATGCTCGATTCGGTCACACGTGTCGCGATGGCGTGGCGCGAGATTGGCCTGGCGACGGGTGAGCCACCCACAACGAAAGGCTATCCGCCTTCCGTGTTCGCCTCCCTCCCTCGTCTACTCGAGCGTGCCGGCAATGCACGGGTCGGTGGAATCACGGGCATCTACACTGTGCTCGTAGACGGCGATGATTTCAACGAACCAGTGGCGGATGCGACACGTTCTATCCTGGACGGACACATCGTCCTGACTCGGAAGCTCGCGTCGGCAGGCCACTTCCCTTCTATAGATATCCTCGACAGCAAGAGCCGCGTCCGCGATCAGGTGATTTCACCCGACCAGCGCAATTGTGCGGAGACAATTCTGCGCACCGAGGCAACGTATCGCGAGAAGGAAGATCTGATTCTCGTGGGTGCATACCAGAAGGGAACGAACTCCACGGTGGATTCCGCGGTCGAGCATCGTGACGCAGTGTTGTCGTTACTCCGTCAGCGAGCGGACGAAGCATCGTCGCTCGGCGAGACGCGTGCGACGATGCGGGATCTTTCCGCGCGGATCACAAGCTCGAATAAGCGAGTGGCGTAACGATGTTTCGATTTCGTCTGCAACAGGTTCTCGATATACGAGAGGAGCAGGAACGCCATCTCGCGACGCAGCTCGCCGCCGCACTCGGTGCGGAGCAGGCCGCGAAGGACGCGTTGGATGGCCTGCGTGCGGAGCGTGAAGCCGGAGCTGAGGGTGCGCAGGACGGGCAGTCACATTCGGTTGGTGAGCTAACGAATCTCGCTTTCATCATGCAGCAACTCGACGGCCAGATCACGGATGCGAACGACATCGTCAGCGCTGCAAATAATAGTGTGTCACAGGTAAAGGAAGCACTTACCGCGGCATTCAAGGATCGCCGCGTACTGGACCGTCTTCGTGAACGGCACGAAGAGACATATCGCGTAACCGCTGAGCAGACCGATCGACGAGCGATGGACGACATCGCGCTCTCGCGCTTCGTGCACAACGACAACGGCCAATGAAGCAACTCATAATTCCATTCGTAGCATCCTTCGGACTTAGCCTCGGTATCGCCACCGGTGTAGTAATTGTCCGTGCACCGAAGGCACCAGCTGTGCAAGCCGTGGCCAAACCGGCTGAAGCATCGCAAAAAGTCGATCCGGTTGCGACTCCGAAGGACACGGGTGTGGTACCGGCAGCTGATTCCGCCGGGCGGGCCGTAGTTGCGCAAACCGGCAACATGACCGCGAACGCAACACCAAGTCCGAGTGCGACTACGCCGGCTGTAGGACACACCGCGGCCACTGTGCAACCCGCCGCAGTATCCAGGCAGCCAATTGCCACTGCCGCGGCAAACGCTAATACGAAGGCAGCTTCAAGCCCAAGTGCAGCCGCAAAACCGGTGCTGCCGGCATCCAAACCAGTATCCGACTCGTTGATCGGTCGCAGGCTCGCACAGGTATTCGGTGCGATGCAGGCGAAGGATGCGGCGCGCGTGCTGGAGCAGATGGATGACACTGATGTGCGAGCAATACTTGGCTCGCTGTCGAGCAAGCAGCAGGCTGCGATTCTCGGGAGTTTTCCGACGCAACGCGCTGCACTCATCCTGCAGGCTACGCTTCGAACCGCTTCCAGTGGGGGCGCGGAGTGAGCGTTATGTCAGTCAACTTCGCATCCCCAGACGCCCCGTCGGTCGACTCGACCTCGTCAACGCGCGCCAAGCGTGACGCTGACGCGCCAAGCACGTCGGGGACCACCGCATTCGCCGCAACGCTTGCGAATGTAATGAATACGCCAACCACTCCGGCGCCAGATCCCAAGAAGGACGGCGCTAATTCGGAACTGGACGCGCTCGCATCTGATGCCACGACTGGCGTTGGCGCTCGCGCTAACGACGGGAAGCCAGCCTTCGCTGCCGCCGCGGAAGCGCGAGCAGCCGCGGCTGCAACCCCCGTCGACAGCGCGAACCCCAACGCTGACGCGCTCAACCCTGATTTCCGCGCGCGACTGGGCCGGGTGATCACGCGAATGCACGACGAGTTTGGGAAGGACGTCCAGCTCGTCGAGGGGTTTCGTACCCAATCGCGCCAGGATTTCCTGTACGATCAGGGACGCACACGCCCTGGCGAGGTCGTTACGTGGACCAAGGCGAGCAAGCACACACTTGGACTTGCAGCGGACGTAACGATTGACGGGTCGTACACAGATTCCGCTGGATTCCAGCAGTTGGCCCAGGTAGCGGCGCAGGAAGGCCTTCGCACGTTGGGAGCAAAGGATCCAGGTCACGTTGAGTTACCGACGCGGGGTGGTGCCGTTGCATGGGGGCCGTCGGCTGATGCGCTGAATATCAACGACAACGTCTCGCGCGCGATTGGAATAGCTCTCGACCAGAATAGCGTCGCCGCAAAATCCGGCGATGACAGCGACAGCTTGAACAACTTCAACGGTCTGTTGAGCAGAGTTAGCCGCGGCTCAGCCACGAGCGCTCCGCCGATTCAGATGCCCTCCATGGCCGGTGCTGGTGGTGGAATGAGCGGCAGCATGTCGCAGCGCAATTCCGACGACTCACGCAAGGATGCAACAAAGGCCGCGGATCCGGCGAAGATCGCTTCGATCGCCGACGTTGCATCGGTCGCACAGGTCGCACAGGTAGCACAGGTAGCACACGTCGGCGACCCAATGCGTGTGCAGGCACCTCTCATTGGTGCGCCAGTTTCGCAAACCGTAATCGTAGGAAGCGGAGCTGAAGCGGCTGACAAGATCGGACGCATGCTCGATGCACGTGACTCGACACCCGCTCAACCGCTGTCGCAGGTGACTCTGAACGTCGACAACGCCGTTGGCGGTTCTGACAAGATTACGGTTCAGCTTCGTGGTGGTGCGGTGGATACCGCGATATCACTCGGCGATCCGAACCGCGCGGACCGCATGTCGTTACGCGTCGGAGAATTGCAGCACGCATTGGAACAGCACGGTTTGGACGCCACGGCGATTAGCGTGGGATCTACCGCTGCTGACTCAGGGCCGGGATGGACCCCGCGCCAAGGAAGCGATCAGAGCGCCCAAAACGGGCGCCCTTCGCTCAATCACCGGGACAACCGACAGGACGCGGATGAGACCCGACAGCGCTCTCGCAGAGAGCAGCAGGGAGGAACGCAGAAATGATTACCGCGCCTATTAACGGCCTCATGCCGTCCCGCTCCACCGCTCCGCCCGTGTCAAGTTCCCCATCGAGCTCGTCGTCGAGCTCGGCGAGCAATGCGATCACGGCCGCCGCTGGCGGCGCGATGGGAAAGGATCAGTTCGTTCAGCTTCTCGTATCGGAGATGAAGAACCAGGATCCAATGAATCCAATGAATGGCAAGGATCTGGCCGCGCAGCTCGCCCAGTTCTCAAGCGTCGAACAGTTGATGAACATCAACACAAAGCTCGACAATTTCACAACGCTTCTGACGCCAGCGACGAGCACGACGTCCGGCACCAACTCGACGCAGGGCGCTTAAGCGCCTCTGAACTGACCCACAACTATTCATCGGATTTTATCACATGGATCGCTCGCTATTTTCGGCCGTTTCGGGACTGAGAAACAACCAGACCCGAATGGACGTCATTGGAAACAACATCGCAAATGTCAACACGACTGCCTTCAAGGCCAGCCGCGCGAACTTTACTGAGAGCTTCTCACAGGTGCTCTCTGGCGCGTCCCGTCCAGGAACAACTACCGGCGGCGTCAACTCGATGGCCGTTGGCCTCGGCTCTACGCTCAGCAGCATCGACACCGTCTTCACGCAGGGCAACCGAGAGACGACGAACGTCCCAACCCATCTCGCGATACAGGGCAATTCGTTCTTCGTTGTCTCGAACGGGGCTCAGAACCTCTACACGCGCGACGGCAACTTCAAATGGGACTCCAATGGTACGCTCGTCGCCGGCAACGGTGGCATTGTTCAGGGCATGATGGCGACCAAAGGCGTTCTGGGCGGAGCACTGACCGGCATTTCCGTGCCGATTGGCCAGACCACGCCGGCCGCGGCTACTACGAACGTGAAGACTGCCGGCAACTTCAACTCTGAGGCTCCAACGATCGCAGCTGTCGCTCCGGCGAATCCAACTGCGGCCGAGTTGGCAGATCCGGCGAATGCGGGATCAGTTGTTCAGACTACCATGGGCGTGTTTGACTCCCTCGGATCGAAGCACGATCTGACGCTGATAAGCTGGAAGACTGGCGCGAACACATGGGCGGCGAAAATCGATCCGACTGGCTTGAGCTACGACTCGACCAAGCCATATACTTTTGGCCCGGGCGCCCAGTCATCGCCCGCCGCCGCCGCCACGCCGTGGCAGTTCACGTTCAACCCCGACGGTACGGTAAACGCAGCATCATCCAATCTACCCGCCGTCACTTTTACACCCACAGGCGGCGGTGCAGCGGTCTCGCTCAAGCTTGACCCAGGCGCCGGAGCCACTGGAGTGACCTCACTTGCCGTCGGCAATTCCGTGGCGCTCCGCGATCAGAACGGCTACGCGTCAGGCATTCTCCAGACGGTATCGATTGGCCAGGATGGAACGATCACTGGCGCGTTCTCTAATGGAACGAACCAGATCCTGGGTCAGGTTGCGCTCGCGGATTTCAACAATCCGGAAGGCCTGGATCAGGCCAGCGGCAGCATGTATACCGTGTCAGCAAACTCCGGAACACCGCTAATCGGCTATTCGGGCAAGGACACATCGTCTACAATCGCAAGCGGTGCGCTCGAAATGTCGAACGTCGATCTCGCTCAGGAATTCACTGACATGATCATCACTCAGCGCGGATTCGAAGCAAACGGCAAGATGATCACGACGAGTGACCAGATGCTTCAGACCCTCATCAACATGAGACAATAATGAAGTAAGAACGGCCGCGAGTAATCGCGGCTGCGGCAATATTGGCCGAGGGCAGCCCGGAAGAAATTGCCGGGCTGCCCTTTTTTGTCCGTTAACAAGGTCGCGATCCAGCGATTTGTATATCAACCTAAATGCTTATAAATAAACGACTTACGTCAATATTGCCCTGCCCTGCACTCGCGTGAAAATCGTGGTATGTCCCCTGCTTTTAGGGGTGCCGCGAAGGTAGCGATGGGAACCATTTGCGAAGGCGACACGCATGGCAGAAGAAAAAGCTCCAGCAACGGAAGCAGCCCCCGAGCCGGTCAAGAAAACCGGGATCGCGCGACTGCTTCCATTAATCGGCGGTGTTGTAGGCGGTCTCGTGATAGGTGCGACCTTAGGGTTCACACTACTGGGGCCAAAGCTGTCTCACAAGAGCGCAGCCAAAGCACCCGCCGCTGACAGCGCCAAGGCGCATGGGAAGGACGGCGGGGAAGCAAAAAAGGGAGACGCGCCGCCGTCCATCTATCAGTTGGACAACCTGGTAATGAATCCGGCGGCATCGGGCGGCTCGCACTTTCTGTTGATGTCCGTGGCACTTCAGCTCAAGGACGCCGCTTCGCTCGAGACCATCAAGGGTCGCGACGCCGAGCTCCGGGACGCAATTCTCCGCCTGGTCTCGAGAAAGACCATCGACCAGGTAACCGACCTCTCCGCGAGAGATCAGTTGAGTAGTGAATTAATGGACGTGCTGTCCAAGATGTTTGGAACCGGAACGGTGACGAAGATTTACTTCCCGCAGTTCGTCATCCAGTGAGTGTCGACTCCCGCCCGATGGCATCGGGCACGCTCTCGCAGAGTGAGATCGACCGCCTACTCGGCGGTGCGAGCAATCTGCCGTTTGCTGGTCAGACCGAAGAGTCGCCGGTTCAGATGTACGACTTCCGCCGCCCGCATCGCGTCTCGAAAGAGCGACTGCGTACCCTGGAAGCGATCTACGAACGGTTGGTGAAATCACTCGAGAGCTGGGTCATTGGACGTGTACGCGGCCAGATCGAGATGCGCCTTCAGGGCGTTGAGCAGTTCTCGTTCGGCGAGTTCACGCTGTCGCTCCCAACCCCGTGTGCGTCGTTCATATGCGACATCAACGATTCTGGCGGACAGCTCGGCGTGGTGGATATCGGCGAGGAATTCGCCTTCTTCCTGGTCGACCGACTCTTTGGCGGTAGCGGTCAGCAGGTTTCGATGTCGCGTCCGCTCACCCGCGTCGAGCGCATGGCGCTACGCGGTCTGATCGAGAAAGTGAACTCGTTGCTCGCGGAGTGCTGGTCGGATTACATCACGATGTCGCTCGAAATCAGCTCATTTGAGTCTTTCCCGGACATTCTGCTGCAGAGCGCGAACCGCGACGATCCGGTTCTTGTCGCGAACATCGAGGTAACGGCTGGTGACGTTCGCTCGCTCATGCTCGTGTGCCTGCCGTTTGCCGTGCTGGACAAGTTCTTTACGAATACTGGCTCCCGAAGCTTCGCGAACGCGACTGGATCGGAGCATGAGCGTGCGGTAAGCCGCGCGCTAGCAGAGCATTCATTACGCGCCACACGGGTGAATGTGTCGGCGCGCCTGCCAGAGTTTCGTATGTCGATGCGCGATCTGGCGTCACTATCGCAAGGTGGCATCATCACGACCGCGCTGCCGAGCAACAGCCCGATCCGCGTGATGGTCGGCGATCAGGAACGCTTCGCCGGAACCGTCGGCCGCGTTGGAAACAAACTCTCCATTCGTCTCGAAGGTGCACTGACCGAGACGGGTGAAGTCAGAGGTGCATCCCCCGTTGTTCCGCAATTCGATGCCTCGGCGAT
>PLEG01000018.1 GCA_003136975.1 Gemmatimonadota bacterium | reverse complement strand
GACTCTCCCGTAGGCGTGGAGACGTGCGTCGGGTCGGTGTGCAACTCCATCGCTAACGAGCCGAGCTCTGCTCCGAACCGCGACGTGATCACGAGTCCCGTGTTCGCCTTTGCCTCGAACGTGGTCGGGAAGTCGAAGGCCAACCTCCCGGGTAGCTCCGGGCCCAGCGCTGCGACGATCACTTCGGCGAGCTGCTCTTCGACGGCCTCCCGCAGTAAAGTGCGACGCGATGCCTCGGGGGCGCTGCAATAGACCGAGACTAGCCTCTGCAGCAGCGGCGAGCCAACCGGCAGGAAGAGCGGCGACGTAGCGGAGGTCGCATCGGTCGGGGGATGAGTGAGCTGCTTGAGTTTGCGGAGCGCGTAGCGTCCGTTCTCGAACGCGATCCTCGTGCGCACGAACGTCCGAACTGGGTCAACTCCATCGATCGGCGTCCGTCCAATGAGCCGCGCGAAAGCGCGGCGTGGTCCGTGTTCCGACGCCCGGAGCTGCGTCAATGCGTCTCGCCAGTCGTTGGTGGTCAGCGCTTGCTCGATCTTCGTGAGACGCTCTTCGAGACGTCCAACCAGTTGCTCGAGTTCGCCGAGACGGCGCAGCCCGACCTTCGGGATATTCGCAGAGACGACCTCAAAGCCGGCGTCAAGTTTGGCTCTTGCTTCTGTAGTCACGCGGCTCACCATCTTGTCCCTCTCCTGGCTAAGCACTCGCTCGCCGCGCCGTGCGGCCTCACGAACCTGTTCGATTGGAACGTCCGCATAAGCCGCCCGTGTCTCCAGTTGATCGAGTGCCTCGACGGTGTCCGTGACCCAGCGCTCGGCCTGAACGGGCGTAATGTCCGGCAGGCCGGCAACCCACCGGTCGGGCACATCACGCGCGATGACGCCGTCCACGACCGCGTCAATCACGGCCGCCTCCGGGAGGCTGAGATGGCGTATCTGGAGGAAGCATAAATCGGTATGGGCGGCAATCGGCCGAAAGTTGTGCACGTTAGCGAGCAAGAGATCCCAGTTACGAGGCGGTATGGCGATGACCTCCTGCGCGGTCTCCGCATGCCGCACCACGACCGATGTGATGCAGGTGGGTTCATCGACGACGAGATCGGCAAGCCTCTGCCCCTGCTTCACGGGATTGACGGTCGGATCAATCTCGGAAATCTCGATGACTCTCCCTTTCCAATACATCTTCACAATTCTCGGGCGCAGTTCAGGACGAGCTCCGTTTCCGGTCCCGCCGCCACAGCTAAAGTCGAAGAAAGTTAGATCCGCTCCTTGCGCATCACGCTCGATGTTGATGCAGTGCGTCTCGATATCCGCATTCATCGCGCGCGCCGAGATCCACCCTCTGAGAGCGACCCCGTCCCATCCGTTTTCCGGCGGAAGGCAACTCGGAATGTGCGGCGGTGTCGCGCGAGTCGGATCCACCTGCATATGGATCGGGAATCGATACCGTCCGTTTTCCGCTAGCACTGCCACCGCCGTGTCGAACATTTTCGCGAAATCGATCAAGGCATTGCGTACATGAACGATTCCGCGAGAACCGATCGTGACGAGCGCGCGCACCACTTTCTTGTTCGTGTCCATGGCTTATCTCCCGACGGTGAGTTGTTCGATGGGCTTGCTTGAGCCCTGCGACAGGACGATCGTTGCGCCACGATCTTGTAGCGTGGTCGAGAGTGTCATCTCAGGTAACTCCTCGTGCACTCGGGTCCGCACAAGTGCGTCGGGCTGGTCGCCGAACAGCGGGCGCGGGTCGTGGAAGTCGCCGAGCGGGAGATCATGCACCTCTCGACCTCCGCGTCCGCGCACGGATATGCGGACGTGTTCGCCGAGCCACGCGCGCCGATTGCGGCGCTCCTCGCGACGACCGTTCGCCGTGCCGGCCAGCACACCTATCCCGAGCACGGCCAGCGCGGAAAGAAGTTCGTCGCGGCTGGACAACAGCGGCGGGTGCCGCGTCTCTGTTGCCCCCGACATGTCGGTCGGTGCGGGGGGCGCTGCCGATGGCAGGAAACGCAGAACTTCGTTTCCAGCGTCATCGGGAACGAAATCGCTTACGAAGATCACGACATGCCCGCGGCGCCGACCGCGCTGATCGGCGATCGCGGAGAGGATCGCGTCGCCGAGCCGTGTCCTGCGCTGCATCGGCTGCGCCGAGAGAGCAGAGTCGAGACGACCAACTCCCTCGAATGTTCCGACGTGCACGACCGAGTCACCGAAAACACTCAAGCCCACCGATCGGTCGTCCACTAGAAAGGATGCGCCGATGCGTCGCGCCACCGAGACTGCCTCATTTCGGATGCTGCCGGAAGCATCAACGTAGAGATCGACTGACGCGTGCGAGTCTCGACTCGTGGGCGTGTAGTACGCCTGCACCGACAGCTGTGGCGAGGCGGTGGCGTGCGATGCCAGCGGCATGTTGACGGCCGCGGTTCGCATTTGAGCTGGCCTGTCGCCGGCCGTCACTCCGACGCGCTGACCGAACGAGTCATGTTGAGGGAGCGCGATCATTAGTATTGCGACGACAGCCTCGATGAACGGCTTGGCTGGCGGTCGGCTCGCGAAACTCCCGGTGGACGATTGCCGCCGTTTACGCCGAATGGGTGCGTCGAGATCGAGTGTGTCCCACGGGGCCAGAGAATCCTGCGACAACGCCGGGATGCCGTATTGCGCAAGAACGTCGGCGGCGTCCGCAGCGACCTGCTGCCCGCTGCGAGCGAGCTTTCGTTTGTTGCGCCACCGCGCTCCGATAACGCACGTTGCCAAAAGAATAAGAACGTAGAACGCGATGCGTATCGATAACGATCGGACTCGCCCCGGCGGCGGTCGCGGTATCGCCGGGGCTCCGGCCATTGGCTGCGACGCGGGGAGTGTTTCAATCGACGACATTAGGGACGGCGCTGAAATGAGGTCGCGCGCACCGAGGCGTACTTCCGTGAAGGTGACGGCACCACCGGTCTGTTCGCGTACACGATTCTGAATGCCCACAAGGGCGTCGTGGATTGGCGCCACCACCGGTGCGCGTCCGCTTTCCTCCAACACGTTTGATGATTCCTCGGCAAGCCGTTGCCGCGTCATCGAGCTCGCGTCGGCGGTGATTTCGCCGATCCAGCCCGCTTGGCCGCGTGTCGCGACCACGACGAAGACGTGTGAACGCGGCGGGATGGCTGCCAGGAGGGCGTCGGTCATCGGCTCGTTCCGCGACCGGAGGTCTGCGACGAATGCGGACGGCGCAGGAATCTCGACGACGGTGACGCTCGCGACCTGTGTCAGGGCTGCGCGTGCTGGAACGATCGAGAGGCCGACCAGCAACATGATGCTGAATGCGCTGTGTACGCGCCGCGTATTTGCTCTGGCCGTTCTCTTGGTCCGGCTAAATCTGATGTAGGAATGCACTTGTCCAAGTCTCCGATAGCGGTGAGAGTAAGGCGGAAAATCGGGAGCTTTCGTTTTCATCTATGCCCCAGTCCGTCGCGCCGAGATACGTGCAATCGCGCGGTCGATGAGGGGTTTGCAGACCGCGCAGGGCTGTATGCACACGGCCTCGGCGAAGGCGCTCATTTCGAGTGTGAACTCACCGGTGGCGTCCGGGCGCATGCATCCGCGAGCAAATGGGCACGTGAATGGAGTGCACGTGTTTCGCTCACGAGTGGCGCGCGTATCGCGCGAATGTGAGGGACGCATTTATTTCGCGCTCGGTGCGGAGGCGAGCGCATCCACGATCGCCGTTGCATCCGTGGTCTGCGCAGTCGCGCATAGCGTGCGTCCTTCACGCATCGCAATCGCCACTATCTCATCGATCGCGTCGGCCAACGCGTCGATCGGTAGTCGGCCTCTGCACAAACCGCACGCGCGTCGCGAAACACCCGCGTGTTCAGTGCACGGAGCCCATAAGTCGCCTCGCTCGGCGGTTGGCTCCGCTGCGGCCAAGACATCTGTGCGTAGTCTCACCATAACGCCTCCTCCTTGACATGCACGAAACCGTGGTGCGTGGCGGAGCGAGACGCTTGACTTTGCTAACTCCTTTCTTTACCATGTGTTACAGACTTCGTACTACAGGGTGGGGGTCTGGTCTCCACTGACATCCCCGCAACGGAAGGGGCCTCACGGCCACCTCGTTGTCGATTTGCTTCTAGCTTTCAGCGTCGCTCCGCCAGGTTCAGCGCTGACCACTAGTTTCGCACCCTGTTTCTTTTCGCCCCCGCGTCTACTCGACGCGGGGGTTGTTTTTTTTCTCCTTGAATGAGTTGACCGCGCCCGCTGCACTTGTTGCGTGATTGTTTACCGCTCCGTAGCTTCTATACATCTTACCTATCTTGAGTAGGATCAGTCACATTTACTTTCCTCTTTACTGATAGCGAGTCCTTATAGGAAAGTCAAGCCTTTCGCCGGATGCGATGGGCGTGGCGCCGCGAAAGTGACAGCTTGGGAGAGATTCTGGATGAAAATACAACGACAAGCGAGCCGAGTCCGGCTGAAGGAGTATCTCGCGCGACAGTTGGAGGAGCGCGGACTCCGTGCGAGCGAGCTCGCGGAGAAGGCTGGGATTAGTGCATCGCACTTCTCACAGGTCTTGGACGGCAAAAAGGGGCTGAGCGAATCCCGGGTAATCGCACTGGCCAATGCGCTCGTGATGCCGGCCACGGAGATGCTTGAACTCGCCGGAATGTCATCACCTGTTCTGGATGCGTCGGAGTTTCTCCTGACGCGGAGCGCCCGAAGGCAAACAGTGCAAGTGGTGACCGATCCCCGTTTCTTCGATTCTGCGCTCTTCGCGTGGCTAATGTCCATGCAGCCGCTCGCTATGTTCGGAATCGAGACCGAAGTAATCGCGTCGGATTGGGACGCAGTCCCTGCGAAGATAGATGACTTTGGTGGGATTGGGTTCTACAATCGTAAGGTCGTCAGTCGCCGCGGCCAGTCAGTGATGCGATGGAAGGTCGAGCGCTGGACAGACCTTTGCATGTACACGGGCTATGCGGTACTAACACAACCAGGTGAGATTTCTGGGGATCAGCTGCCCACGCTGGCCGAAGCCAACGCCTATCTCAACAAGCTCANNCGGCATTTTTACGCCGCTGACACCCACACTGAACTTCGAGAACTTCGAACCCATTCTGGTGCCGAGTGCAGATCAGGCTCTGGAGAAGTTTGGAGAACATCAGGGAGATCTGTTTGTTGGCGGCCTACCGCAGAGGCTGGCGGCAATAGATCAAGGCCTCGGTTGCGAGTTACTCACCTTCGAGAACAACCCACTGTTTTTCACGTTGAACTCGCTCATAGCCGCTGAAGCCTTTCTCGGACGACCCAACTCGCGGGCGATACTGACGGCCGTTGAAGCGCTTTGGTTCGGAATGATCGACCGACTCAAGCGAGACGAAGCCTTCAGAGAGACTGCGTGTGAGGCGATCCCGCGAGCCATTGACGGGTTAGGCGTGAAGAAGCACAACATCACCACATCAAATCTTCGTCGCACGTTACCGGGCCCGCACAACCGAGACAACTATGAACTATTCCCAAGCCGTCCTACTGACCTAATGACCGCGGTAGTCAGAACCGTCCAGCGGGCAATGACGTCGACAAGCCGTTCGAAGAACACGCAAGTAGGTTCAGTGCTCGACCGAATCGCCGACGAGCTGCTCGACGAGCCCGATAACGAAAGCCCGCTCAAGAACCATTGAGCGGGCACTCTTTCGCTTCGAAGGGATCCGTGAAAGCCAAACAGGTTCCAGCGATCTCGTTGAATCAGGTCTCAAAGATTTACTGCGAGGATCGATCTGAGACGATCGCCATCGACAATCTCTCATTTGCTGTCAATGAGGGCGAGATCGTGGCGATCGTCGGGCCTTCCGGCGCGGGGAAGACGACAATCATCAACTTGATTGCCGGCTTCATCGCACCAACGGGCGGCACGATCAAGTTGAATGCGTCAGACGACCGCACTCCGCACAGGTGTGCCGTCGTCTTTCAGAGTGATGCTCTCTTTCCTTGGATGACTGTATCAGCAAACATTGGATTTAGTCTTCGTCATCGCGGAATAGCGCAAGACAAGCGCGAGGAAGCGATCAGCACTTATCTCTCCAAGATCGGGCTCGAATCAGAGGCCAACTCATGGCCACGCCAGCTCTCCGGCGGGATGCGCAAACGCGTGGAGTTGGCGCGAGCATTTGCGAGCGGATCGGTGCTCCTATTGGACGAACCTTTTGGTTCGCTCGACTCGCTGACGCGAGAGGCGATGCAGGATGTCCTCTTGGACACGTGGGCGCGGGAACGCCGCACGATACTTTTCGTAACACATGACGCAGAAGAAGCTCTTTTTTGCAGCCAGCGCGTCGTTGTGCTAACACCGCGGCCGGGGACCGTCAGGACGATTCTCGAAGTTCCGTTCGGCGATGAGCGCGAGCAGGATCTGAAGACTTCCCCTGAGTTCGTGACGCTGCGTCGAGAGCTTCTGAGCGTTCTGCGAGGCAATCATCACGCAGACCGCCACGTCTTGGATTCCGATGGACTGCGCGCGTGACGCATCAAGTCGAGTCGGCAAAGGTACTCGCTTCGCGGCTGGCCATGGTCGCCATCGTCCTGATCATAGTCGCGCTCTGGTTCGTTCTTACACCTAAGCCAGTCCCGGAACTCATATTTCCGAGTCCCGCGTCGGCCTGGTCAGCAATCCAGAGCCTCGGCTTCAGCCTCGTTGGACATGCAGCTACGACGTTTACTCGCGTCGTATTAGGCTGGTCGCTAGGAGTGATTTTCGGCGTCGCGTTCGGGACTTGGATTTCATGGAGTAGGTTCGCGTATGAAATGACTCGTCCGATGATTGAGGTGGTGCGACCGCTGCCGCCGATCGCGCTCATACCATTTTTCATCATCTGGTTTGGTATCGGACCGTTCGGACAGATTTTTCTTGTATTCCTCGGGGTGTTCATGGTCTTGATGGTGCAGACTTATACGTGCATCCAGAATCTTCCACCGGTTTTCGTGCGCGCCGCGTCATCGCTCGGCGCATCTGATTGGGAGATTTATCGCACGGTTGTTCTCCCTGGCATTATTCCTGGGCTTCTAGGAGCGCTGCGTGTCTCCGCTGCTCTGGCGTTCGGAATCGGCGTGGCCGCCGAGTATATGGGGGCGCAGTCGGGCCTCGGATTCATCATCATGGTCGCGCGTCGCACTTTGAACACAAACACGATTCTTGTGGGCACAATGCTCATTGGACTAGAGTCGCTTGCCTTGGACGTCGCAATCCGGCGCGGGGTCGCGGCAATGACGCGATGGGCTGAAGATCCGGCTACCGTGTCGACGACTACATCAAGAGGGGAGGTTCTATGAAAACGTTGCACACTCGGATCGCGACATTCGCTTGTCTTTTTAGTTGTGGTATTGCCGCGGTTTCACTCACCGGCTGCGAGGGGGCTCGTGCTCCGGCAGCGTCGGTGCACGTTCGTTTTGGCGTGTCGCCCTTCCAGGACACATATCTGCCAATGATCGGCGAGGCGAAGGGCTGGTACAAGGAAGAGGGCGTCGATGTCGAGTTCAGTACTCTTGGTTGGACGGAAGTCATGGAGGCGCTTTCCGCCGGAAAGATCGACGTTGGTATCAACAATATGTCGTCGGTCGTTGCGACGCATAACCGCAACCCGCAGATCATTTACTGGTACGGACTGAATCCGTTCGACAACGGGTTCGCACTCATGGTGAGGCCGAACGGCAAGCTGAAAACCGTCGCGCAGATCGAGAAGGAGGTCGGCAACCACGAGAAGGCAGTGCAACTCGCAGCCGCGCAGCTCAAGGGGAAGACGGTCGTCACAACGGGCAAGACCGATATGGAGCAGGGCGTTGCGGCAGCCGCTCGCCGAGGCGGCTTGGACTTCCGAAACGACATTCGCATCATCGACTTGAATCCGGACGAAGGCCTCGCCGCTTTCCTCCGCGGCGAGGGAGACGCCTACATCGGCGGGATTCCTCAGCGAACCCGCGCTGGGAAGGAAGGCATGGTAGAGATGCTCACTGGCGCCGATCTCGGCCCGCCGCCCATAAACGGATTCGTAACGACGAAAGATTTCGCCACAAAGCACGAAGCCGAACTGCTCAAACTTCTCCACGTCTGGTTTCGCATCGTGCGCGCCAACGACGTCAACATTGACGATGGTGGGACCTTCATCGTCAACAAACTAAATGCGCAATCAGGTGCGCAGTTCACGCTAGACGATTACAAGAAGTTCTGGAACAACTACGAGCACTATCCTTCTGGCCCGGACCAAGTAGAACAGTTGATTCTTTCACCGACCGGTCGAAACTACTGGCGCGCACGATGGGACGATTGCAACCAATATTTCTTTCAGATTACGCATACCATCCCGCAACCGGTGGATCCGACCGACGCGTTCTGGATGGAGAAGGCGCACAAGGACTACGTTGCCACCTACGGCAACAGATGAAAGGACTTTTGCATGACGGGATATTTTTCTTGATAGAGGCAGGATCTTGACCGTGAATGAGATCGACGGTTCTCGGTTCGCGATAACCCGAACGTGGCCACGTCAAAGAGCTCGATGTTGATCAAGTCAGGTTTCGGGACCCGATGGTGGCCGGATTCCGTTTCCCAACTGTTGTTCTTCATGGATGATGTCCCCTTGAGAGTTCAGTAGACGTGTCCCCATGCATCTCTCCTTACGAGGAGGGTGCGTGAAGCGCCGCCATGAGCAGTCAGGAGTTGAAGCGATGGGTCGTGATGCGACGGGTGCGGGATCGCGAGCTGTCGCTCGATGAAGCGGCCACGATCTTGGGCCTCAGTTACCGGCAGGTCAAACGAATCGGCCAGCGGTTTCGGGCGCGCGGCCAGCAGGGCTTGGTGCACGGCAACGTGGGCCGGCGATCGAATCGGGCGCATCCCGCGGCGGTGCACCGTGAGGCCATGGCCCTCATCACCGAACACTTCAGCGGCACGGTGCGCGGCCGGGGCCAGCGCTTCGGGTCGAGGGAAATCCGCACGTGCTTCCAGGGCTCAACCCAAAGCAACACCTGAAGGAGATCAAGCGGGTTTGGTATGCCGTGCGCCACGCGATGCTCGGCCAACAAGGCGAAGTCGCCCTGAGCGCGATCCGCAGCGATGAGATTGGTTCGAACAGCGGAATCGCGGAGGTCGCAGGGAACATGCTCCCCGATGCGTCCCGCAGAGTCGTGCCTCCGATCATGGCGTGCTAAGATAGATATGCAACTAAGCCAACAATAATGGACACACCTGACGCAAAACGATCTCTTCCGCAACTCAAGAACGACGCGTATCGGCGCGCGCGCGGAGGTTCAGCATTCTTTCTCGTCGTCGCGTGCGCTCGTTGCGGATCGGAGTTGATGTTGTACCAAAAGGACGGGCCGGGACGACTCCAGCGATGTTATCTCAATCGGATTTTCGATCCGCCCGAGCTGGAGGAGCTGCAGCGAAGGTGCGTCGGAGCGTCACCTAAGGAAGTGCCAGCGTTGCGATGTCGGCACTGCGACACGCTGATCGGAGTTCCGACGCGCCATAACGATGGACGGTTGGCGTTCCGATTGATAAACGGCACCGTCACTAAGTCAAAGATCTAGCACTGGAGGTCCTCTCCGAATGGATCGCAGCTCCATCGCTACCAAGTATGCTATCGACGCGGCGGAGATTGCGCGCCACGTTGAGTTGGCAAAGCGTTCACGAGCTTCTGTAACTCAGGAGTTCGTGGTAGCGGAAGCTGGTGTTAGCTATTCCTTGAAAGTGGAGCGCGAAGGTGTTGGGCCATTGAAGACCGTCTACGGCCGTTTTCAACACTTCAGCTTCAAGGTCTCAGACACGTGGGAAAAGTATTCCGCACTGGTCCGCGCACCAATCGACGATTCATTCCAACCGACATTTGACTATTCACGGCCGATTCGATTGCGAATCGACTCCGGATGTGAGACGGGTCAACTGCTGGGCGATCTCACTTGCGAATGCCGTGGTCAACTCGACCTTGCGCTGGATCAGATTGCGCAATCGGGACAAGGCGTTCTGATCAACATTCCGCGTCAGGACGGTCGTGGAATGGGATTGCCTTTCAAGCTTGCCACGCTTTACCTACAGGCCGCTCTTGGCGTTGACACCGTGGAAGCTGGAAGCTTGCTCGAGCCGGACGGCTCTCGCGACATTCGTACTTACTCGGGCGTCGTAGCTATCCTGATGTCCTTGGGAGTTTCCACCGAAGCGACCTTGGAGCTGTCGTCGAACAACCCGTCCAAGGTGAAGATTTTTGCCGACAACGGATACTCACGCTTATCGATGGTGCCGTGTGCGGTCGCTCCGACCGAACACACGCGACAACACCTTATCGCAAAGCAGCGGGAACTCGGCCACATCGGACTTGTTGCGGATGCGGGGGAGGGCGGTGTGTGAACGGCACATGGCTGTCACGCCTTCGCAATACAAGAGAGCGGACAGGCTCATCTGTTTGCTGCGGACTTGACTTGGATGAGTCAAGACTTCCCACCGAATCGGTGCGAAGCGGGCCCATGTCCGAACGACTTCTCGACTTTGTGCGAGACGTGGTCATTGCCACTCAGGCCGACGTGTGTTGCTACAAGGTTCAGAAGGCGTACGTCGAGGGCCTGCACGGCGTTGGTCTGCAACAGGTGGTGGAGGCGGTTCGCGACATTGCGCCAGAGACCCCGATTATTCTCGACGGGAAGACCGGAGACATCGAGAACACGATGCGAGCGTATTTAGCAATGTACCTCGGCGTGATCGAAGTTGACGCCCTCGTTTTGAATCCCTATATGGGCTCAGATGTGTGGGAGCAGATGCGCGAGTGGCCGGCGAAAGCCGGAGTTGTCCTAGTCAGAACTAGCAATCGCGCCGGCGCAACTATTCAAAAAGCGAAGCTTAGCGACGGCCGCGAACTCTGGCACCTGGTGTTGGAACAACTCGTTTCGGAGTGTGCGCACGGGACAAACCTCATTCCGGTAATGAGCGCGATGGACCACGCCGATCTGCGGTTTGCGTCGCAGGAACTTCCGCCTGAGATTCCAATCTTCGTCGCAGGCGTTGGTGCGCAGGGCGGACACGCCCAAGGGCTGCAACACGTGGTTGGGAAAGAACGGATCTTGGTCGTCAACTCATCACGGAGTCTGATTTTTTCTTATGAACCGAATGAGAGTTCTTGGCGTTCGCGAATCGCGCGGGCGACCGCAGACTTGAAGGCTCAGTTGGTGTCGTGAGATGGCACTCCTCCTCGTCATGGGTCCAACAGGTGTCGGAAAGACTACGGTTATACGAGAGTTGGAAGCGTTGGACAGTCGATTCGCTTACGTCCGGCCATGGACAACCCGCCCGCTGCGAGCGGGGGAAGTGGACAAGCTGTCTGTGACCCAAGAGGAGATGGATCGTGCCGATGCCCGTGGGGAGTTCCTTGTCATCAATGAGTTCTATGGAACACGATATGCCACGCCGCTTGCGCCAATCACGAATAGCCTTGCGGCAGGGGGCTTCCCGCTGATCGATTGGCCAGTTGCTCGACTCGCGGCAATGGAGGCCAGGTTTAGCGGACAGCTATTCCGCTGTTACTTGCGCCCGCCGACTCTTGCGGTGTTGGAGGCGCGCCTACGTCTGCGTGACGGATCGAATGAGCGATTGGCCGAGGCCGAACTCGAATGGACCAAGATGGCGAGTGGCGAATTCGACCATTGTGTTGACCTCATGGCTACCGCCGACGACGGGGCGGCTGCAGCAGTTGCGCGAAGGATTCATTCAGCATTCTTGTCAATGAATGGGGAGGTTGTGAACAAACATGAACAATGAGAGAGGCTCATTGAGGGCGACTCTTCTAACTGCAGTTGCTCTCTTCGTCGCTGCGGCTCTAGCAAGTGCGTTGCTCCTGCTCGCTCCGACCTCAGCGCCAACGGCAAGCATCCTTAGTGCAGTTACGGCCGGTTGCCTCGGCGCGGCAATCGTTGTGGCCACGCGCGCATTTCTGTCCACAGCATCGGTATCAATCGCTGGCAGTGGAAGCGGCAGCCACGTGGACATGCTGCAGCGAGTTACAGCCACGATCGATCGAAGGTTGCTGGTCGCAGAACAGGCGGCAAAGGTCGGTCTCGCCGAGTGCCACGTGGACTGCAACGTTTATGACTTCACAAACGCGCTGTCGGATTCACGGACGTTGACTGTTATGCTCAATGATGGGCGAACGTGGACTTCGGTCCACCGAGATCGACTGCGCCGACGATTTGAAGATGCGACTCGAACTACTACGATATTCCTTGTTCATCCGCAGTCCGCGATGATTTCAGTTCTTGCACGGAAGGGCAGCATTGAGCCGGAGGTGCTCCGAAGTCGGATCAGCGAAACGCTAACGCTCCTTGACGAGATTTGCCTACCTACAACTCAACTTGAAGTTCTTGGGCACCACTTGTTCAACCCGCACTCCTTGGTGCTGACCGATCGTAGCGCGATGATTATTCCGTACTCGACGTCACGGGGTCGGCGCACACAACCCCTACTCGCGTTCGAAGACATCGGCGGAGACTGCTTCTATCGGCAAGTGGCCGCGGACATGGAACGATTGAGAATGGACTCTGACCTCTTGAAGCTTCGCCGCGGCGACGCAGCTGTCTCATCCAGTGTCCTGCCGTTCCGAGTCCACGGTACCCAACAAGCAGGGTAGAAGCTGAGCGGAGAGTTTGGTTCCTGCGTTCCGAGCGCGATGTGGAGTATCGGCAATCGACCCGTCGACAAGGAGTTGATACAGTGATCTTTCGAGGTCGCAGTTGATTTGCCCTTGCGAATGGATAGCCATCGGGAGTATCTTACAATCTTTTTCCACAGCGTCGATATCAGGCAACGATGTCAGGTGCGCCGTACCTCACCCATTCGGCGGACGAACCAGCACGCGCCAATGTGGCAGGATCGGCGATGGAACCCTAAGCGTTACCAGGCGTGGCACCGCTCAATCATGGCTTTCCTCGCGCGACTCGCGACAACGAAGCTCGCCGATAACCCGTTCGAATGAGTCGGTGCAAGGCATCGAGTCTTTCTCCGCCGACGGTACCGCGCGGCTGCGCGATACGCCGAAAGAACCTTGGCCACTCTTCCCATACGGGCATGATTGACGTTGAGCCGCGTGAGCGGAAAACGCCGGACCATTTTTCTTTGGTCCGGCGCTTCCTATTGCATGTACGTTCGTGCACGCCGCGTTCTTACTGAACGTTCAGGGGTTCGACAACAGGGTTCGCTATTGCCACGGCGAAGGAGAGTGCATCGAAGATGTGCATTCGGTCATCTTCGTCCATCCATCGCTCGCGTTCAGGTGGCACGCGTGATTGCAAAACGGGGAATTTGAGCGCAAGAGCCTTGGCGATCTCATCCTTTCTGCGCACTCCGAGAACTCCCTCCACAACTTTGCGTGATACCTGACACGTACCGATCCGGTGTTCGTGTGCGAACTCCATCAGCAGTCCGAGCCGCCTTAGCGCGGTCGCCTTTTCTTCCACCGGCGCAAAGTTTTCGAGAACAAGCGCCGTCGGCGCATTCCGCTCTATCTTTGCGCGAACACGTGCCATGAATGTTTCGTCATCGTCGGCGCTCACGTTGCTGAAACCCCAGTCAAGAAGCCCGAGCTTCGCGTCAAGAAGTACAAAGCCGAAGCCTCTCGCTGCGAGGTCGATTGAAAATAGTCGTAGTGGTCTCCGTATCATTTGGGTGGGTTAGAGGAACATCTCTTGATAATCTGTTCGAGCGATTGGCGCTTCTTTGACCTAAGCCGATCGGATACGCGATACCCGAGGCTTTCATGCAACGACCGTGCACGGGCGCCTAGACGCTTCGCGATCTTCGTCCGCTCATTGTCGTAGGCCGCTCCGATGCCGACCCCGAAGATCAGCTCGTACGCGAGGTAGTCCACCAGGGACGGGGCGCACTTGCCTATCTCGTGGCGCGAGACGTGCGTCCTTTCGAAGGTCCCGAGAAGAAGGGCGACGTCGTCTTGCGACAACGACGACTTTTTCCGAAGGGTCCGCAGATATGGGGTGATGATTCTTCTTTTCATTTTTCAAAGTACAACCAGCCTATCAGCGGCTGTCCAACATGTGGCGGGGGTCGGACGTGCTCTACGAGCACGGATTGAGGGATGTAGGGATGTCAGGGACGTTCTCCGGGAACAGGCGAGCACGTCTGGAGCGACCTAAAACGCCGTCTCGACCGAAGCATTCTCAACGGTCGATGCCTTCGCTTCGCCAGACTCCTCCGAAACTCCGTAGAGACGGAAGAGATTGTCCAACTTGTGCGATTCCGTTTCCGGCACAAGAAACACTCCGCAACTCTTCACCGTAAGAAGTGAGAGCCTGCTTCGGAGCTGCGACCCAATCCATCGAGGGGTCACGGAACGGGAGTGGTCGGTGCCAAATCGCGCAGCGAAGCGCTCGGCGATTTCTTTCATGCTAAGCGGGATATGATCCCGCCGTAACTCAAAAATAATATCAAGAAGTTGGGCTTCGGTCGTGGTGCCACGATCCGTTCTGAGGATACCGCTGGTCCTTCGCGCTAGATCATACAGTCGCGCTTTCGCCTCGGGATCAAATGCAACAGCCATCAGCGGCGCGAATACTTGTGCAACTCGTGCCTCAAGGTGCGGGTCTCTATCTGGGCCAGCGGCGTCGAGTTTCAGACGCCATCGAACGCGGTAAGTAAGAAGCTGGCTCTTGAGCCGCTCCGCCTCATCATGGAAAGCCTCGGGAAGGCTGAGAGGAATGTCCAGTCGAGGCGGTAGGCCCGTCATCTCCTCAGTAATACACCGGCTTTCAAGAGCCCGATCATCGAACGATCGTCTAGTGGCGATGATCTTCGGACCAAAAACGTCGAAGGCCTTCGGACTGAACTCCTTACCCGGCGTCGCTTCGCTTCGCAAAACAGGGAAGCCCTTGGCATTTCCGTTGTTGAGGATCTTGACGATGTCAGTCCGTTCGTCGGAGAAGCGGAAATCGCTTTCGTCGATGACGAGTGTTCCGCGAAATATGTCGATGATGCGGAAGAGCGGTGAGACGGTTGATGCCCCGCTCGCAAACATCGGCTTGTAACAGAGGGTGCCGATGGTTTGAAGGCAGCGAGTCTTGCCGCTACCGAAATCTCCCTTGAGGCGGAGGTACGGGAGTTCATTGAACGCGTCGAAGACCCACGTCAGGAGGACGTAGTATGCGGCGGCTTCTTCGAACGCCGCGGAGAGATCGGCATAGCGGTGAATGAACTGCTGCACGTCGGCTGCAAGCTCGGTCTCGGACGTGAAGGTTTCCCACGACGAAGGAAATCGCACGACGCCGTGAGCGAGAAGACTGTTGTCCGGAGAGTACGGCCTGATCAATCCTAACGTCGGGACATCGAGCACCTGGCCCGTCTCGATCAGCTCGCCATGAAAACGAATGAGCGTGACGGCGCGCTCGCTGCGAGATGTGAGTGTCTCGATGATACTGCCGTCGGCCAGCACGGCCGACACAATCGCTTTCGCTTTTCGCTGTGGAGTGGATTCCATCTCCCCAGCTTATCAGTACACATGATCTTAGTAACGGGGGTCGGACGTGCGCGGAGAGCACATGGCTGGGCTTTCTGGACATGCATAGACATCGCCAAGACTTAATGGGACAATGACGACGCCTCCAAAATAGCCTTAAACGACAACGTATTTTTAGAGGCGTGCATTGAGAGCACGTTCGACCCCCGCCACCTGCGGTTGACAACCAGCTACGCTCAGCTCATGCAGCTGAGCGATGAACAACTCGGAGATTTTATCGAGGCCTGGAAGGCAGACTTCGGCGAGACGCTGTCTATTGAGGAGGCGCGCGCTGAAGCTCTTCGCCTGCTCGACTTCTTTGGACAGTTTGCCGAAGGTCTTGCTCGAATCCGGCAACGAGCGCGCGAAGCGATAGCTATCGATCACCTATGAAATATTTCATCTATTGTCGAAAATCGACTGAATCGGAGGACCGCCAGATCCTGTCCTTGGACTCGCAGCAAAGTGAGGTGGACAAGCTCGTGGCTGGCGTGCCCGATCTCGAAGTCGTCCACATTTACCGTGAGTCACAAAGCGCAAAGAAACCGGGCCGTCCGATCTTCGACCTGATGCTCACTCGCATTGAGCGTGGTGACGCGCAAGGTATCATTGCCTGGAATCCGGATCGCTTGGCACGCAACGCGCTCGACGGCGCGCGCATCATTGATTCTCTCGATCGCGGAAGGCTCAAGAATCTCAAGTTCTGTACGTTTTCCTTTGAAAACTCGCCTCAGGGCAAGCTGATGCTCTTCACGCTTTTCGGTTTCTCTAAGTACTACGTCGATAGTCTTTCTGAGAACATCAAGCGTGGCAATCGCACGAAAGCAGAACGTGGCTGGCGACCATCTCGGCCACCCATCGGGTATCTCCACGACCCCATTGCTAAGGCGATCGTTCCTGATCCAGAGCGTTTTGACCTTGTACGCCAAATGTTCCGGCTGGTGCTGTCTGGCACGCACACACCGAGAAGCATTCACCGAATGGCCAAAATGGAATGGGGTCTGCGAACCCTGAAAAGAAAGAGCCAAGGAGGTGCGCTCATCCATCTGAGCGCGGTGAACAAGGTTCTTCGGAATCCCTTCTACGCGGGCGTCTTCATATGGGAAGGACGGACCATGGTCGGCCGGCACGAGCCAATGCTCACGCTACAGGACTTTGATCGCATTCAAACGTTGTTCCGGCGACCAGGTCAGCGGAGGCCCAACAAGAAAGCGTTCGCGTATACGGGCCTGATCCGTTGTGGCTCTTGCGGCCTCTCCATCACGGCCGAGACGAAACGCAACAAGTACGGGAGTGTCTACACCTACTACCACTGCACACGGAGCCGGTACGAAACACCATGCGCGGAGCGTTATGTGCAAGCCGAGTCTTTGGAAAGGCAAATGGTTGCCTTTCTTGATTCGTTGCGAATCGCACCAAAGGCCGCGAAATGGCTTACCGCAACTCTGGGCGGGCAGGCAACGATTCGCTCCAATGAACGCGAATCGCAACGGACCTCGATCCAATCCAGTGTGCGCGCTCTCGACAAGGAACTCGACACGCTCACCGATCTGCGAGTCCGCAGCTTGTTGACGGATGAGGAGTTCACGAGGAAAAGGCTGGAACTCACGCGCTTGCGCGTAACCCTTGGCCAACAGCTGGAAGAACTCTCTGGAGAGCGGGACGCGAGCGAGCCCCTTCGAACTTTGATTTCGTTCAGCAATCAGGCCGTGGAACTCTTTAACGGTGCCGATGATTCACTGAAACGTCTGTTGCTAAAAACGACATCTTCGAACTCGACCTTGAGAGACAGAATCCTCAACATTCAAGCCAGAAAACCCTTCGTGCAATGGGGCAAAGAGCCGACGAATACCGAACTGCGGAGATTAGGGGTCGATGTTCGAACTTTAGTAGAGTCGAATGATAAAGACTTCTTAGACATCATAGCAAATATTAGGACGATTCTTTCATCGAGTGTTGCTCGCGACGTAGTTGCCGAAATGCGCCAGCGACGTGCAAAGTCAGGGTGTTAAAGAGCAGACTAACCGTGGCATTTCTTGAATTTTTCCCCCGACCCACAGGGGCATGGATCGTTCCGACCCGGCTTCTCTGCCGCGATCCTCTCTTGAGTCCTCGTCTCGTGGCGTGCCTTTTCAGCAGCCAGTTCCACCCCCGTAAACCTGCCAGGAGTAATGATCTCTATGCTCGATATCTCGTAGGGCGATTTGTTCGCCATTTGAACTACGAGCCATCGACTGCAGTCTCCTTGCTCCATTTGAACGGCGGACCTTCGCAGTTCTTCAAGCCAGCGTGGACCATCGGCGTAGGAAACGCTGAAGCCGAATCCCAGATCTGTAAACGGCACTCTGAACGTCCTCTGTCGGCCCTCAGCTCTTCCAGTGTCAAGACTATCGAGAGCTTCCTTGAATCCTTGCCGGGCCGCCGAGCTCATAGAAAGGACCATTGACCCGACCTCGAATCGCCCATGCAAACCAGATGTCCTCAATCCGGAAATGAACTCGCGAATCTTTGGAGGCATGGCTTGTGTCGGCATGGGCGAGTCGATGCCGGCAGATCTGTCCATGAAGTAGTGGTCGATGTCGCGCATGTACGAAGCGTCGAACGTCACGCGGGTCATGTCTCGTACAGGCAACTCGTGGTAGTAGTTCATTTTGTTGTAGAGACCGATATGCTCTATCTCATCTTGTTGGCTCAGAGCGGCTTCCGCTGAGGCAAGGAGGCGGAGTTCGAGATAGTGCACAAAGCGAATCTCATCAGCTTTGAACAACTCTGCGATGACACGCAAATCGTCAATCGCAACATGCCAGGGGAATGCTTTGCTCAAGCCAAGGTTGAGTACCGAAAGAACGGCTATTCGTGCGCCGACCCACCCGAGCCCCTCCCTCGATATGACGATGCGGAAGACTTTCCTAAAGTGGGCGTGTCGTATACGGTGAACCTCTTGTTTGCCCGTCGCATCGAAGAAGGCTACTTCGGCTGCGGACCTAATGTATTTTTCCGCGCGTTCTGATTGCCGTTGACCTTCCACAATCAACTCCGACAATCCTTGTGCCAAACTCTTCGGAGCCCCTCTGCTGGCGGCAGCGGAGAAGGCGCCCGCTTTCGCTTCAACCAGAAAAAGAACATCGTCGACGCCGATCAGGTGGTCCAATTCGGTGAGGTTCCCAGCATCGTCGGGGTTGGGATAGTAGACGTTCTGGTACGCGAAGTCGGACCGGATGATTGCTTTGAGCAAATCTCCCGCATCCGACTCAAGGCGATGCCCCCTCCTGTTCGCCATCTCGGAAACCTGTCCAGGCCGCTTCTCAAACAGGTCCGCCTCAATGATGTCCGCCAAATGGTCATCAAACCCGGAGTGGTAGAACGTGTAGAACTTGCCGCCTACCTCCAAGAAGGGCTTGTAATGGAGTATGGATGTGGAGAGAGGACTTAAGTCGTCGTGGTCAGGACCCGTCAGAGTTTTAAGCACCGATTCGCCTGGCTTCACCGAAAGCAGGGAGAGAAACGGCTTCGGCAAAGAGGTTATGTCCGTTATTTCGAAGATCGCGGGGGTAAATGTGAGGCGCGCCTTCTCCTGCGCTTCCTCGTTCTTGACCTTGAACTCCTCTGTCTCGAGTGCTGCCCTCGTGCGCTCAACTTCTTCTGGAGACGCCCCAGCGTCGATTACGTAGCCTTTCCCGAGTAGTTGTTCCATCAATACATTCGTTGTCTCGCGAACATCCCGATACCGGTCTAACACGCCGGTCTTTTGATATTGGTGTATCTTGCCCAAGCCCTCGATGATCTCGTCGACACCGATGCCGTAGAGTTCTTTCATCTGTTTCTCGTACGGCGCCAGCGACGACCTCAAATGGTCGGCGAAGAAAAGCGGGTAGCGCTCGACCCGCACGATCAGGCGCTGGCCATCCAGGGCGAACCGCAGCTCATCGATCTCGGTCGGCGGGTTTGTGATGGTGCCCCTGGTTATGAGATGCGAATGGGTGAGATCCATGACTCTTAGCGCTTGTTCCCATATCTCCTCCCATTCGCTTTCTGATGGTTTGGTGCCGTCCGCGTTGGGTTCTGTGCGTGCGATGAGATATTGGATGTATTCGACAGTGGGTAGGAAGTATGATTCGCCCTCTCCGAATTCATTCTCAGACCGATATTTCATGAAGAGAGGCAAGAGCATGTATGCCGCTCGATGCATGAGTTCCACGGCATCGTATTTCCCAACCAGACCTTGAAGGACCGCCAATTCACGCTCGAGATCAATCAAGACTTGCTTGTTTATCTTTTCGCTATGCTCCAAAAATGCCGCATGCTGGCTCGGTGTCGAAGTGTTGGAGAAGCGGATGAACCGCCCGTATCGTTCGACCCGAATGGGGCCACGAGCAATCACCTCATCCGGCTTCCTCCGGACCCATTTGTCTCTACGCTTTTTTCCACGGCTCTTTTTGCCCATAGCACTCATTCTGCCACGAAGGTTGTTTATCGAGTATCTCGGACATCCCTCCCGCAACACGATAACGAGCGGCAATCCGGCGTGCTCAAGTATCTCGCCATTCCTATTGTTGAAGGAGAGAGTGACGGGGATGATCGCGCGACTATGTGCGACGTGAAAGAGCTGCCTGCTCCTCCGTACAGCATCCCTAACATCCCTAACATCCCTCCATCCATGTGAGTGGCTCAAAATGGCTTCGTTCCGGAGGGAGGTAACAAGGACGTTGTTGAGGCGGCGGGAAGGTCGTACACTGTTGATATGCAACCCTTCTATCTGCCATGAGCAACCGCGCCGTCGGCCTCCGAATCAACGGCATAGTTGTGCCACCGGATTTTCCGCGGGAGCCGTTCGAATTGATTCACGAGGTGCTCACTTCCATTTCGGCTGACCAACCGGCCTACCTACACTTTTCTGGTGCGTGGGGCGCTGTCGCGTATCGGTATCGAGGGGCCGTTGAGAGTGGCGAAGAGTTTCTTGTTTCGCTCGACGCCCACGGTAGCTCGCCGAAACCGGAGGAGCGCTTCATACAAGAGAAAGCGCTGTTTGAGTTCTTCAGTTCTGGCTTCTCGGTGTTTGAAGCGTCGTTCTACGCGGCGTTTGCAATCGGTGCGATAGTGGCACCCGACATGTTTCCGATTGCCGCAGAGACAGATCAACAACGAATCTCTCCTACAACAACCAAGGCCGCCTTTCGGCGCGCCTTCATGGGCGACTCAATCCTCGAGATGTTCGACGGCATCTTCAACGATCCCCGGTATCAACAGTGGCGTGAGATTCGAAATGTCCTTACGCATCGATCAGCGCCTGGGCGGCGATTCTATGTTAGTATCGGATCTGATGATGCGCCTCCAACGGCGTGGAGCCTGAAGAATCTTCCGTTGAATGCTGCGCTAGTATCGAGTGAGCGAACCGAGCTATCCAGGCTACTTCGCACATTCACCGATGGACTTGCCACCTTTGTAACGAGCAAGTTGAAGAACTAACGCCGATGCCGAAACGCAATCTTAGAGCCGTACCACCAAGAGTACTTGAGAGAATCGCATCGTTTGAACAGGACGATGTCGTTGTTGCGTGTGTAAAGCTTCTCCGAGAGGAGGACGTAGCGCGCTATGCGCACCTCGGAATGAAGCTTTTAGGCGGCGCACTGGTGACACCGCCGCCGGCCGTGCCTGATCCTGCAGCCGGCAAGTATTCGGAGGCTAACGTTCACGGCATGGCGAGGGTTCGCCGCGATCTTCCAATGATCCAGAAAACATTTTCCTTCGACAGTCCGAATTGGGGTGATTGGTCACGCGGATCCCACGAGGTTTCTCACACTCGTGATGTTTACCGGCGCGACTACTATCCGCCCAAGGAGGTTGAGCTTGTGGTCGAAATCCTCGACACAAATGCGAACGGCTACTCAGTGAAGTTTGAGATCAACCAAGTCTTGAGCCGTAGGACAAAGAACTTCAACCAGGAACTTCTGTACAATCTGAACATCTTGCAGGAAAACGTTGGGGCAGCTGACGTCTTTCCAAGTGCCGCGACCCTGGCAGACTACGCGGCCACGATTCGAGTTGACTGGCAAATTCTTCCGCCGGGCACGGTCGATGAGGTTGTTCGCGCGATGCTCAAGGGAATTCGTCGGATCACACCCGAGCAGGAAGCGGTAATGAGAGACCGTATCGCGTTTATGGCGAAGTTGAAACCAGAGGCATACATAGCAGGCAATGACGGCTTCCTTCGATACTTCGGCGCCAAGTTTAGTGACGAGTTGGTTGCCTTTGAAAATGTGAGGTACGGGAATGCTATTTACTTGATGTTTGAATCTTGGCCGGAGTTGAGTCGACGTAGCCGTGTAGAGCTGTTGAATGGTCCGCGCGATTCATTCGAGCGAATCGAGCATCGCAAGGGCTGGAAAGCGCGACTCGCAGCACTGATCCGGGTGCGCAGACGCGCGAGCGCATGAGACGGTTCTGACTGGATGTTGTGCGACACGAAGGGACGAAGCATGTCGCAAAATATTGCTCACCGTGCGAACTGTGGATAACGAACGACCACTAGTTTCCCAAATCGCGGCTCAACCTAAACACAAAATCCGCTTTCGCGGATGTGTGCATTTCGAGCACGTTCGACCCCCTTTTCAAATGCGGCGAGATTAGGGGTCGATCTTCGAACTTTTGTTGAGACGAATGACAAAGACTTCTTAGATATCATAGCAAATATCAAGAGGATCGTTGATGCGAGTGAAAACAACCGACGAGCTGCCTAGTCACGAAGATCTTTTCTTGCTGCCGCCATGATTTTTTCCCTTCCTCTGCTCGGGTCAATCTTCTTCGCAGCTGCTATCAAGGCTTCTTTCGCCTCTTGCTTGGT
Source organism: Gemmatimonadota bacterium (assembly GCA_003136975.1). Lineage (GTDB taxonomy): Bacteria > Gemmatimonadota > Gemmatimonadetes > Gemmatimonadales > Gemmatimonadaceae > Fen-1247. The sequence continues at coordinate 4,845 of PLEG01000018.1, read as the reverse complement.
TGTGTTGGGAACCTGTTTTTGTAACTGGTTCACCGCGTAATCAACCTCATACTTCTCCTTGAAGCTGATCAAATAGCGATCAGGATTGCCAATGTTTTTCTTGTTGTCTGCCATATAGCGATTATACCTCCATTCGAGATGGTCGAACACTAATGGTGAGGGCGCTACAGATGGGTAACTCAGCGATTCGATTCCGTTTCCAGGTGGCCTTGAATCTCGTTGGCCAGGACCGCCGCGGCGAAGCACCTCTTTACGTACTCGTCCAAGTGTTCACGGGCGTGCCCCGCCCCCTCCGAACTGGCTGCGTAGTGCATGCTCGCATCTAACCGCAGTTGACGGATGCTAGCTGATATCTGCGGGGTCTGCCTATTGAGAGAATCAAATGCCGCGACAACGCGGACCGAAAACCTCGCGTCCAGGGCGGCTCGCGTTGCGACGTATGCAGAATCAATACTTCTAACCGCCGCTCTGACGCTATCCGGGTCGGGAATCACCGACGGCGAAAACTCTCCGTAAGGAAATACAGCGAGACTTAGGCGCTGAAGCACCGGTACAACAGACGCGGTAATCTTCGTGCGTGCCTCAAACTTTCGATTCTCAGCAGTTTGCCGGCTCACTGCCCTCGCCGTGAATGCTGCGCCAATGAGTATGGCCACGATAGCCAGAATCATCTTGTAGTGCACCAAGAACCAATCGCGCTTTGGCAAGTCAGCTTGGGGTGCTTCAGGCGTAATCGTAGAATACGAGTACGGTGTGATGGTGGCGGTCGGCTTGTCCGGTGGAGGCTCGATGACGTGTGGGCCGGGTGTCAGCGTTTCGAACATTCCTCCTGCCCTCAGGATTGCTTGGCGAATTGCTTGGCTGGTTGACTTACGTGACACCGGTATTGCGCGGCCGGCGATGGGTGAGGGCTGACTGGGCATACGATTCCGGTGCTCCATCACGGCGAGCCGTACGTCATTGATAGCCTTGGCTCGTGGAACGTCCATACGCTCACGAAAGCGCCTGGGGAACCAGTGAACAAGGTGCTGCCTGGTACCTTCAAGCATTTCCGCGTTGAGCGTCTCAAACTCCTCGACTATCCGAGCTTCGGCCTCGTTGAGGACTCGACGCATCTCATCGTCGGTGAGCGTCTTGTTAGAGGCGTTTAGGGCCGCTTTGTACGCCGCGCCGATGATTGCGGCGCGTGGAGCGAGTTCTTCCTCGTACATCTCCGCGATAGCCAAGTGGGCCGGTCCGAAACCAAGTTGACCGCGTGCTGTCATTTCTTGGCGCTTGGCTCTGACCCGAGCTGCAACGGCGCGTTGTCTGTCCTCGACATCCGCGACGATTGGAGGTTCAGCAAGCTCACGAAGAATGGAGGGTCCTTCGATGTCTCGTTGCGCACTGACGTACGCAGCGCTGATTCCTGCCTGGGCTTTGTGCGTAAGGTCTTGTATGGCGGCTGTCCTAACAGCGCAGGTGACTTCATCGAAACGGCGCTCGTCGGTGATGCCAAAGGCAAACAGCCGGGACTCGTACTCCTCTTTCAATCTGTGGCGAAGAGCCTCTGCGCCCGATGCAAACTGTCGCTGAAACCAGTCCAGTGACTCTTTACTCTTGAGTTCAAGCTTGCCGGCGCGATGTCCCAATTCAGTAGCCGCTCCGTCAAGAATCAGTTTGTAGTGAGACGAATAGATGCGGAGGTAATCGTCGACTGTGAGCGTGTCGCGAAACTGGTCCGTTTCAGGGACATACTCTCGACCCGACTCTATTGCGGCGTCTATCTCTGGCCGGCGCGCTGCCGTGACCATTGAAAGCAACTCATCTATCGCGAGCACAAAGTGAGGCTGGCTCATTTATCCACAGGCGTTATGCGAGTTGAACGACCGAGCGAGTTCCTTCGCTGCGTATGTGCCACCAGCGTGAGGAATCGGAAGGCTGGTACGCTTTAATCGTCGCACAGAGGCGGCCTTCGCTTGAGCGTACTCAATGTTCTTCTTGCTCGGGCTTCGCTTCACTTCGATGACGGCGTAAACGCACTCTGCTGGCAGATATGCTACACCGTTCTGGTGTAGAATGAACGGCGAGTTGACGGTCGTAGATGACGATATCGATTTCGTCGCTGATATTTCCTATCGAATCAATTACGAACGCCTTGTCGGCACAGTAGCGTTTGGAAAGATACGTTGACAACATCGTCATCCATAGGGCTGCTAAGAACGATGGTCGCTGTTGAACCACTTTCGCGGAGAGAATCTGAGAACTCAAAACCCCGCTTTCGCGGGGCTTTGAGTTCTTTGGCAATCACAAGAGTGACGGAGATGGCGCCACATGAGTCATTGCGCCTCAGATTCGACTGTTCGTTGCTACTTCTTCATCGGCACCTTCGTTTCAGTGCGAAGGTCGTGGTTTACCGGTGCCTCGGGCTTTTGGATCGGCGTAGGTGCTGGCGCCGGTGTCGGCGGGTTGGAACTCTTATCGTCGGACATACTTTTTGTACCCCCATTTAGATGGACTTGGTAGACTGTATCCGGTTGTAGTCTGATATCAATCACAGTAGTGAGTCCCGCGAGAATCGCAATCGCAAACGCCCAGAGCATCCATCCGTTCGCTTGAAATAACAGCTCACCGCGCAGCGCGTTGATACGCGCGTTGCGATCTGCTGCATCAGCGTAGCGATCGCGAAGCAATTCATGAAAGTCCGCTTCAGCGAGGGTATCCGCGTTGCCTGCAGCACGGTGACGTCGGTACAACTCGTCCTCGTATTTGGTTATCTCCGCAGGATACGGAATCCCCCGATAGAGATGTCCGTGAAATGATCGTACGAGGAGACGAACTGCGCACGCGAAACAAAATGCCGCCACTCCAGCCAGCAACAACGCGAGAAGTCCCACGTATGGTCGACGGAAATCCGCTCGTTGAACAGCGAAGGCGATAACGCTCGCAACGACGGTAAGGACTGCCAGGGGTATTCCGAGCGCCGCGCCCAGCTGGTCACGACGCTGCCACTCGGCGTCGTAGAGATCCTTTAATAACGAGTAACCGGGCATTGCGACTCCTAGCGTGCACATCGTAATCGAAGCCAAGCCAAGAGCGGACTCTCACGTCTGTCTTCGAGCGAGAACTTGTTCTTCTCCGTCGATATAGAGTCTGAGAAAGGTCTCGCGTCTTGCCTTTTCGGCCTACGGCCGCGGCGCGAAACGTGCCGCGATGATAGGGTGAACTTCCCAACACGTTGTTGCTGGCATCCCCTGCTTTCCGCGACCATCGCAATGCGGCAGATGGTGTGCGTCTATGAATAGCTGGCCCGTCACCTCAACATAGGCGGCTCCGATAAGCGACCCCTTGCCTCCGGACGGTTCTTTTCCCTTCAGAAGGTTGGTCTTTAGAAAATCCCGAACAGCGGTAGCGCTGTCTCGCAGCTCGGCTGAATTCTCATACGCCGCTTCTGGATTCGGGACTTCCACAATCACAGTGCCGTCCGTGCCGGAATTTGTCGGCGTGAGCTGAATGTGGTAATCGCAGTCAGGGTCAGTTGCGATGAGTCGAACCCACCCGGACACTCGCACGAGCGAACCTTCCTTCAGACCGTGTCCGAGGTTCTCCGGAAAACGACTCGCGAGTTCTTTACTGGTTTCCGCGGACGCTGGCGGCGCGAGGGCCGTGAGCTCGGCGAGGCTCACCGCGACAGGTTTTGTGCGTGTTGTGGGTAGCGAGGTCTTAACAGCCCATCGACTCACGCCGGGCTTCACACACTGCGCGTTCATCGAAGTCGCAAGCATCACTAACACGGCTATCAAACAGCGTCGCATAGACCTGATCCATTGGAGGTGTTCCCATTGTGCGCATAGACGGCCCATGAGCGCAATCCACACGACCGAATCAAACCACTGGCAGACAGAGCCTGAAGGCGTAGATCTACATCTGGTGTCGACGGTAAAATGATTACCGAGGATCAAGAAAACAAACACGCTCGCATCGACGAACGAGCGGTATGGAAACATCGATTGTGTAGCGCTTGTTGATTTCTATCGTTCAACGCGACGAAGAGGTCGGTGGCTTATGAAGCGAATTGTTATTTGTGCGGACGGGACGTGGAACATTCGCGATCACGTCGATCCGGAGACGAAGAAGCGGCTCCCTACCAACGTTACCAAGCTCGCGCGTGCCATTCTTCCGCGAGCGGGAGGCGTTGATCAGGTCGTGATTTATCACGAAGGAGTCGGTACGAGTGGCGGACTAGACACGTTTACTGGTGGCGCGTTCGGGGAGGGAATCGAACGCAACGTGCGCGACCTCTATCGGTCAATTTTATATAACTACGCGCCGGGGGACGAGCTGTTCTTCTTCGGCTTCAGTCGTGGGGCATTCACCGTCCGCACCCTTGCCGGCTTTATGAATGCGGTGGGCCTGCTTGAGAAGGGCGATGACTATTGGCTGCCAGAGTTGTACAAGTGCTATCAAGACGGCGCAAACCCAGATTCACCCGAGTGGATACAAGCGTTCCGTGAAGTACGAGCGAAGGAGCGGCGGTCTCCGTCGATTAAGTTCGTCGGCGTGTGGGACACCGTGGGCGCATTAGGGGCTCCTGGTTTTCTCGGCCATTTCAATCGCACCAAATACAAGTACCACGACATTGAACTCAACGAACACATCCTCAACGCAGCGCAAGCATTGTCGATTGACGAGCGGCGGAAGGCATTTGTTCCGAGCGTCTGGAAGAAACCTACGAATTGGACGGGAACGCTAAGACAAGCTTGGTTCCCGGGCGTTCATTCGGATATGGGTGGCGGCTACCCGCATGGCGGCTTGGCAAACGAAGCCCTTCACTGGATCGTAGAGTGCGCTGAACAGCTAGGTCTT
>PLEG01000358.1 GCA_003136975.1 Gemmatimonadota bacterium | reverse complement strand
CAACGGCGCGGATGACGATGGCTCAGGTTCCGTGAGCGTGCTCGAGATCGCTCAGAAAGTCGCGTCCCTCCCCATCAAGCCCAAGCGCTCGACCCTCTTCGTCTGGCATGTTGGCGAAGAAAAGGGTTTGCTTGGTTCCGGGTACTACACCGATCATCCAACCGTGACACGCGATTCAATCGTTGCTCAGCTCAACATCGACATGGTGGGCCGCGGTGACGCATTCGACATAACGGGCAAGGCGAAGGACGAAACCGTACTACGCGGGAACTCCAACTATCTCCAGCTCGTGGGCTCGCGCCGGCTCTCCACCGAGCTCGGCAACCTCGCCGAGACAGTCAATACGCAGGGCAAACGTGGTCTCGTATTCGACTATGCAATGGATGCCAACGGTCATCCGGCGAACATCTACTGCCGCAGCGACCATTACGAGTACGCCCGCTACAACATTCCGATCATCTTCTTCACCACTGGCGGACACTCCGACTACCACCAGGTGACGGATGAGCCGCAGTACATCGATTACACGCACATGGCGCGTATCGATAATTACATCGAAGATCTGCTCGTACACGTCGGCAATCTGGATCACCGTCCAGTCGTTGATGGTCCGCACATGGACCCGCACGGAGCCTGCAAGCAGTAGAAATTCTGACGACTGAGATATAAAAAGCGGGGCGTGGATCAGATCCACGCCCCGCTTTCATTATGCGCTACGACAAAACACCGCAGCGATTACCGCCAGGTGCTCTCAGCTACGTCTCGACCTGTCCGTGTCCGTCGAATCGCGATGAGTGTTCGGATCCAGCGCACGTTCGACCTTGCCGACGTTCTTCTGAATCTTTCCCTTGAGCTGGTCGCCGCGGCCTTCAGCGTGCATGCTTGAATTGTCAAGCGCATCGCCGACGTCACCCTTCACCTTGCCGACCGCTTCCTTTGCTGCGCCCTTGGCTTCGTTGGCTGCGCCCTTTTTGTTCAGATCTTCCATTTCGATATCCTCTTTGATTGAACGATGATGCCGGAATACAGGGCAAGCGTCATGCCGTATCACATCGCTGCCCCTGGGTATCTATCGTACACAGTATTGGGATTGTGCGGTCACCGGAATATCTTTTGTATGCTTCAGTACCAACCTTCACAACACACATTGACCAAACGCAACGGACTCGCACAGTCGTTCCACGCAACCAAACGTCTCGCATTAGCGGCAACGTTCGCGACGTTGATCGCCGGTTGCACCGACGTCCCCGCTGCATTCGGTCCAACTCCGTCGCAAGCGCGTGCGAATGCGGACGGACTGTTCGGAGCGTTCGTCAAACGATTCACCAATGTTTCCAGAGCACCCCGCTACGCCCGCGCACGCGAGATGATGTTGCACTACGCGCTCACGCCGTCGGAGGTGTACAGCGACACGTCCATCTGGACGGTGTACGGTCCCGATAACTATCGAACACTGTTCGGCAACGCGACGTTCACCAACGGACGCTACGTCTTCAGCAACACGGTCACCGATGAGCCCGTGCAATCGCTCGGTGAAGGGCGCCATATCATGCGCCTGCACAAGCTCAACAACGACGACTACGATTGGTTTACCGGAGTTGATTTCGCCGCCGGCACAATCACAGCGAACGACTTCGCGAATGTCATAACACGCTGGGTCGCGGCGTCCGAAGGTCACAACGAAGCGACGTTGCGCGCGGGATATCGCGCTGCGTTCCCGCGCACGACCGCCGCGCTTGGCAGGCTCTACTCGCTCGATACGCTCGTATCCACCCCGGACGCCGACGGAGCCAACAAGCTCTACGCGGTGATACATATCACTCCAGACGGAATCCGCCAGGACTATCCCGCGTACGCCGCCTTCATGACCAAGTACGCGGACAAGGTAAAGCTGCACTTCACTCTGGTGGATTCGCGTGGCGCAAAGTGGCTCGAGGTAACGTCACGCGATGGGTATGTCACGCTACGCCTCAAGTCGCGCGACGGGCACTTCGCTCCGTTTGAGGGCCCGATCCGCCCAATCCCCGACACTCTCCTGATGCAGGTCGACTTCACTGCCAAGATCAAGCTCTTCACCGTTGGCGTGGAGCACATGACTGGCGAATGGGTGAACCTGCACAGCGAGCACGAGCGCGGCTGGGCTCTTCGATTCACGCGCGAGCCGGGCTGGGTACTCCCGCCTGTCGTCGGCTATCTGATCAAGTCACCGCTGCGCCGCCCATTCGAGGGAAACGGAACGCAATTCCGCTTCGCGGTGCGCGACCAGCCGGGCCACCAGACCATCATGAGCCGCCGCGGTTCCACAACAGTTCGCGAGAGCGCGATCCTGCGCTTCATCGGCAAGCTCGGCGGCGCGGCGATGGGCGACTTTGTATCGAAGGCTGAGGACGACGAGAACAGGTTCAACGTAGCGATCTACAGCGCGATGGCAGCCGACATCAACTCCGCGATCCGCCCGTAGTAGGGGCAGGCCCCCGTGCCTGCCCCCCACCTAGTCATTCCGCCGGCACGTCGCCTTCATCGAACGGAATCACAACCTCCATTCCGTCCCTCGCCACAACCGCCCCTGGAAAAACCGAGCGCGCTTGGGCCGCCAATTCCTGCACATCGCGGGAATAGCGCGACGAGATGTGAGTTAAAACCAACCGCTTGACCGCCGCACGCTCCGCGACCGTTGCCGCCTCGCGAGCCGTCGAGTGGCCGGTCTCGAGTGCCAGCGGCGCCTCTTCATCCGCGAAAGTCGCCTCGTGGATCAGAAGATCCGCGCCGGTTGCGATCTCCACGGTCGCATCCGAAGGCCTGGCGTCGCCGGTGAAGACAAGTTTACGGCCAGCACGCGTGTGCCCGACCAGCTCGGACGGATGTACCACCCGCCCGTCCGGCAGCATAATCTCCTGGCCCTTGTGGATCTGACCCCACAGCGGCCCCTCTGGAATGCCCATCGCGCGCGCGATATCTGGGTTGAAGCGGCCCAGTCTCGGATTCTCGATTATTCCAAACCCAAGGGCCAGCGCCCCACCATGCTCCACCGCGTACGGCAGGATGTTGTAGCCATCGCGGACCAACGGTTCGCCCGGGGTTAGCTCCACATAAGTGATGGGAAAGTGCTGTTTGTCGCTCCCAAGCGTCACAGCCTGCCGCAGCAGCCGCTCTGATTTGGGCGGTCCGTACAGCCGGATTGGCTCGGTCCGCCCCTGGAGCGCCATGGTGCGCACAAGCCCCGTGACCCCAAGAATGTGGTCAGCGTGCATGTGGGTGAAAAAAATGTCTCCCACGTTGAAGGAGACCCCATAGCGCATCATCTGGCGCTGGGTCCCCTCCCCACAGTCGAACAGAAAGGTCTCACCCCCGCGACGAACCGCCAGCGAGGTGACGTTACGCTCAACGGTCGGCCGAGATGCAGATGTTCCTAGAAAACGAACGCTCAGATCCATCGCCCAATATATCGAAGTTGACTTTTGAGCCGTTCCGGCCTATAATTGATGGAGTACCAGCCCGTGTGCGACGGGTAGCTACGCCTTTGTCGCAGCCAGAATTCACGGTCGCGGGGCTGTAGCTCAGTTGGTAG
>PLEG01000155.1 GCA_003136975.1 Gemmatimonadota bacterium | reverse complement strand
TAGCCGAGCGCGCCTATGCTACCGACGTCTCGACAGGTGATACAGTTGCGATAGCGCCGTTCACGGACGACGGGCAGGTCATACCGTATGACAAATTGCTCCGCACGCCAGCTGTCCTTGAATTTTCGGTCGAGAGCCGTCCGATGTCACGCGCCTGGGTCGTCGTAATGGATCAGCCCTATTTCGCCGTCACCGATTCGCACGGCGCGTTCACCATCGACAGTGTACCCCCCGGGATACACCATATCCGCGCCTGGCACCCAATGCTCGGCGTCGCCGACGGCACCGTCACGGTGGCGCCCAATGGAACAGCTACCGCGGATCTACGTTTTTCGGGAACGCACTGAGCGCTACTTCAGATACGTGTCGAACCACGCAACTGAACGATTGAGCACATCGCGCTGGTGTTCCGGATTGCTGAAGTGATGACCTTCGTCCGGATACACAACCAACTGCGTCTTGACTCCCTCGTGCTGCAACCCGCGCCAAAATTCGAATGATTGTGGCGACGGGCACTCCGCATCTCGCTCGCCCACGACGATGAGCGTCGGAGTTCGCGCGTGCGAGATGAAGTTCATCGGTGAGCTGCGCGCATATACCGCCGGATCTTCGTACGCCGTTGCGCCGAAGAAGGGAACCATCCATGCACTGATGCCGTTCTCCCCCGTGTAGCTCAACCAGTTCGACAGACCAGCACCAGCGACGGCCGCACGGAAACGTTGCGTTTGCGTCACGGTCCACATCGTCATGAAGCCGCCGTAGCTCCAGCCGGTAATGCCGAGGCGCTTGCCGTCCACCGGATAACGCTTGAGTACGGTATCAACACCGGCAAGGATGTCGCGAAGATCGCCATAGCCAAAGTCTTTCACATTCGCACGCGTGAAGGCCTCACCCTGTCCGTAACTTCCGCGCGGGTTTNNCGCCAGACATGAACGTCGACGCGGTAGCTCCCGACGGGCCACCGTGTACGTACACGATCATCGGATAGTGCTTGCTCGCGTCGAAATTGCGCGGATAGACAAGAAATCCCTGCACGTTGAACTTGTCGCTGCGCCAGTGCACACTCACCGCCTTTCCCCACGTTGGCTGCACACCGGAGTTCGCGTGCGTGATCTGTGTCCAGTGTCCGACTGGGCCAACCCAGATCTCTGGCGGCGTGCCGAGCGACTCGCGCACGAGCGCAACGGTAGACCCGTCTGATGATCCGGAGACAACTGGCAGACCCCAGCCTCGTCCAGCGGAGATTGTTTCGTCTGCCAACCAGAGTGGCACCGTCGTGCCAGTGCGTGCGTCAACGGTGGCGATCTCCGAGCCGCCATGCGACCACATTGTTGCGAGCAATGATTCCGTTCCGCGCCATGTGAAGGCTCCTGCGGATACTGTGGCGTTGGGTGTTACGTCGCGCGCCGTGCCGCCAGTCGCCGCGACCGTGTAAAGATCGCCGCCCGTCGCCCCCTGGTCGCTCATGAGGCCGCCGATGAAGGCGATCTGTTTTCCATCCGGCGACCACTTGGGCTGTGCGATCTGCACGGTGGGCCGCGCGATCTGCCGTACCGCGCCAGTCTCTGCGTCAATGCCGTCAAGACGCGCGACCCACCAGTTGTTGTTTCCAGATCCGTTCGCCGCACTCACGACGAACTCCTTTCCATTCGGAGACCAATCGAACTCGTACACGTAAAGGTCCGGCCTGGAGATGGTCCTGATGTGTCCAGTCGCGATTTCCACAATCGCTAGATGCTGGCGATCGATGTGGGTGTCCATCGCCCCGGTGTCACGCGGCGTCGCCTGGGTCGGTCCGTTCGCCTCTTCCATAGGCGACGAGTACAGGACAGCGATGCGCGAGCCATCGGGCGAGAATTGCGGGGCGTGAATCGAGCCGGGAATCGTCGCGACCCTGCGCGCCTTGCCGTCAATCGCAGATACGATATAGAGTGCCGGTGTGCCATTGCCGGAAGTCGCCAACACAGTGAGCTCATGACCGTCATTCGACCATGCCAGTTCGGACATGCTCCCGCGATCCGCACCGGGAAGTCCCACAGACATCGGCGCTGATTTGCCGCCACCGGCCGCCAGGTTTAGGAGCATTTCATCACCGCTGGCGTCCGCCGAATTTGGTCCGATCCACGCGAGATGCTGGCCGTCAGGCGCCATCGCGACGCTCACGAACTGTCGGAGATGTGGTGCGCTATGGGCGCCTTGCGCCAATAGAGTTGTCCCGAATACCGAGAGAGCGACGCATACGAGCGCATGGACTGCCCGCATCTGCCAAGCACCACGGTCTGACGAGTTCGGCGATGAATTCAATTGAGACAACTGAAGCCTCCAGAGGTTTGGCACACAGGTACAACTCACACCATTGCGCGATCCCGCACCGAGATCGCTACAAACTTTCGAGCGCTACGCGGTCGCCCGCTCTAAACTGGCCGCGATACAACTTCGCGTAAGTACCCTCTGCATCGAGCAGGTCTGCGTGCCTTCCGGTTTCGACCACGCGACCATGTTCGAGCACAACCACGCGATCAGCGCGCAATACGGTGGACAGGCGATGCGCGATGATCAGTGTGGACCGTCCGCGCAGCAACTCCTCCATCGCTTCTTCGACCAGCCGCTCGCTCTCTGAATCAAGACTCGAAGTCGCCTCGTCCAGGATCACCAGTGCCGGATCCTTGAGGAACACGCGCGCGATCGCGAGCCGTTGGCGCTGACCGCCCGAAAGCTTGACACCGCGCTCGCCCACGGCGGTGTCGTAGCCGAGTGGCAGTCTGACGATGAATTCGTGCGCGTTGGCCGCGAGCGCCGCGGATTCGATCGCGGAGTCAGGCACCGAGACGGAACGCCCGGCAACCGCGTAAGCAATATTTTCACGTATGGAGCCGCTGAACAGCGTCGGTTCCTGCGGTACGACACCGATCGACTCGCGTAGCTCACGCAGCGGCATGTCGCGCACGTCGATTCCGTCAAACGTTATGCGACCTCCAGTCACGTCCCAGAATCGCGGCAATAGCGACGCAATAGTCGTCTTGCCGGCGCCGCTCGGGCCCACCAGCGCAACGATCTCGCCAGGTCCGATGTGCAGTGAAACGTCGTCCAGTGCGTCCGGAAGATCAGGTTGATACTTGAAGTGAACGTGCTCCAGCCCAACCTCACCTCTCCGCGGGCGCGGTAATGCGATCGGAGACACGGGATCCACAACTGTCGGCGTTGTATCGAGTAGCTCGAAGATGCGTCGTGCAGCACCGGCGGCTTCCTGATAAGCACCGAACAACGAGGCAAGCGACGCGACGGCGCCAGCAACGTAGAGCGCGTACAGTAAGAACGAGACGAGCGCGCCCGCGGTGAGTTGCCCCGCGAGTACGAGACGACCGCCTTCCCACAAGACAATCACGACACCACTGAACCCAAAAAATGTCAGCGCGCCAAAGAATACACCACGAATTTTCGCACGCTCGACTGCGGCGCGAACGACGTCGCTGAGATGGCGATCATACTTGCGCGACTCCTCAGCCTCGGCGGTGAAGCTCTGCACCATGCGGATCTGCGCGAATGCCTCGTCAGCGGTTCCCGTCGCCTCCGCGATCCGGTCCTGAACACCGGTACTCGCGCGGCGCAGCATCCGTCCAAAAAGAAACGCGGCGCCAACCACCAATGGCACGACAGCCAGCGTCGTTCCCGTCAGTGCCGGCTGCTTGATGGTCAGTAGCACCAGCGCGCCTATCAGAAAGATTGACTGTCGCGTGAATTCCGAAAGATTCGTGCTCAGAACCGTCTGCAGCACGCTGGTGTCAGACGAGAGGCGGCTCGTGAGCTCACCAGTGCGCCGGTCAGTAAAAAAGCCCGGCGAGAGATGAACTAGATGGGCGAAGAGATCGGTGCGCAGCTTCGCGATTACGCGCTCGGCCGTAGCAGTGAGCAGGTAAACCTGGACCATGTTCAGCGATGCCTGAACGGCGAATAGCAACAGCAAGCCAAGCGTTATCTCATTCAGCAGCCTCGAATTCCCGTGCTGGAATGCGGTATCGAGCAGCACCGCGACGATCGCAGGAAATGCGAGTCCCGCTGCGCTCGCCGCCAGAAGACAGACGGTCGCGAGCGCGATGTGCCCCAGGTACGGCTTTACTCGCGGAAAGAGTCGCGCGAGCGCTTTTGGCGATACCGGCTTTCGATCCTTCTTCACTTCGCCAGCGGCCTCGCCGGGCTGCACTGCTGTCGCTGCCACTATCTGAACGCGTGCAGGTCCACAACCATCGCGACGTACAGCAGCGCGAGGTAGAGCAGCGAATACATGAATACGAATCGCGCGGTGCGTGTCGAGTCGCCCGACATCAGCCGCAGCTTGATCACGCCGTACGTTAGCGGCGCCGCGACTACCAGTGCGCTGACAAGATAGAATGCCCCGAACGCCCCAATACAGAAAGGAAGAACGGAAAGAGATATCATGATGCCGAGATACCAGAGCATCTGATCCTGCGTGTGCCGCTCACCCCATATCAACGGAGCCATCGGAACGCCCGCAGCGCCGTAGTCACGCTTCTTGAGAAGTGCCAGCGCCCAGAAATGCGGCGGCGTCCAGTAGAAGATGATCAGGAACAACGCCCACGCGGTGAGGTCGAGCGAGCCACTTACCGCCGCATATCCAACCAGCGGCGGAATCGCGCCAGCCGCGCCACCAATCACGATGTTCTGCGGTGTCCTGCGCTTGAGCCAGTGCGTGTACAGAAATACGTAGCCGTAAAATCCAAGTAACGCGAGCGCAGCAGTGAGAACGTTTGCGTACCGCGCGAGCAGAAATGTCGCGGTTGTCGAGAGCAGGATCCCGAATGCCAGCACCGCGCGCGGCGCCATGCGTCCGCTCGGGATCGGACGGAGCTTCGTCCGCGGCATGTACGCGTCGATGTCCTGATCCACATACATGTTTACCGCGTGTGCGCCGCCCGCCATCAGGTACCCGCCAACGAGTACTGTGACAACGAGCCATCCGCTCGGCGTCCCCGCGACATACATGGCGGCAACAGTCGTGACGAGCAGCAATGAGATGATTCGCGGCTTGGTGAGCGCGAGGT
>PLEG01000072.1 GCA_003136975.1 Gemmatimonadota bacterium | reverse complement strand
TAGCGCAGCGTTACCGCACTTTTCTCTTGGGGGTGAACACCGGCACCTTGAACTCGTTGGGATCGAGCGCCGGATTGATCTCGACGCTATCGATAATCGTCGTCTGTGGCGGAGTGCCGTTAGTCGTGGTCTCGATCTTCACCGGAAACTGAAGACCACCGAACGCCTTGTACGATCGAAAGTGCGTCGTGAACGTCAGCATCTGGCCATTCACCAGACGCGTTCCTTCCCACACTACTGGAAGAAATGTCGTGGGATCGAGATAGTAATAATCGACGTATCCGCCGCCGCCGTTCAGAACGACCTGCACCTTGTAGGCATTCTTTCCGTCAGTCATCGCTCGGCCCATCAGCGCGACCTTGTTCTTGCCGGCCACTGGATCAACCAGCGGTCCGTCGAAGTCCGCTTCGATTCCAAAGTTGCGCGAGTCCAGCGGCTGCATGACCTGGACGCCGCCAGTATCCGCGATCAGCGCCTGCCATCCCTTGGTACTGTCGTAACCGCGCGCGAAGTGGTTGCCGATGATCATCATGTCCATTCGCATGAGAGCCGGTCGCGACTGATCGATGGTCACCGTTCCGCTCGTCTGTCCGATCGTGAGATGAGCATGAGTCCGCTGAGTTCGCACGGACGCAATCTTGACCTTCCCACCGCGCGCGGCGACATACTTGGCGAGCACACTCTCGATCGTCTGCGCACGCGCAACACCAAGTGGAGCGATTAGTAGTGCGGTGAACGCAACCGCTGTCTGAAAGCGCATCGAGGGAAATCTCACAGTTAGAGTTGGTTACTTTGAGTGTTCATTGGCCAAATATGGAACGTCGGTGCGCATTATTACGGATTGTTGCGATGGAATGGCGCCGCCCAGCACTTTTCCGTCAGCGGATGTATGGAGCCGCAAGTCGACAGGTCCAACGGTGACGATCGTCGAATCCTTTCCCAGACGCGTGACTGTCGCGGAGATAGTCGTACCACCTTCAATGAGGAACAGCGGCACAGCCACCGTGTCCGCACCAACGTGACGTGCGCGCTGCACCAATATTTCAAGCAGTGCGAACGATGGATTGATCCACGGGATCGCACCAACTTTGGTGGCGGCAAGCTGCAGTCTCGGACCGACCTGCGCGAAAACACTGTCATCCACGATTGCGACTATCGCGTGCGACGTTGGCGTTGTATCACCTGGCGAGTAAGCACTGACCTCGAGTCGCGATACGAGTCTCGCCGAATCGATTCTGGCCTCGAGCGCATATCGCCCGCGTCCACGTGTGTCGAACGAGGCGCTGACATCGTTCCCCGTGCGCTGCACATTCTCGACGGCTATCGTGTCATTCGCCGTAATGAGGACGAACTTTGCAGCGGTGTGCGCAGTTGTAGCTTGCGCGCGTGCGTTCACGCTGATGCCCGCGCTCAAGCCGGCGATGAGAAGTGTTGAAAGTAAGGGCCGCACCTGCCCGACGGCAGCGCGCACGAGACGTATTCGAGTGCGCGATCTCAGTTCATGTACCAAGCGGATTTCCGACGGGTTATTGGTGAGCATTGAAGATGCTCTGCGGTCGGCACATCGCGCCAGAACCGTTTTCCGTTTGCCGGCGAACTACTTTATGCGCCCGGGCGTTGGCTCACCATCACCGGGTGAGGCATCGAATGGTGGCTTTATCAGCTCGTGGTCCTCGCATGGATCACACGGCCCTTTTTCCGCACCGGGCGGAGTAGGCTGCTCGATTTCGGTCCTGAGCAACAACGGATCGGGCTCTTTGGGGTGGCTGGCGCCGAGCGACTCGCCCAGGAGCTGCACGCGCTCCGCGATGGCGGCGGCGTTCTCGGCGTCCGGCGTCGTGAGCAGGATATGGAAGAGACTCTTGCCCTCTGAGGCTATAAGGTCCGACGTGCGCAGCTCCTGGCAAAGCCGCCACAGCAGCGCTCGGCGCGACCCATCCCCACCGCCGCTCACCGCCACCCGAATCACGCGCACCAGCGTATTTCGGCGCCGAGCTCGCCGCTCTTCCCAGTTCTGGATGATGCGGAAGTAAGGAATGTTGGGCAGCCCGGTCGTTACGTCCGTCAGTGCTCGTCCAAGAAACGTATCCACCCTGAAATGCCCCCGTTCGTTGTTAATTAAGCCCTCTCCTTTGCACGAAACGGGCACAGAGAGCGGTTTGGGGGCCATCGGCGGAATAAATTATTGGAACGATCGTTCGATAACCTTTCTAGTGATTCTTACGGCTCACCGGAACACCTGTGGTGTACTTATAGAGTAGCTTTCACACGAGGTGATCCCGCGGAGGATGTTGTGATGACACGACGCATGGTTTGGCTTTCTGGTTTGACAGTAGTGGCTGCGGCTGGTGGCATGGCGGCGTGCAGCAAGCCGGCGACGCCGTCCAGTGATCTGAGCCGAGATCTCGACGCGGCATCTTCTGCATCGACGCTCACGCTCGCACCGACGAGTGGGCGTCGCGATGTGATCTCAGCAGTGGAGCAGTCGCCCGATGCGCGCCGAGCACCTGCGCCCGCTCGGACGCAGGTAGTACGCCGCCCGTCGCCCGTTGCACCTCCGCCGGCTCAGGTCGCCACGCAGGCTGTGACGCCGCCGCCAGCGACTGTGGTCGCCGCCGTTCCGACAACGACCTCACCTGTGATCGATCAGGCGACACCATCTCGCCGGCCGACGCCGGTGCAGCAGGGACATCAGGGTCGCTACAAAACGGAAGCTGAAGTTTTCCGCGACGCGCCCTTCCCGATCACGCCGTAACGGTTTGAGTTAGCGGAGCGCGAACGCACTCCGGTTACATGGTCAGGTTCGTCGTCAAGGCCAGTTCCCAAATGCCGAGTGTTTCGCATCTTCAAGATGCGTGACTCTCCGCATTGTCCTTGATAGTCACTATCCCATGTTGACTTTCAAAACCACGCCGCATGCGCTCGAGTGTGTGAGCGAAAACCGAGCTGGTATCCGTTCCCAGCAGTCCCGGCGGCGCAACTGACCGGCTTACGTAATCGTAAGGGACGTGGGCTGGATCGAAGCCAGCTGGACCGTCTGAATTGTGTGGCATGATGCGCTCCCAGCTATCCCGAGTGACTTGAGCTGCGGCGTGGTCGACCCACGCTCATGGCGCAGATCCGGCTTCGGTGACCGCAGACTGCTGCTCGCCTACACGCATTGCACCGAGCCGTTCAGCCGGCAGGCGATCCAGAAGTCGCAGCAATCCGTCGAGCATGGTGAGTGGGTGCGGTGGACACCCAGGGATGTAGAGATCGACGTGAATTCCGGATGGAACGCCGTCGGAAATCTCCGGACTGCCGCGAAAGGGCCCGCCGGAGATCGCGCACGCACCGACCGCGATCACGAGCTTGGGCGCTGGGGTGGCTTCGAGCGTCTTTTCAAGTGCAACCCGCATGTTGCGATTGACCGCGCCCGTGATAACCACGCCGTCGGCATGCCGTGGCGACGCTACAAACTGAATGCCGAATCGACTGAGATCGAACACAACGTTCCCGAGCGCGGTCATTTCGGCTTCGCACCCTCCGCAGCTGCCAGCCACCAGAGAGCGTAGCCGGAGCGACCGGCCAAAGAGACGCCGCGTTCGCTCGTCGAGTGCACGCGCCAGCTCCACCTCACCAGTCGGGGTGACGAGGCCGCTCCGCGTCGAGCTCGCCATGCGGTAATCACGAGAGAAGGTGACGGTCCCGGCAGCGCCGTACTCACCGGCTTCTTCCGGGCTAAAGAGGCACGCACCCACATCGAGCGCTTGTTGCCCCGCATCTGTTGTGGTGAGCAGGGCAGACGGTGGCGAGTCGGAGGATAGCCCGGCCGCAAATGGGTGTGACGGCTGGAGCACTGGCAGCCCACGAAATCGTTCCGGGAAGTCGATATCTCCCTTGGGAAACGGCGACGTTCGGGTCCCTTGCCTGAAACGGGCGCGAAGCAGATCAAACATCAAGTATCTCCTCGCCGCGCGTGCGGCGACGACAACTACAGATCATGACCAGCGTAGGAAAGATTGAAGCTTTTGTTGCAAAGCGGAAAATCAGATATCAAATTGCCTGGCAGAGCGCGGGGGACAGCGCTCCAGTTGTGAAACGATGGGTCAGTCACTTTATACCGGCGGAGGTCGCCGCGGTCGTCGGTCACAACTACGTGCGCGATCTCGCCGCGCCACCCCTCCTGCATCGCGACAACCAGTTCCGCCGGACGTAGCGACCCCAACGGAACACGCGGTTCGCCTCGGGGAAGTGCTGCGAGCTGATCGAGCACGAACTCGAGCGAGCGCCCCACCTCAAGCCAGCGAACCAGCGTACGAGCGTAAACGTCACCCGCCCATGTAGTGGACACCGGGATCTGGGCGAAGCGGAAGATCCCGTACGGG
>PLEG01000105.1 GCA_003136975.1 Gemmatimonadota bacterium | reverse complement strand
GACATCGTGATGTTGAACGGTGGCAAAAAGCGCTCGCTTAGGCTGCTTCGACCTGGTTCGGGCTGCTACGAGTGCGCGGCGCCCTGTGCGGCACAGGCGAGAAACATAGCGACGGTAAATGCGAGAAATGCGCGCTGAGCCAGAGGCCGGCGGGTGAAAAATTGAATAATCTCGTCCATTTGGGGCGGTATGAACCGTGGTAAGGTAGTGAGAGCATATGACGCGTCAGAATACGCCGCGAAACCGATCAGATTGGTACGGCGTTACTTCCCGCCCTATCTAGTGTCGGCGGCAGACATAGGTGCAGTTGGTTGCAGCCCAAAAGAAGTGAAAATCGCACGCCCTTGCGAAGCCATAAGATATGTGATAAACCGGTGGCCGGCCTCTGGATGCGGCGCATCCCTTGGAACAGCCGCACCGAACACAATTGGTCCACCGTACATCACCAACGGCGCGCGGCGCTGCCCATTCACGCCGCCTGCGCTGGCCGAGCCCGGCGCGGGAATCTCGACCCGAGCTTCGGCATACGTGGCGGTGAGCGCCGGATCGCCAAGGTTAACCTCATTCGGGAGGGTAACAAATTGGAGACCCAGTCTGCGCGCGACCGATTCGTACTCCCACGCGTAGTCCAGGTTCCCGGTTTGCAGGAGCGCGGTGAGATCGGCCGACTTCGGACGCATGTTGCCTGGCGGAGCCGCACCCTCGAGCCGCTGCGCCAACCCAGGCCGGCGGTAGTACTGTTCGGCGAGCTGCATGGCCATGAGAGCGCGATAACCAGCCGGGTCGAGCGCGGGATCGCTTCGGCCGACTTCCACACCGGCCCGGGTGGTGACCTCCATCCAATTTTGCGCATTGACCTCTGCGGCGAAACGGGAGCTAGCTGTGTACGCCAGCACCAGGCGGGTACCGCCGAGCACGACGATCGGACCGGCCAACCGCCCCGGAAGGAGCCGGCTGAAGAGCGCTGTATCGGCCAGGGCAACCACGTCTGGAATGCGGTGAAGCTCGGTGATCTTGCGGACGGTTTCGACCGAACCAGCGTTCTCCTGAATCACGGTGAGCCCGCTACGCGGCGCGAAGGAATCCAGGGCCTGTCGAAGCGGTAGCGCGAGCGCGCCCGCGTTGAAGACCACAATCGTTGGGGCGGCGTTCGGTGCCCGTCCGCCGCATGCCGCGGCCACAAGTGCCAATGCGAGTGCGATGATGCCGAGACTCGAGCGTGCAGCGTCAGGACGCCGGGATAGTAGCCGATTCATCGTTGGACGGGTAACATACTGTAGTTGCAACAGGAACCTGGAGCTGTGAATGGCGACGACTGTAAGGGACGAAACGACTCAGATGAGCCCCGGGCTCACCACTGCGCGCTCGCCGTTTATCGAGGCGGCACGCGAGCACGGCGAGTTGTACATCGAGCAGCCGTACGATCTATATAATGCTGAAAATCACGATGCGTGGCGGCAATTATTTGCGCGCATGAGTGATCGGTGGCAGCGCTACGCCAACCCGCGCTTTCTGCAGGGCGTCGAGACTCTCTGTCTGGACCCGAATGCTGTACCGCGCCTCGAGGACGTGAACAAGTTCATGGCGCCCCGCACCGGCTTCAAGGCAAAGGCTGTCAGCGGATATGTGCCCGCATTCCTGTTCTTCGACTCGCTGCGCAAGCGCGAATTTCCCACGACGATAACGATTCGCGACGCTGAACGGCTCGATTATCTGCCAGAGCCCGACATCTTTCACGACATCGCGGGCCATGTGCCGATGCACACCGATCCCGCCTTCGCCGACGCGTTGGCTCGCTTCGGTGAAGTTGCACAGACCGCGGTCGAGATCGTCAAGCGCATCAAGGATCCGGCTGAACAGGTGCGTCGCACTACGAGCATCATGAAGGCAATGGCGCGCTTCTTCTGGTTCACCGTCGAGTTCGGCCTCATGCGCGCGCCGGACGGCAATGGTGTGAAGGCATACGGCAGCGGCCTTCTGTCTTCATATGGTGAGCTGCCGCACAGCGTGGAATCGCCGCTCGTTCAGCGCTATCCGATTCAGTTGGAGTGGGTGATCAATCAATACTTCGAGATCGATCACTATCAGCCGCTGCTATTCATCGTCGAATCGTTCGAGCATCTATTCGAGCAGGTTGGCGTGCTCGAAGAGTGGATGAAGCAGGGTCGTCTGGACAACGTATCACCGGGCGAGCCTGGTCTCTCCGAGATCGATGTCCGCAGCTTCATCGACGCCTCGGCGTAACGGTCGATCGCGGCCGTTGTCACCTTCACGTGAGCGGATCAACGTAGTCGTCGTCGAGGACGACGAAATTGCGCGCCTCATCGCGAGTCGCATGCGTGACGTCATTCGCGACAGACAGCGAACCAGGACGAAAGCGGTGCTGGGCCTCGCCACTGGCAGTACGCCGATCGGGATCTACCGCGAACTGATCCGGATGCACCGCGACGAAGGCCTGGATTTTTCCGATGTTGTGACGTTCAACCTCGACGAGTACTTTGGCGTCGGCCCTGACGACATCCACAGCTACCATCGGTACATGTGGGAAAATCTTTTCGCCCACATCAACATCCGCCGCGAGAACGTCCACATCCCACGCGGCGATGTTCCGCGCAATGAAATCGACGCCGAATGCGGCAGATACGAGCAGGCGATTCGTGATGCTGGCGGTATCGATCTTCAGTTNNACAACGAGCCCGGCTCCGGCGCTGATTCGCGCACACGTCTGGTAACGCTCGACACGGTCACTCGCCGCGACGCAGCCGCCGACTTCTTTGGTGAGGAGAACGTTCCCACCGAGGCGGTCACGATGGGCGTCGCGACGATTCTGGATGCGCGAGAGATTGCGCTCGTTGCGACTGGAGAGCACAAGGCGGCGATAGTGAAACGCGCAGTGGAGGGTGAGCCGAGCCCGGATGTTGCTGCGACATATCTTCAGGAACATGCCGCGACAACGTTCTACATAGATCCGGCGGCCGCGGCGGAGCTCACGCGAATCGGCACACCATGGCTCGTGTCCGAAGTACACTGGACGCGTGAGCGAGAGATCGACGCTGTGATCTGGCTGAGCCGGCTCACTGGCAAGTCGGTGCTCAAGCTCGACACGC
>PLEG01000282.1 GCA_003136975.1 Gemmatimonadota bacterium | reverse complement strand
GCTCGATATGGTGACGAAAAAGCATCAGCAGGCTGTGAAGCTCAAGCTACAAAAGATCGCATCAGCGGAAACGCAGAAAGAATGCGAGCTGCTGAAGCGCGAATTCCGGAAGTCGTACGAGCATGCACATCCGAAAGCGGTCGAGCGACTGGAGCGTGACTGGGAGCGGATGGTGACGTACTACAGCTTCCCGTCCGAGCACTGGACGCACATCAGGACAACGAACGTGGTCGAGTCTCCATTCGCAGCGGTTCGACTCCGCACCGGAGCTGCGAAGAGATTCAAGAAGGTCGAGAACGCGACCGCATTGATCTGGAAGATGCTACTCGTCGTGCAGCAGAACTTCAGAAAGCTGAACGCACCGCACCTGCTAGCCGAAGTCTATGCCGGTATTGAATACCACGACGGCGCTCGCATCCATGCACGCACCGTCAAACCAACCCGAGAACAGCTCGCCGCCTGACGCTCGTTTCCACACAATTTGACAAGAGCTCTTCGTGTTTTATAAAGCCCTCTACGCCGCGAGGAATAGAGGGTTGATTCTCAAGTAAGCTCGCGGACTTCGTATGCAGGAACTATCTGTTCCTTACATAGTTATTGTAGCATACCTTCTCTGATTCAACAACGGTCGAAGTGCTTGTTTCAACCAAACGAACTGAAAAAGTTGGGGATAACATGGTAATTCCAGCCTGCACTCAAGATTCAGCCGCCCTTATCACTGCATCGGCAACGGTCGTCCTTGTTGTTGTGACCGCCGTTTATGCCGGTCTTACTTGGCAGCTTGTTAAATCCGCCCGCGAATCCGGGCAGTCGGCTGAAGCCATTACAACGGGGATAACGAAACTCGTTGACTCAATCGCTAACCAAGCAACTCTTATTCAGTCCCAGTATGAACTGTCATTCAGACAATACAACGATGTGATTGCCCAAACCAATACACGGGGCCGCGAAGCGCGGCATACAGCGAAAGTGTTTCTGCTCGGCCTACGCGACTTGTTGAACGCACTCGATACCACAGAGGTACAAAATATTCATCCCGTTAGAGACCTTATTTTGTGGCGCGATAACAATTTCGCCACCGTGTTTAATGCGCTCGAAGTAGGACGTCCTGTTCAGCCTGCATTTAACGCAGTACTCAGTGAACAACTCAATATTCTCATCAGCCTGGGGCGTCCGCAGCATCCTAATGAAGTCCTGAGACTCACACCGCCTCAATTAACGAAATGGGCTAATGCGCAGAACGAGGCCTTGGAAGCGATAGCATTTATTCTGAGTGTTATCGACCTTATGGAAGAGAAGTATTATCCACAGGAAAAGCCCTCGACAAGCAGTTCAGAAAGTGTGACAATTAATGTAGATGGTGTGGCTGAGTAGTTACACGCTATTCGCACAAGACCATCTTTTATGTACGAGGGGCGCCAACCGTACTCCTTTCGCGCCCCGTTTAGGAACGAGAACGGCGGCAGCGACGATGCTGTACTGTCATTTGAACGGACGATACCGCTACCTGTTGAACTCGATGAGGACGAAGCCCAATGTGACTGGGCGTCCGATCACTGGGGAACGCCGAGAAATATCCAGGGCGGCCTGTTCAGTGATGACTTGGGCGGTACGAAATATTTCTTCGTTACGCGCGCCCCGCCTCCGCTGGTGTGGCTAATAGCGGTCGCTGAGAAGTACCCCGCGCTCGACTTGTCCCTGCATTATCAGAAACGGGGTATGCAATGGACAGGCACGATGCGGTGTGAGCGCGGGCGGCTCGTGAGCCACATGGAGTACGAGGGGGTTGAGCTTGTAGCGCAATCGTCCAAGGGGGAAGGATGAACCCGGATGCGACAGACTAGGGGTTTGCAACCGAGATCAGCGGACAGCTTTTCATTCCAGACTCAACGGAGCGGGACCATTGGCTCGCCGATCAGTTAGAATGTGTTCAAGCAGGGTGTAGGACCGCTCGTTCCAGGGCTTCAATTGATGTCGTCCTAACACCGGCCTAAGGGAAGCCGCGATGGTCCTTTGTTAGCCGCGATGGGCCGCTCGCTTACGTTCTCTCCCTGTGAGAGAGCCGCTGCCAG
Source organism: Gemmatimonadota bacterium (assembly GCA_003136975.1). Classification (GTDB taxonomy): domain Bacteria; phylum Gemmatimonadota; class Gemmatimonadetes; order Gemmatimonadales; family Gemmatimonadaceae; genus Fen-1247. The sequence goes on along the minus strand of PLEG01000282.1, from coordinate 20,158 downwards.
CCGCGATGGGCCGCACCGTGGATAGGACTGCAAATCTCCTATTCGTCAGTTCGATTTCCACCGAGCGTTGAGCCGCGCAATAATTCGACTACCGCGTGAGGAGTGGTTCGCGGAGCAATCCGCGCGCGAATCGTCAACGGTGCATACCCGGCTCAGCTCCAGGCGACCGTCGGCACGCTGCTGCCTGGACGTTGGTGCTCGGGATCGGTAGTGCCGTATAGGAGGCAGTCCCACCGTCGCTTTAGCTGTGGAGCGGCGTCCGCCGCGCGTTCAAGCTGGTGAAACTTCTTCCGGGGAATCCGTTCATGACAGGTATGCGCCATGCGCTGCCTTGAGAACGGGACGTCCTCCGATGAGTTTCCCGCCAGGAACGAGATGGTCGTCGGAAAGCTGTACCGGGCGTGAACCCGGTGCAATACACCGTGCCGGCTCGGGTCGCCGGGCAATTGACGGTCCCGATCTTCGATTCGTGCTCTTCGCTGTAAGCGCGTGCGACCGGGAGTAGAAAAACGAGGGCCGCCGAGGGGCGGCTGTGAATGGACAACTTGGATTGTGCCGAGACTTCAAACTGTCCCAAGGCTTTCCGTCGTACGGCCCCTGTTGACGGATCTCGGACCGTGCCTACAGCATAGCGGCCCTTTTCGTTGGCACGTACGTTACTCGGGGCGAACCCTGCGGCAATCACGCGCAGGGAAGCTGCCAGAGTCTAAGGAGAGCAAAGATGGCGGAAGGGGCGATGGCCGCCCAGGCCACAGAAGACGTCCAATCGCTGCGAGCGGATGCAGACAAGGATGCCGACGCATCAGACGTCAGCGCCCGACTTGCGCGGGCGTTGGACGCTGCGCGCTCAAAACTCCTTGAGCGCTCTCTTCGCAACAAGCTCGTCAATACGAATCTCACATCGCCGCGCGCACGTCAGGTTCGAGTGGTAGATGAGAGATCGGACAATGTCTTCGAGATTCTCCGCGGCGGGAAGCTGATGGCATTCGCGCCGACAAAGCTCACTGTTGATGGCGAGGCCAACTCGGAACTCCTCGCTGGCCCAACGCCGTCCACATCGGAACTTGACGGACTAGCAACCGATCAAGTTGAAGCACGACATACGGATCTATGGCTTCAGACGTCCATGACGTCGGATGCGCTCCAGAAGCGGCTGCTGAGCCTGTATTACGAGTCGCAAACCATCGAAGAAGAGCAAGGAGTTAACGTGCTCTTCCTGGCGCTGGGATTTCTAGAGTGGCGAGAGGCCAAGAGCTCCGATATCGCGCGGCACGCACCGTTGTTGTTGCTTCCGGTTGATCTCGTTCGTGACGGCGCGAAGGACCGCTTCCGGATTCGATACCGCCAGGACGACTTATTCACGAACGTCAATCTGCAGGCATGGCTCAAAGAGGATTTCGGCGTTGCTTTGCCTGATCTTCCAGATTCCGACGAGCTAAAGCCAACGGACTATTTCGCTGCGGTCAAGCGCGCGATTGGCACGCGTGACGGCTGGGCTGTGCACGATAATGAGATCGTCGCCGGATTCTTTTCGTTTGCAAAGTATTTGCTATGGCGAGACCTAGCCGCAGCGAATTGGCTCAAGCCTGAGACACTGCTCAGTCATCCGCTCTTAACCCGTATTTTACTTCCAGATGTTGGAGCGCCGTTACAGGATGAACCGCTCCTGGGCGACGGCGAACGGATCGACGAAATCTTCCGCGCGGCAGAACTGGTACATGTCGCCGATGCTGACAGCTCGCAGGCGATTGCGATCCAAGAAGCTGTCACAGGCAAGAATCTTGTGATTCAAGGTCCCCCAGGCACCGGCAAGTCTCAAACGATTACCAACATCATCGCAGGCGCCGTACAGCGCGGCAAACGGGTGCTTTTCATAGCAGAAAAGATGGCTGCGCTTGATGTGGTGCATGACAAACTGGTCAAGTGCGGTCTCGGTCCTATCTGCTTGGAGCTTCACAGTAGGAAAGCGGCAAAAACTCAGGTACTGGAGCAGATCCAGCAAGGCATGAATGCCGCTCGGCCTCCTCAGTGGCAGAATATGGTATTCTCCGAACTAGAGGACACACAACGATTGCTACGCGTGCACTCGGATCAATTGCACGCGTGCGATGAAGGGCGACTTTCGCTGTTTACTCTACTTGGGCGAATGAGCTTGCTTAAAGCGAAGGGTGCTCCGACACCAAACTTTCTCTTCCCAGGAGCGAGCGGGTGGACTGCAGCGGAAACCAGCGAAGCCACGCGACGCGCTGATCAGTTCGGAGCACGGTTAGGCCTTGCAGGCGTGCCGGCAGAGCACCCTTGGCGCGGGATTGGGGTGCCGACTCCAGACCGACTCGCACAGGACCGACTTCGTCCAGAGGTCGTTGGACTCCGGGCGGAAACCGATGCGCTCGGCGCCGTAATCAAAAGCGCCCGCATCATCGTCTCGCCGCGCGTAATGGCGAGCCTCGAAGAGCTGCCTCGCTGGATTGCCGCGCTCAAGTGTGTCGCGGAGCGTCCGCCTGTACCGGATAGCGTTCTACTTCACCCCGCGCTGTTGAGCATCACAGTTTCGCTTCGCGCGCTCGTCTCTGATGGCTTGCGTCTTACCGACCTCCGTGAACAACTAAAGACTCAGGTTGTCGCGACCGCGTGGCACATGCAGTGGGGACCGGTACGGCAGCTTCTAAGCGCACGCGGCGCTTCAGTTTTCCGAATATTTTATAACGAGTACCGAGCAGCTATCCGCGAACTCCGCTCCGTGTTGGTTGGTGAGATCCCGCGCGAAAACACGCAACGAGTTCAAGTACTCGACTTGTTGATCGAGGCACAAACGCTCATCGCACGCTTGACAACTCCCAATGAGCCTCTGACCGAAGTGCTCGGTGAGCTATGGAAGGGCTCGGAAAGTGAATGGGGGCTTCTCGACACATTGTGTCGCTGGAGCGAGCAAGCGCAAGCATTGGAGCCCGATTTTGCATTTCGAGAGGAGCCAAGTCTAGCACGGCCTCAAGACGTCTCGGGCACCGCGACCAGTATGCAAACAGCGCTGGATACAGTTACGTGTCGATTTGCAGTTGTTCGTGATGCGATATTGCTCGAAGAGCGAATCGCCTTTGACGGGACCTCAGCTACAACCGCGTCATACAGCGTTTTCTTCCAAGTTGTTACAAGGTGGAGTGAGGCTTTCGAGCGAATCGTCCAATGGCCTCCTATACGGGATGACCTTGCGTGGCTTGTCGAGCTTGGTTGCCCCAGATTGGCTGACGACGTGTTTCATGGTCGGACGCAGGCTAATGATGTGTCGCCCGTGCTTCAGCTCTCGGCCTACGAGGCAATGTGGACAGAAATGCGAGAGCGCTATCCGGATATCGCATCGAGCCAAGGCGACGAGTTGGCCACGACTGTCCAACGCTTTCGGCACGCCGATATTGACCGCATCCGCATAGCTGCAGACCAAGTCGCACAAGCTCACATCGACGCGCACCCGACAGGAAGTGCGGGCGCTGTCCGAATCCTGCGTGAGGAGACGAAGAAATCGCGTAAGCTCAAACCGGTCCGAAAGCTTATGGATGAGGCGGGGGAGGCCATCCAGAGGTTCAAGCCCGTCTTTCTAATGAGCCCGCTGTCGGTCGCCCAATTCATCAAACCGGGTGCGCTTGAGTTCGATTTGCTTGTAATCGACGAGGCAAGCCAAGTGCGTCCGGAGGATGCGCTTGGAGCGATTGCTCGGTGCAAGCAGATCGTGGTTGTCGGAGATGATCGGCAACTTCCGCCAACGAATTTCTTTAATAGAGCAGTCAGCGATGATCCGTACGATGTTGACGACTCTGCAGACGATATTGGAATGGCGCCAGTCCGCGATGTTGAAAGTATTCTGAATCTGTGCGCCGGGTTTCCGGAGAGGATGCTTCGCTGGCATTATCGCAGCGAACATCCGGCACTCATAGCGACATCGAATCGGAATTTCTATAAGAACCGATTGATGTTACCGCCATCCGTCATAACCAAGACGCACGACGGCCGAACCGGACTAATGTTTCGACCCGNNGCTACGAACGCGGTGCAACGGCACGCAATGAGATTGAGGCAGAGGTCGTCGCGTTGGGTGTCCTTGAGCATGCGCGTAAGTCGCCGGACCTCTCGCTCGGTATCGGTACATTCTCGGTGGCACAGCGAGACGCAATTCAACATCAACTGGATTTAATAGCCACGCAGCATCCGGAGGTCGAAGAATTCATCAAGCGTCACGCGCACAAAGAGCGAGTCTTCGTCAAGAATCTTGAGAACATTCAAGGAGACGAGCGCGACGTGATATTCATTTCGGTTGGGTACGGTCGGGATCGCGATGGTCGTCTTACCCAAAACTTTGGTCCGGTCGGGCGAGAAGGGGGGGAGCGCCGGTTAAATGTGTTGATTACGCGCGCACGTAAGCGGTGCGAGGTGTTCTCGTCACTTGTCGCCGAGGACATCAAGCTCGACGGCGCTGGTAAGCCCGGCGTTCGGGCACTGTGCGAGTTCTTGAAACTCGCAAAAGACGGTTATTCCGATGTTGCGACTCCGACTCAGCGAGGCTTTGATAGCGATTTCGAGGAGGCGGTTGCGTATGCGATCAACACGCTCGGCTATGACTATCACCCACAGGTCGGAATGGCCGGCTTCTTTGTAGATATTGGTATTCTCGACCCGCGAAATCCGGAACGGTACGTGCTAGGCGTCGAATGCGACGGTGCCGCCTACCACTCATCGTTGTACGCTCGTGACCGTGACCGTCTGCGTCAGACTATCCTCGAGAAACGTGGCTGGACTATTCATCGGATCTGGTCAACTGATTGGTTCTATCGGCAACAGCATGAGATAGAGAAGCTAAAGGCAGCAATCGAACGCGCCGTTGAGCGTAGCTCTGTTATCCAAGGCACCCTCGCGCAGGCGATTGCCTTGGAGGAACCGCCTCCCGGTCAAGCGTTCAACGAGAACGCTGAAGGGTCGAACTCACAATCCAGTGCGTCGTTCACTCCACCCATCAAGGCTCAGCAACCAATTGAACCATCAGCCTTGCAACCGGCGAGGGGTACTCCGCAACAAAGCCAGGCGTCGGGATCACTTGCGTACCGATTCGCGGAAATCTTAGCTCCCGAGCGGCACCACCTTCAGCCACCAGACCTCTCGGTGCAAAGGCTTGCCGAGCTTGTAACCGAGATTGTCCACATCGAGCAGCCCATTCACGAAGAGGAGGTGGCGCGACGCGTCGCGTCCGCATTCGAACTGCAGCGTGCGGGACGCCTGATCCAAGACGCTGCGTCGCGCGGGTTGCACTTAGCGAAGAAAAAGAACTTACTGTCGAACCAGGGTCTCTTCTGGTCGGAAGCAGACGCTCCTCCCGTACTGCCACGCGACCGGTCGTCGGTGCCCGCGGCGGCTCCCATCCGTCGGGCTGCGCTAATCGCGCCAACGGAGTACGCCGCGACTATACGATTTGCACTAACGGAAAATCTCGCTCTCGTACAGACTGAACTCATCACCGAGGTCGCTCGTGTTCTCGGCTTCGCACGGACGGGGCATGACATTGAATCTGCGATTACCAGCGCGCTTGCGGAACTGACCGCTGCCGGTGCGCTCGATAAGGATCACATGGGCCGCATTCGCCTGCGATCCTAGACCAATGGTCACCTCGCGTCTAACGTGATCGTTTCACTCGATGCGTCTTTTACAATATTACTCGTCCACAATCACAAGTGTCCGACGTGGCGACTTCGCCGCCCTTGGGCGTACGGAGCGCGGTGACCTGCACGATTGTTGGGTGATCACGTTGACGTAATCGTGCCCGACCAACTAGCCGCTACAGTTCATAATGTAGAAAAGCCTCCGACGCGAGGCGGAGGTCTTCTACGGAAAGTGGTGTCGTGCCCGCGCGGAGCAGTAAGCGTGCTACGATGTCTGACGCAACATGCATAGCGACCTCCGCGGTAAGATTTGCGACGTGTATCAAATGGCTAACATATATCCCGAGCAAGACTCCGACTACAACAGTTAGTATTTCTCGCGCTGATGCACGCACTACCGCGCCTACGCGGCTTACCGTCCGAACTTAGCCCACCTCAGCCTTCGGGTCGGGCCTTCGCATAAGCTACACCGGGAAGTTCGCTCCGGCCACTGCTGCCACGACTCCTCAAAGAAAATGCCTAGGTTAGGTATCAAGTCGGCATCAGCGCGCACCGAAAAACGTTTACGGTTCTCACTGCCTACGGACGCACGGATATTGAATTAACGAAAGAAGCCAACCTAAGCGTCGGCAATGGCGATCCGTGACAAAGCAAACCGCCAACCTCGCGAGTTTCGTCCGGTTGCGAGAAGAATCCTGTCACCATCGTGCGCATCGCTACACGCGGCACATCACCCACATCGGTGAAGATGTGGCGACTCGTTCCTCTCGTCGCTTCTTCGGTCGGATTCAGTCTTGCAAGATCGTCACGAGCTCTGTTCAGGCTCGTGCGGCCCGAGCACGCCAAGTTGTAGTTGGTAGTTCCGAGTCGGAATCAGTTCCGCTTCTCACTTCGGCGTAAGCCACGTGTGGCTCAGATTTGATGAATGCGAATCCCCTCTGTCGGCCGTGCGAAGATTCCGCCATAATTTGGGAATGAACGATACCACGGATGAGGCTGCTCTTCGGAGCGGCGAGCCCACTCCCAAGCAGGTCAAGCAGAAGCCTGCACCGCTAACAGATGAGGAGAAAGCCGCGAAGATTCAACAGGAAGCGGATGCTCTCCTGCTTGCGTCTGAGTCCGGTGACTTGGATACCATGCATAAGAAGGTCGCATGGGTGTTGAACCACTACCCAGAGGCGCGAGACTCTGACATTGCCTTGCAGATTGCCTTTTGGGAAGCCTTTGAGCCGGATTTTGACGGTGAGCACGTACACCGTTCTCAGCTGTACAAGTTTGCACGCCTCAATTCCCTGACCCGGGCTCGGGCGACCATACAAAACAAGTACAGTCTCTTCGTTGCAAGTCCTCATGTCCGTAAGCAACGGGGCACGCTGTCAGAGGAAGAACGCCAGAAAATCATCGACCAAGAACCCGCATATCCGTCATGGGTGGTATATGCAGACGAAAGCGGGAAGCAAAGTCAGCGACGCGTGGTCGGGAGCGTTTGGTTCTTGCATCCTCCAACCCTCCTGACAGTGGACAACGCAATTCGTGGTTTGCGAGCGCGCATAAACTACGATGGCGAATTCCACTTCACCAGAATTTCCAACAATAATCTTCCACAGTACATCGAGCTTGCTGATTTGCTCGCGGCGCATGCCTCCGTATTGAGCTTCAACGCAATCAGTATGAGCCGACTCGGAGTTAATGCCGACAACGCAATCGGGCGCCTTTACTACCATTTAATCGTACGGGGAATCGAGCACGAAGACGCGTCAGGTAGAGCACCACTCCCACGCAGTTTGAATCTGACAAAGGATGCAGAAGAAGCGGGTCGTGATGAATTGCTATTCGCAGAACTTGACGACCAATTGAAACAAGCAGCGGCGTCACGCTTTCACAATCAATTGAAGATTGATCGTCTAAGCGCTGTTGCTTCCTCCACTCTCAACCTCTTACAGGTAGCGGATCTTTATGCTGGTTCTCTGAATCGGCTACTCGAGTTCGGCCGGACTGGTCCACAGACGGCGAAGGACGAATTCGCTCAATATTTCTTTAGGGTATTATGCCTCACCGAGGTCAGCACCGACTCAATTGATGATTCGGATCACTCGATGCATCTTGTCCTATCAGTAACTTGATACGCTTCGTCTTCGACACTACCTGCCCGTCTCGTCGTTCTACACCGCGGCGCCCACCTGTCGTTTCCGGGATGCTCCAATCCCAGATCCGTTGCCGCATTAATCGCAGCACGCACGCCGAACTTCGGCTTCCGCGTCGCGTATCAACGCCGACAATTCGCCCTCACCGATCTCTGTCGTCCGCGATGCGTGTTGCTGGAGCACTCTAGTCTTACGGGCGAACTCTCGTAGCTGCGGATCACTTAGCTTATAAACAGGAAAGATCGGTCTAGTACCGCCTGCCACGCATACAAGTTCGAGTGTGAAGCTCTGCGCCAAGAGCGCGAGCGTTCGATCTGCAGTACAGGGATATGCTACGATTACACCATGCTCCGGCGGGAGTGCGAGCCACGTTGCGGGCACACGAAGAAGCTCGATATCCCACGCAGCAGCACGGATACGTGCGAGGGCGCGTTCTGGATTCGCTCCTTTCTGCACCGGGAGGAAGTTGTCAATGCCTCCGGCGAAATGCTGGATTGCGACCACACGTTCGAACGCGAGTCCGATTCCTAGCGCGCCAAGATACTCATCAAAACGCGCACACTTCCACACAATATCGCGCGGGCCTGTTCCAGGACGGCTTCGGTGGATTGCCGCGATTGTGAGGAGGACGGCGTAGGACAGGCGACCTGCGCCCGATGTAGCGAGATCGTGTCCACGCGCCTCTCGGACAAAAGCGTTAGCGTAGGCGGCAGCGATATCGTCGAACGTCTCGAGTCCGAATTCAGTCTGATACGGCGCCAGCGCAACCGGGTCCGGGTGAAGTCGCCCCGTGGTGAGAAACTCCTGCTTGCTCATGGTGTGAAGCCGCAAAATGGACCGCGCCGTCGCAAATGCGTACTCGGCAGAGGCATCGTCATCACGCCGAAGCGCCTCGAGGAAGTAGAACGCCGGATTGTAGTCTAGCCCCTTTGCCACTGCGAACTTGAGGAACGTCTCGACGATTTCCCGACGCGGGGAGGGGAGGCGGCTCGATCCCGAGACAAATTGATGGAGATACGTCACCGCTTGGGAGTCGAGCAGTACAGTCGGCCGAAACCCGATTTCTGACTCCGCTCCAGCAGCAGCAGCGGCGTCTATTCGCTGCGGCTCGCGGCCAGCAAAGAGATCGGCAACAAAGAGGAACGACGATGGTTCAGCTCCGAACACCAGCGAGGTTCGAAGAAATGGGGAACCGACATTCACTGGTGCTGCGTCTGTCATCCACCACACAACTGTCTTGTCGTCGCCGGCAGCGAAGTGTCTGGCCAGCAGCGTCGGAATGTGCGCGCCTGCATCGACTGCGGCGGCGAGATCACGTGCAAGTTGGAGCGATCCGAGAGTTTCCGAGAACAGCGGGTATCCTCAGTAAGCCGATGTTTTTGGGGCGATTCCAAACTGGCACCACGCTCGCGATACTTCTTTCCCAACTTAGATATACATGCTGGTGCTTCGGCCCGCACTGTAGTTGCCCCACTGAAACTCAGATCCGTCTCGAATATGTCGTGTACTGGCAACGAGCCCGTGGCCTGGAGGCCTCGACTGCTGTCGGCTGTATCGTTGAGGGCAACGCGGTAGCATCCGAGCGGAAGCGTGCAAAGGCGAGCCCGTCACCGGTTCCCCGTTGCTAGGGCGACGAGGTATCTATCGCGCTGAGATGTACTGGACACCGGAGCGGAGCAAGCCGGAATCATTCTTCCGCGTGACGCAAGTAAAGCCAACGCACGCTCGGAATGTGGCTTGGCGTCTTCGATAGGTGCTTCTCCAAGGACCGTGCTAGCGGGCCACCAATCGCAACGCTCTGCTATAGGCAGAGTTAACCTCCCAGTATTCAGCGCAACCTCAAAACGGTTATACGCCAGACATGTCAATCTCGAAGTCTCGGGCACGTGAAGTTTTCCAGGGGGTGCGACGGAGACGGGGTTCTCGGCGTGCAAGGTGACTGGTGGGAAGGATCCGCGGACGCTGAAGACCGACATCCTCGCGACGTACGTGAGAGATTTCATACGGCGATGAGACGGGTTTCAATGCGGCTGGCAAAGCGACATGGGTTACGGCGGAGCGCGGCGGTCGTACTGACAAATACAGGTGACCCCCTATCGTGTAAGCCAGCATATAGGGCGGTGTTTTGAGCAGGAGATCGGGGAGACCTGTACCGGAGTTAGCGAACAAGTATGGCAAGGAGATCCTCACGCACACCTGTCCACGGCTGGGCGAGGTCGATGGTCACAGCCATAAACTCGTGCTCAAACAATTTCACTTGGACACTGACTGACCGAGTCGTCCTTGGATACAGAAGAATACCGGTAACAGGCTTCGCGCCATCAGCCGTTGCAAGATGCCTTAGGTAAGCGAAGATCTGGTACATATGCTTAGAACGAACGCTCGTCTTTCCGAAATATTCTTCCAGAGTGTCGGCGTAATACTTCGCGTCGATGACGAGCGTGCGTTCCGAGTTACGGAGGACGATGTCCGTTCGCATCCGCGGTAGGAACTGCAGCGCCTCGGCTTCCCCTGTGGCATGCCACTCAAGGTGCGGAGCCTCGACAGTGTACGCCGCCTGCTCGCGTTCGTAGAATCTGAACAGAAATCTTTCGAACAACCGAGCCATTTGCGCGTCGTCTCTCGTAAAATCTCGGAAAGTTATCTTACCAGTACTCTCATCGACGAGGAGGTTGCGATGCACAATCTCGCACACGTCGAGCAGGANNGGAAGCCGTAGTAGGACGTATTGCTGCCGAGGGTGATTCGCCGAAAGCTCTGGCCTGTTATCCGGGTCTCACGCACGCTCGGCATACGACGGTAAAGATCCCTCAGTGAGTCCGCTAGGCGCGGGTCAATCTCCGAAACTGCGGCAAGCTGGCGCAGCGTCGTCTTCAGAATCCGATTGGCGGGTGTGTCAGCGGACAATTCGTCGAACGCGCACCATGCGCGCGCGCAGGGGAAGGTGGCGCGCTTCAGGGACATAGTTACGTCGAGTCGCCCGCGCACGCCGGGTATCTCATCTTCAGTGGTAACATAGGCTCGATTGACGCCTCGCTTGAGCAGGTGCGTGACGCCGCTCAGAAGCACGCGCGCAAACAGCTCCGGTAGTTGCGTTTCGGGCGTTGGCGTAACCGCCGTGAGTTCAGCCTCCTCCAAGCGGTCCCACGCGTAGCAGAGGAGATAATAGATGTTCCGTATCGGAATCCCTCGGGCCGCCACAGCGCTATCCAACTAGGATCTTCAGGCAGCGCTCGACACTCTTCGCGTCATCAAACCAATACTCGGTGAGTAACGGCTCGATTTCTTCATCGACTATCGCGGCATACCACTCTGCCGGATTCTCAACGTCTGCAGTAGGGCAGAAATAGCTGTGGCCAATCGCGAAGCCCGGACCCAAGTTCTTATGGTCGCCAATTATCTCTTTGTTCACGGCTCCAACCCGGTCGATAATGTGGCTGATGGTAGCGTCGTCCACCCCACGCTCGCTCAACGAGTGACCAAAAGCCGGCGAGTCGTACGCGGGTTGGAGCGTCTTGAACGCGAATCGCCGACGAAGAGCGTAGTCGACCATCGCGAGCGAGCGGTCGGCCGTGTTCATCAGCCCGACAACATAGACGTTGTCGGGAATGTAGAACGTATCCGTCGCAGACTCCGCGTACGTGAGTTGGATGGCGTACTCTGGACCACGCTTGTCTGCCTCGATGAGAAGCAGCAACTCGCCAAAAATCTTACTCAAATTGCCGCGGTTGATCTCGTCGATAATGAATACGTGTGGCTCGCCAGGATGATCTTGAGCTCTGCGACAGAACTCGAAGAATACTCCACTCCGCAGCACAAACCCCCCGTGACCATTGGGACGCCAACCCTGAATGAAGTCCTCGTACGCGTAACTCTGGTGAAACTGGATCATCTGCACGTTGTCGGGCGCCTCGGCACCAACAAGTGCGTAGGCGAGCTTCCGTGCCAGAAAACTCTTTCCGACACCGGGAGGGCCTTGCAGAATCAGGTTCTTCCGGCGCTTGACGCTCGCCAGAATCTGTTCGACCGCGTCGCGTGAGAGAAAGGCAACGCGCATGACGTCGTCCACGTCGTATGGCGCTGGCGCCTCGCCGGTCGGCGCGCCTTCGCCGATCTGCTCACGGACGAATTCAACAAAAGCGGCGAAATTCGTCACGTCAGTCAAAGTCTTGGGGGGAACGTGCGCAATTTTCGGAAGTGTCCAGTTGCCGCGCCGGATCCATTCGACACGTCGGATGTTTCGGTAATCAGGGCGAGACTCATCGTACTCGTAACCACCCTGGACGCGGCCGTAGCCAAGAATGCGGTCGCGACCCTGCTTGACATATACGGCATCGCCCACTGTCATGCCATGACAGAACTGATAGCAGGCGAGCGAATCATTCCAAGGATCCCGCTCGCTTTCGTACATGCGCTTGATGGCTGCATGCATTGCACTACGATCTGTGTACTGCTGCAAATCCCCTAGCTCATCCCAGCCAATTGCAATAATCCCGTCCTCATAGAAGGAAAGCCAGCGGGCAGCACTCTCGGCTGCACCGATCACCCAAACGTGGGAACCAATCGAGGGTGACATCGGGCCAGAATCGAGCGTGGCCTGATCTGCCGGTTCATCCTGCTTGGTCGAAGAGTCCTGCCAACGTGCTTTAACGTCGGGTGTCTCGTAGAAGTCGAGTGCGAGTCCCGGATGTTCAGCCTCAAGAACCGTCCGTATACGGCGAAGGCGCCGATCTCGCGCGATGGCCGAGGGGCCACGATCCCCGGGTGCGATATCCACGTCTTGGAGCAGTTTGCCGAATGCTTTGTCGATGCGCCGCTTGTCATTCGTCGAAGCCACGCGCTCAAAGTCATTAGGGAAAAGGAGGTGGAGCAGCATGTGCCTGAGTTGACGAGATGGCGCATCGGGCAACCTGTCAAACCAGTCGACGAACGCCCACGCATCGCCTGCCAAACGGACCTGTTCGTTGCGGTCTAGTTGCTTCCAGGCACGGGTAAAGCGAATTATGAGTTGCAGCTCGAACGGTCGGTAGTTATTGTAGCCAATACCACCGCTCCCGATTCCCATATCCAGCGCATCGAGGGCATGGTGTGCATCAGTAAGTGGCACACCGGACCAATTCCAGACAGTTCGGACCAGTTCAATCTTGCGTTCGCGTTTGGTATTACTCGGGAAGAGCATCATTACCCACAGCATTTCCGCAGCTAGTTGTATAGCCTCAGTGGAGGCACCCTCAAGCTGATCCTTCAACTTCTCCTCGAAGCTGCGCTTCCCTTCATCGGGTTGGTCGATGAAGTGACGTACAAGTTCGGCTGCGTGCTCGCCTGTCCAGAGCGAGGTCTGACCAAATACCGACCCGTCCGCGAGCAAGCAACGCTGGCGCCAACCATCAGCTGCCGCATACACCGCATCGCGATCACTCAGTTTCGCCATCGTGTGCCCTGCCTCTAAGATCGACTGTTGATTTACTGGTGCCTTAATATGGGGCGGTCGCGCCGGAGCTAACGTGTGGTGCCGGTGCCGTTGACGGAAACCTCGCATCGCACTGCTGGCGTAATCAAGCACAGGCAAGTTGACGCATTAGCAAATGACAAACGCATACCATGTGACGTGAGCCATGAATACCCGTGCTAGAGCACGGCACTGCGTGGATTCCCGCACAATACCCGCACACGTAACTTGTAAGTACTGTCATAGCAATGAGTTACGAAACCGTATGTGATCTGCTATCAGTAGGCTGGGCGGCTCGGGTGGTAAAGCGATGATGCGCTAAGTCGATACTTCAAGTATCCCAACCCCGGCGCCGTGAAACTCGCATACCTTCTGTTTCTGCCCCCCGCTTGTCTTTCAGGCCAATCGTCACGATGGTTACCTGTCCCCGCTGAAACCTTCGCCGTGGACACGAGCACGATTGCTTCCAGCGGCCCATGGGTTACCGCTTGGGTCAAGCAGTTGCTACCGGCGAGTGAAAAGCGCTCGGTCGCTGGCAAAGAAATCTCGTACCTCCTAGTCCAAGTACGGGTTTCGTGCACTGACAGGCTTTTGGGAGTCGAATCTGGCTCTGCGTACAACGCCGGGAATCACTTGATTCCGTCTGGACCGGCGGGTCTTGTCTCACCAATGGAGTCGGTGATTCCCGAATCGCGTGGCGAGGGCTGGTATCGCGCGATATGCAGCGCCGCTAACGGCAAAGGGCTAGTCGCTAGCGCACGACTTTAATGAGCAGACGCCGCAGCAGCAACGCCCTCGACCTCTGGGCTTTTCTCAGCTCGAATGCAGGCAAAACATTGATCGTATTGCTTGCTCTCGCATTGGTCGTCACTTGGCTAACTGCATCATTTGAGCGTTATCCAACCGTGCAGACGCTCGTGTGGATCGTGCTATACGGCGCCGGGTTGTGGGGCCTGTACACGCTCAGAACGCGGTTCGGTCAGCGGCGGCGCGCCAAAGCGCTGTACTTCAACGAACTGTTGGCGTTGACACCGGCGGAATTTGAATTTGCCGTTGCTGATCTACTCAGCACGACTGGCTACCGACGACTCGAACGGGTGGGCAGAGCCGGAGACTTGTGCGCAGACCTGAAAGGCTATGGGCCGGACGGCGAATCAGTCGTCGTGCAATGCAAGCGATACACGCCGGGTAACAAGATTGGAACACCAGAGATTCAGACATTCATCGGCATGATCGCGGTGCATCATCGCTCCGACAGTGGGATATTCGTCACAACGTCCTCATTCACACAACCAGCCATCGACCTCGCCAATCGCCACCGGCTAACTCTCATTGACGGCCAGCGGTTAGGCGCGTTGCTGCCGGAGGCAAAACCGACGTGGCTGCAAAAAGCGTTCGCCCAGCAGGCTGCGGCCATCGCGCCGACGCCCGAGTACACGTACCAGCCGAGGCCGAATAAGTGGTAGGCTAACTGCGTGGCATACTGACCCTCGAATAACCCGCGAGCATCGCGACGCGGCTGCATCCGCGTGGGACCGACGAAGGGCTATGGCGCCATCAGGGTAGGGACATTGTCGACCCGCTCGTGACACGAGCGGAGATGGGGGCTGACGTGGCGATTGTGTATCGGTCCCGCCCACTGCCCTTAAACGAGGGACACGCACATCCGCGGCAGTGGGGCGGTCGGTCAGCTCAGCTACCACATGCGTCGATGCCTTGGCGAGGATGCGCGAGGCGGGGCAATCCGCATCGGTCCAACCGGCCCCCTTAGCGAATGCGAACAGCCTTAACGAAGGTGCATCACGCTCATCGGGCCGCTAGACTACTTCGTATGCCGACGCGAACAACTCAAAGCTTAGACCGCCGCGTGGTCTCCGTTTGCCTCGCTGTCTGGGCAGGGTCCCTCTACCCTCCCTCGACATGCGAAGCGCGAGAAGCCGTTTGGCCCCTCGCGCTCGTCCCCAAAAACCCTCTTTCTCCTATGAAAACCACCCAAGTGGCCAGGGGCAGAATCGAACTGCCGACACGCGGATTTTCAGTCCGCTGCTCTACCAACTGAGCTACCTGGCCGAATACGGTAACATATTGTAATTCAACAACTTACAAGCCTGCGCTAAAACTACTCCGCGTGTCCAAGCAATCCGTCTCAAGATCCAATCTATGAACGCCATCGGCGCGTCTTGAAGCGGTTGTGGAACGAAGGAGAAATGTAGTCTGGAACTCTTTGAACGGTACCTTTGGCGCCCTCCGCAACGCGAAACCGCCGCGCCAACCCCTTTGGGCAGACAAATGGTCACGTCGTTTCCTTCCAGGAAACGCGCCTAGGCCCAATACTGTTCAGTTAAGACCGCCGCCTTCGGCGGATGACGACCGATGAGAACATTGTGCACGCCGGGTGGACCTGATCGAACTCGCCAGCCAGCCGAATAGTGAGAGGAAGCATGCGAATGTCGGCTGCGCCACCGAGCCCGACGTCCACGGTTCCGTCCCTCGGCACGTATACCATACAGGAGTGTCTTAACAATCAGATTCTATGAGTCGTTTATACCTTCCTCGCACGACTCTTTGAAGCCTTTACATCCCCAGTAACGCTGCAAGATGAACTACGCTGCCATTGTACAATCGGCGCTGTGGGCGCTTCTCCGCAACAAGATGCGGAGCCTGTTGACAGTGCTCGGTATTACGATTGGCATCGCCGCCGTGATCTGCGTCGTTGCCATCGGCAAGGCGGGGCAGACAAGAGTCGAGCAGCAGCTCAATAACCTGGGCGACAACCTTGTCTGGGTCGAAGCCGGTGGCCGCGCGGTAAATGGCGTGCGAACCGGAGCTCACGCCGCGCCGACTCTGACTATCGAAGACGCGCTCGCCATCAAGGCGCAGGTCCCGCTGATCAAGAGTGTCTCTGCCAACGTCGATGGCTCCGTCCAGGTCATCTACGGAAACCAGAACTGGTATACCGGTTACCGCGGCGTGTCACCGGAGTATCTCGACATCAAGCGTTGGGACATCGATCGGGGATCTTCCTTTTCCCAGGATGATGTCGATCATGCGGCCGATGTGTGCGTGATCGGCCGGACGGTGCGTGAGCAGCTATTTGGTGCGGCGAATCCCATCGGGCAGGTGATTCGCCTGAAGGATTTGCCGTGCAAGGTCATCGGTACGTTGCTGCCGAAAGGATTGTCAGTCTCCGGACAGGATCAGGATGATACAATCATGCTGCCGTACACTACGGTGCAGAAGAAGATCAAGGGCGTGACGTGGCTCGACGACATCCTCATGTCGGCGGTTTCCCAGGATGCCGTCAAGCTCGCTGGCAAGCAGGCGGGAGCGGTGATCAGAGATCGTCATCATCTTCGGCCCGACGAGGAGGACGACTTCAACATTCGCAATCCTGAGGACGTCATCAAAGCACAACTCGAGGCGAGCAGAACGCTGAGCCTGCTTCTTATCGCGATCGCTTCGATCTCGCTCCTGGTTGGTGGAATCGGAATCATGAATGTCATGCTCGTTTCGGTGACGGAGCGCACGCGCGAGATCGGTGTACGAGTAGCGGTGGGCGCGCCCGAGGCTGCGATTCAACTCCAGTTCCTCGGAGAGTCCGTCCTGCTCAGCCTGGTCGGCGGGGCTGCTGGCGTGCTGATCGGTGTTGTGGGCTCCGTAGTGGTCGGGAGCGCGCTTGGCTGGCAGATGCAAGTCTCGCTGGAAGCGGTGCTACTCGCCGCCTTGTTCTCAGTCGCCGTGGGCGTCTTCTTCGGATACTATCCGGCTCGGAAAGCATCGCTGCTCGATCCTATCGAAGCGCTGCGGTACGAGTAGCTACAATCAATTCTCTTTCAATCACAGAAGCTTACTAGATGGCGATACGCATGACGCGAACGCGCTGGGTAGTCTCAGGCGCTGTCGCACTTATTGTAGTTGTTGGCGTGTTGTTCGGGCTGAGAAAGGGCAATTCGGTTGAGTATTTCTCAGCCAAGGTCGAGCGAGGCGAAATCCGTGACGCTATCGACGCGAGTGGCCAGGTCAACGCGGTCGTGAGTGTGCAGGTAGGCTCGCAAGTCTCCGGCACCATCGCCAAGCTAAATGCCGACTTCAATTCGCACGTAGGTAAGAATCAGATCGTAGCGCTTATCGATCCCTCATTGTTTCAAGGTGCGTTACTGCAGGCGGACGCCGATCTGGCGGGCGCCAAAGCAAACTCGGCGGCGGCGCAGGCCAACGTCGTGAAAGCAAAAGCTGCACTTACGCAGACCGCAGCCGATTACAACCGTATGGCTCAACTCGCGCGAGGGCACGCTGTAACCGCGTCCGAGCTCGAGCTCTCGACTGCCAACAATGAGGCAGCCAAGGCATCAGTCGACGCCGCAGAAGCGGCACTCATCCAGGCCCAGGCGCAAATGGCGCAGAAGGCAGCGGCGGTGTCGGTGGCAAAGACCAATCTCGAGCATACGGTGATTCGCTCGCCGATTGAAGGCGTCGTCGTTGCACGCAACGTCGACGTTGGCCAGACGGTCGCCGCCTCGCTCCAGGCGCCCACCATTTTCACGATCGCGCAGGACCTCACCAAAATGCAGCTGTACGCGAAGCTCGATGAATCGGACGTCGGTCGCATCAAGGTCAATCAGGCAGTCACGTTCAAGGTGGATGCGTTCCCCGCGGAAACCTTTCGCGGGGTCGTCAGCCAGATTCGCATGAATCCGACGACGGTGCAGAATGTGGTCACTTACGATGCGATCATCGACTTCGCCAATCCAGACCGTAAAGTCTTTCCGGGGATGACGGCTTTCGTGACAATTCCTGTGGCAACAGTTGAGGATGCCATCAAGATCCCCAACAGTGCATTGCGCTACAAGCCATCACTATCACCAGACGAAGTGCACGCGCTGTATGCCCAGTATGGTTTGCAGGACACGCCATCTCAGACGACATCGAACATGCCATCCAAGGACGGAGCGTCTGGGATAGCAACTGTTTGGAAGCGACACACGGACAACACGCTGGAGCCGGTACAGTTTACAGCTGGTATCACAGACCACGCTTTCACAGAGGTCAAGTCGATGCAGAAAGGCAAGCTTGCAGCGGGCGACGATGTGATTACCGGATCAATCGCAGCCGCTGCAGCCAGCGGTCCGGGCACTCCGAACGCGCGGAGATAGCGTGGTCGAAAGCGTGCTCGATCAAGTCGCGTCGCAAGAGTCGCCCTATCGTGCGACTCGCGGAGCTTCAGATGACAGCGCAGTGATTCGCGTCGAGGATGTGCATCGTTATTACGATCTTGGCGAGACACGGGTGCACGCACTGCGCGGCGTGAGCCTCGACGTTGAACGCGGTGGCTTTGTCGCCATCATGGGAAGCAGCGGATCGGGAAAGTCGACTCTGATGAATATGCTGGGTTGCCTGGATCGGCCGAGCTCAGGGCGATACCTGCTGGAAGGGACCGATGTATCAAAGCTCGGAAAGGCTGAGCTCGCGGTCATCCGCAACCGAAAAATTGGCTTCGTGTTTCAGGGTTTCAATCTGCTCGCACGTACCACTGCGCTCGAGAACACCGCGCTGCCGACACTCTACACTCCGATCGACAAGGAAGAGCGAGCGCGCCGAGCATCGGAGGCTCTTGCTATGGTCGGGCTTGCGGATCGCGCAGATCACTACCCGTCGCAGATGTCAGGCGGTCAACAACAGCGTGTCGCGATTGCCCGTGCGTTGGTGAACCGTCCGGCAATTCTGTTCGCGGATGAGCCGACGGGAAATCTCGATAGCCGAACTGCCGTCGAGATCATGGACATCTTCCAGACTCTCAACGACAAGGGACTTACGGTGGTGATGGTGACACACGAACCGGACATCGCACAGTTCGCGAAACGCGTGATCGTGTTCCGTGACGGCAAGATCCGGAAGGACGATCGCGTAAGCAATCGGCCTCGTGCGGCAGCAGTGCTCGAGACCCTTCCCACGCTTGACGATTGAACGGATCGTTCTAAGTCGTCCGTTCCACAGACCGGGCAACGAGCGTCATCGCGTCCCGAGTGAAGCAATAATCTGAAGCGCGATGGCGCTCATCTTTTGCTGATTCTTCCTTACCGACTGCAAAGATTCGATAAAGATTTCTGTGCTTCGCATTGGTTTACACTACCGTGGCATTTCAGGATAAACAATCTTCGCCGCTCGCTCCAGTGGTGTGAGACGTCCCGCCACGATGCTGTGCCGCCCTCGCTGAGTGAGCGACGCCGTTCAGCATGACGCCGCACTACGGCATTGGCGTGCTTTACAAAGTCACAGTCACCTCTAGGTTTCGCGACACCACCGCTGCAACCAGCGACGTTGTCGGGTTTGTTTTGGAGTTGTACCAAACGGCGTAGTGTTTATTCGAACCGACGCGCACGATCAATTGCGTTGCAGGACACAATGGCAATACACAAGCCCGTAGCTACTGCGGTCTCTCGCTCACGCTGTATTCGGAGTGAATATGCGATTCCTAATTGGTCGACGTTATCTTTGCGCCACGTTCATTGCTACTATCGCCATCGCGAGTGCGATGGCCTCTGCACAAGGCACCATTCGAGGCAGTGTAACCGACGTTGATGGCCGGCCGGCTCCCGGCGCCACTGTTCACGTGGTCGGAACCCAACTTGGCGCAGTCGTTGACTCGAGTGGAACGTATCGTGTTAATGGCGTGCCAGCCGGTACGTTCACCGTCCGTGTACTCAGGCTTGGATTCACTCCTGACTCGGCGTCTGTTCTGATCGCGAGCGGCCGCACCGTCCAGCATGATGTGCGCCTCCATCCCTCCGCGGAAATGTTGGGGAGTGTGGTCGTCAACGCGCAACGACTCGGCGAGACGCAGGCTTCAGCACTGGAGCGGCGCGCAGAAGCGCCGAATGTTGTCAACGTGCTGGCTGGTGATGTCATTCGCGCGCTTCCGAATG
>PLEG01000152.1 GCA_003136975.1 Gemmatimonadota bacterium | reverse complement strand
CCGCTCGATCATGTCGAGCGTGGGGTCGAGTCGCTCTACGTCGCGAACGAGGTGCTCGCCGGACTTACTGATCACGCGCTCCGGAAGCGCATCTGGCATGATGACGGCGCCGCTCGTCACGATTGTCGCGCGCTCGAGCGCGTTCTCGAGCTCTCGCACGTTGCCTGGCCAGTCGTACTCGCACATGGCACTCATTGCTTCCGGGCTTACGCTCTTATTGGGATCCTTCGCGCGTAACAGGAACGCTTCAATGAGCAGCGGGATGTCTTCCCTTCTCTGACGCAGCGGCGGAAGGTGTATCGCAATCACGTTCAAACGATAGTAGAGATCGCTTCGGAATTGGCCGGTCTTTACGTCGCGCTCAAGGTCGCGGTTAGTCGCTGCGATGACGCGCGCGTCAACAGGAATCGCTTCAGTCGCGCCGACCGGCAGGACTTCGCGCTGCTGCAGTGTGCGCAGCAACTTGACCTGTGTTGCGGGGGTCATCTCGCCGACTTCATCGAGGAAGAACGTGCCGCCCATTGCCGCTGCTATGAGACCGGTTTTGTCTTTCACGGCGCCTGTGAATGATCCTTTCACGTGACCGAACAACTCGCTTTCGAGCANNGCGCGACCAGCTCCTTGCCGGTGCCGGACTCGCCCTGCAGGAGTACCGTTGAATCGGTTGGCGCGACCGTCGCGGCAAGCTGCAGCACCGATAGCCAGTTGGCGCTCTGGCCGATTGGCGAGTTACCGCGGTCGCGTTTGCGGATTTCCTGGCGGAGCGTGCGGTTTTCCACCCGCAGCGCGCGATGCTCGGCGGCACGATGCACTATCGCGAGAAGCTCGTCGTTGCGGAACGGTTTCTGGATGTAGTAGAACGCGCCCTCGTTCACCGCGTGCATCGCGGACTGGAGCGTCGCCTGCGCGGTCATGAGAATGACCGGTGTTTCCGGATTCGCGGCGCGTGCGGCCGACAACACGTCAGTGCCACTCACGTCCGGCATGCGGATATCGCTTATGACAATGTCGGGTTCCAGAGCTTCGATCTGCTCGATGCCGGCACGGCCACCGTGCGCTGTGTGCGCGGTAAAGCCGTTGTTGGTGAGCAGAATTCGGAGCACGTCCAGGATCCCCTGCTCATCGTCGATAATGAGGACGCTCGGTCCGCCAGTAGGCGATGTCATTTGCGTGGGAGGAGAACGGTGAAGCGAGCGCCACGAGCGTCGCTATCCACCACGACCACTCCATGATGTGCTTCGACCGCGCGGTGGACGATGGCGAGCCCGAGCCCGCTGCCACCGGGCTTGGTCGTGAAGAACGGATCGAACAGCTTTGGTTTTGCGGCTTCAGTGATTCCTGGGCCTGAATCGATTATGCGTACTGCAATCGCGCCGCTCTCGAACGCAGCAGCGCGCCAATCGAGTTGCTGCGGAAGGAGCGTCGCTGCTTCGATGCGCACAACGCCGTCCGGTGGTGACGCCTGCAACGCGTTGAGGACGAGATTGAAGAATGCGCGATGAAGCATGTCCTCGTCACCGCTGACTTCGAGCGTTGCCCGGGGGAAATCGCACTCGATGCGCGAACCTGGCGGCCGCGATGGGTGCGACGATGCGAGATCGGCCGCGTTGCGGACCACATCGAGCAGATCGAGGCGCCGCGTGAACGGAACGTCAACGCGGGCGAAGTCGAGGAATCCGGTGAGGAGTCGCGAGAGTCGATCCGACTCTCGCACAACGAGCGACGTGAGCACGCGATCGTCGTTCGACGTCTGGGCAGACATCGAGAGCTGCTCGACGGCACTGCGAATGGAAGCGAGCGGATTCTTGATCTCGTGCGCCATGGATGCGCCGAGTTCGGCAACCGCTTCAAGACGTTCGGCGCGAAGGTGAAGCCGCTCCACTTCTGCCTGGTGTAAGCGAAAACGGGCGAGCTCTTCGGCCATCGCCTCTGTCCCAACACTCTGCGCGCGCAATCTCGAGGCTATGTAGCCGCTGCCGAGCGCAACGGTGGCAAAGATCGCCAACTGAAGAAAGACGCCAATCCCTACTGGATCGCCGCGCACTACCACCGCTTCGCCAGCGTACAGTAGAATCGCGAGGGTTGAAATCAGCGTCACGCCGCGGGCCGGCAGCAGCAGAGCGCTGACTGCGATGACGAGGATATAGAGCGGCGCGAACTGCGACGAAGTTGCGTCCCACGTAAGGTGAACCATCGCCGTTACCAGCGTCACATCGAAAACGACCTGGGCGTACAGAACCGCCATCGCGATGGATCGGCGGTAAACGTGGGTATAGAGCGCGGACAGTCCAGTGAACAACATCGCACCGGCGAACACGAGCGAGGCCAGAAGCGTGTCGGTCCGAGAGGCATACTGCCAGGAGTAAACGGCCGCGATAAAGACCGATCCCGCCGCGGCGAGCCGGGCGAGGTACACCCACCACAGTATACGACGCACCGGCAGTTGAGTCGGGTGCGAGGGCGACGTGACGGAGACGGATTGCGGAGTGCGGTATTGCATTTTGCAATACCTTGACGACGGGGAAGCCTCAGTGCAACGCGCGCTACGGAGAAAAGCCCCCCGCCTCATCTAATTACCGCGGCAAGGACGCGCCCGTGGGCCGCCGGGTATTTAATTCAGTTCACAGAACAATCGTTCGACAGGTTCTCGCGTGGGTCGCCTCCCGTTCCGGTAGATTTAGAACAGGAATGCCAACAGAATTACAAGACCAAAACTGGGCAGCTGTCTTCGCGACCCGGTTGATCTGGATCATCGCGTTGGTGGCGATCAGTGCGCTGTTTGCCGCCGCCGAAGCCGCCCTTAGTGTTCCGGTGGACGAGGAGGACGGTCGTGCCGCACCGACCACGGCTGCTCGGATCGGTAGCTCGCTCGCCGCCGTAGGGCTCGGCGTGGTTGGGGGACCGGCGTGGTTCGCCCTGGCAGTGCTGCTTCATATAGTAGTTGGAGAGCTGATTCCGCGGGCAATCGCCCGGGAGCATCCCGACTGGGCGCGAAAGTACGCGGTTCCAGTGGTCCGGATCATCGGCCGGATCCTCACGCCATTCGTGATAGTCGTAAACGCGATAGCCAGCCTGGTCGCCCGCGCTTTTGGGATGAACGCGGTAGTTGAGAACGAAGTTCCGGCGCACTCCCCCGATGAGCTACGGACGCTTGTGATGCACTCCCATGCGCACGGCGAACTGGATGAGTCAGAGCGCGCGATGCTCGCGGGGGTCTTTGACTTCAAGCAAAAACGTGCGCACGACGTGATGCGGCCGAGGACCGATGTGGTGGCGATTGACATCGACTCGACGCAGGAAGAAGTGGTGCACATTCTGCGGACCGAGCGGTATTCGCGCTACCCGCTGTACCGCGAAACTCTGGACGACATTGTCGGCGTATTTCTGGCTAAGGATCTGTGGCTGAGGGAGCCTGGCTCACCCTTCCAGCTCTCGGAGTTGATGCGCGAGGCGTTGTACGTTCCGGATAGCCGAGCGGCGGAACGGGTGCTCGATGATCTTCGGCGAACACGCGCGTACATGGCAGTGGTTATTGACGAGTACGGCGGGACGGCCGGGATCATCACGATCGAGGATCTGGTCGAGGAAGTGATGGGCGACATCACGGACGAGTACGACATGGCGGCGCGGACCTCGCTCGAGATGAATGGCGTTCTGGAGCTGGCGGGAACCTTGTCGCTGATTGATGCTCGGTCCGACTACGACCTGGATGTTCCCGAGGGAGATTGGTCAACGCTGGGCGGCTATGTGTTCGCGCGCCTGGGCCGGTTGCCGCGCGTTGGTGATCGCGTGCGAATTCCGGATGCGGGCCTAGAGGTGGTCGCGATGGACGGACGGCGCGTCGCAGCTCTCCGCGTACTGCGAGAGCCCGCCGATGCGGGAGATGCCGCTCACCGACGTGCCTGACGCCCGGAGAACAACGGGCAGGTCCACGCGCGTCACACCATTTGGAATGGGAACGACGCGTATCGGTTGAGCGATCATGTCCGGCGATGGAAGCGTTAACGAATCCACGCTCAGCACCACCGACGAGAACGCGTTTACGTCGCTGAAGCGATAGTCACCCGCTGAATCGGTTTCGACGCTGGCTGCACCGATCGAAACCAACACGCCTGACAACAGCTGCTCCGATGCATCGCGGACGCCGTTCGCATTGCCATCAAGGAACGCCGTGCCGACGATTTCCGCACGCCCGCGCGACGGTTCTGACGCCAGTGTGAGACGACGA
Source organism: Gemmatimonadota bacterium (assembly GCA_003136975.1). GTDB lineage: Bacteria > Gemmatimonadota > Gemmatimonadetes > Gemmatimonadales > Gemmatimonadaceae > Fen-1247. The sequence goes on along the minus strand of PLEG01000152.1, from coordinate 8,384 downwards.
GCTCCGGCGCGCGTCTCACCGTTCAGAATAACCGATCCGCTCAACACGTGAATCGCCGTCGTACTTGTGATGCCAGTGACCGATCGCGCTTCGTATCTTACGACGGGTGTGATCATGCTCATCGACATGGTGAGCAGCGGCCAGCGCGCGCCGGAGTGCCACTCCGCGCCGACTTCGACACGTGCAAGTCGCGTAAACGGCATCGCAAGCGCGAGGAATGTATCGCCCGAATTCGCGTCGCCGAGACCACCGCGCCAGCGAGCACCAATCGCCTGCGTGAATGGAATGGCCGACTCCGCGTAGGCTCCGTACGAAAGTATCGCGGATCGCGTGCCGACTCTGCGAACAACACTCACTGATGGTCGGATGTAGGTGGACCGGAGCGACAGCGACGACCCGATGCGGAGACGTTGTTCATCCGTGATCCTGACACCCGAAAGACCGAGGCTGGCAGTGATCGTGCGGTCAGCGCGCGGCCGCCAGATTGTATTGAGAATGGCGTTTGAGCGACGCGCACCGGTGCTGGCAAGTCGGACATTGACAGGTGTGCTTCGATAGCGCGCCATTGTCTCAAAGACGGGTGATGGCGCGAAGCGAAAATCCGCACTGGCCCCGTCGCGGCCGTAGCGTGCAGCCGCATTGACATCATCGTGAACGCGCGCCGCCAATAGCACCGCCGGTTCGAGCGTGTGTTCTCCTGACGCGAAGAGTGCGCTCAGATTCACTCCGGTTGTGATATACGCAAGTGGCGAGTATCTCGCACTGAGTTCTGCGCCATAGTCGCAGCCCGCCACTTCACAACGCCCAACCGACATATCGTACGCAGCGGTTCCGGCAGGTATCATGTCATCGCCAATCGAGACGTAACGGTTGATTATCCTCTGTTCGTCATACGGCCCATGCGCAATAATCGCCAGCCGGTTAGTGCCGTGGGATGCAGGGATTGTGACAGCGTATGCACCAATGGAATCCGCCAAACCGGTATATACCAGGATGTCATCGCGATACGCTTCAACTTCCCATCCCCGCCCGAGCGCGCCGACGAGCCGGATGGGCTCGACGCTATCACCGCGCGCGACGGTTGAAGTGGACATGAAGACGCCGGTACCAATACGGGAATTGCCCGTAAGCGGAATACTCCCGATACGTACGTGGCGAAGCGTCGCCCATTCGGGCCAATCACGCTGCCATGAGACAGTCGACGATCCGAGACGACTCCGCCCCATCCGATTCCAATCAACGTTTAGTCCGCCGCCAAGGATGTTGGTTCCGATCGCGAGTCTTGCGTCGGGGCGCGCGAAGCCAGACGATGTCGCGATGTCGTAGTCGATGATGAGACTTCTGGGTAGCAAGGGCATCGCGCGACTCGTCACAAATAGCGTGGACGCAATTGTATTGCGCATGTTGAACAGTTCGCGGCGTTGCTCGCGCGCTGCGCGCTGGCTCACCGGTAGCGCACCGTCGTCCGCAATGATTGCCGTGAGATCATCCCAATCGACCGTGATCGGCGCACGGAGCAGAACCGAGAGGGAATCCGTTGACAGGTATTCGTCCGCGTCCGGCAATAAACGGAGCTCGGCGAGAGTGAGTATTCGCGCCGTCGGCAGGAGCGCAGTGTCACCTATCCGCCGTGCCGATACCGTGGTCGACGCGATTGTGCCGATGCGGATTTCCAGGATCACGGGAATTACACGCGAGGAATCGCGTGGAGTGGGAGGCGTTCGGGTGTGAGCCGTGACGATGATGGCGAGGAGTGTGGCTGTTAGCACGGCGTGGCGGGCGTGAAACGGTCCGGAGCGGACCGTAATCTTCCGTGATGCGTTGCCGAGTGGTGGGAGCCGGGGTCGTTGGGGAGTGGCGGATTACCGCCAATCGACTCCTGCGAACGTGGGACACATGGCGTGATCCTCGTCCATGGATCCCACGCATTCGCGGGGATGACGACCTTCTACAACCCAGAGTGTCCTCTGCCGCATTGCTACGCGTTCATGGGATGACGACTTCCCGTGATCGGCGTGTGCTCCGCCACGTTGCCAACATTCTGCGGGGGTAACGACTTTTTGGTGCTCCCGTGAACGAAACGGTGGATCCCCGCCGAAGCAAGAATCCACCGTAAAGACGTTCGAGGTCAACGCGGACTGCTACACCGCGTCGCTGAGGCTGGTGAAGTTGAAGTCGTGAATTTTTAGTGGCGGCATGATGACCGCCGCTCCAGGGCTGCTGTCCTCGCTCGCGCTCACGCGTACCGACGCGCCGAACGCCTCGACATTGTTGAGCATGAAGATCGGAGATTCGTTGTAGCGGAAGTTCTTGATTGCGTGGGTAACCTTTCCATTCTCGATGAGGAACGTTCCGTCACGCGTCAGGCCGGTAAAGAGAATCGTACGCTGATCGACCGGGCGAATGTACCAGAAACGGGTGACCAGGATTCCGCGCTCGGTGCTGGCGATCATCTGCGCCACCGAGGAATCGCCACCCATCAGACGCATGCAGCCAAATGCGAGTGCAGTGGGTTGCTTGCCCTGCTTCTCGGCCCAGTAGCGATCGTAATTGAGGTTCATCAAGACGCCCTTATCGATGAACACAACTCTCTCGGTTGGGCGCCCGTCACCGGTAATGCCACTGCCGATGTTGTCGGCAGGATCTGAAACAAGTGTGACACGCTCATCGGCGATCTTCATGCCGATCTTGTTGCCGCCGCCAGGCTTGGAAAAGAACGAGCGCCCCTCGTCCGCCGAGCGGGCCTGTGCCGAGAAGGCGATGATTGGAATGAGATTGCCAACGGCTGTCGGCTCGAGCACGACCGTGTAGCGCCCGGGCTCTACCGCAACTGGATTGCGCGACTTGCCAGCTTTTTCGGTTGCAGTTGCACCCACTGCATCGGCGTCGATTCCGGACCAGTCGTTGGCGTTAGCACCGCCCCAGCCAGATCCGGTTCCGTCCGGTGTGCGCACGGTAGCAGTCATGCTCGATCCGCCGGTCTGCTCGAATGCAAACAGCCCACGTGAATTAGCAAGTGCACGTGTTCCGACACGCGCTTCGATGTAACCTGTCGCGACGAAGCCCGCGGCGCGCGCGCGATCTGTCACCGCCTTCACAGCGCGTGCGCGCTCATCAGCGGTAGGAAATGAAATGTTCGCCTGTCTCGCCTGCGGATAAACCTGGGGACCGAGATCCGGCATGGCCTCCGGATTCTCGACGCTCAGACGAGCGAGCTCCTCCGCGACCTTGACGGCAGCCGCAAGTGATGCGTCATCCGCCTTGTTGGTCGTCACGCTTGCAGAACGCTTTCCGAACGTACTCCGAATCGTGAGCGTCGTGTCGGTGTCGTCGCCCGCGGTAGAAACCTGATTTACCGCGAAGCGTGTATTAGCACGCGCATTGCTGTTGATGCTTACTGATGTCTCGTCCGCCTTTGCGAATGCGAGAGTGCGCTTGGTGAGAGCTTCGGCCTCGGCGCGGGTGAGTATGCCAGCGGGATTGGCACCAAATAGTGACTTCGGCCGACTCATGCCTTTCTCCCGGTATTGATAACGTTGATGTTACGGAAACGGCTTGGAACGCAGCCGTGGCTGATCGCATTCGATTGGCTCGGCTGTCCCTTGCCATCGCTGAATGCTCCGCCGAGCTCGTAGGACTTCTGGCCGCCGATCATGTCGAGGCTGCCCCAGAAATCAGGGGTGCGCATCTGGTACGCGACGTCCTTTAACATTCCGACGATCTTGCCGCCCTTGATCTCATAGAAGACCTGGCCGCCGAACTGCGCGTTATAGCGCTGCTGATCGATCGAGAACGAACCGTCACCGATGATGGCGATTCCGCGATCTGTTGCGGCGATGATGTCGTCGTAACTCGTGTCCTTGGTGCCCGGAAGCAGAGAGACGTTCGGCATGCGCTGGAACTGCACGTCCTGCCACGATTGCGCATAGGAGCATCCGTGCGAGCGGGTTGGCTTGTTCTGACTCTTGTACCACCAGTCGAGCTGCATTGCCTGCTCTCGCGTCGTCTGGTAGTCCTGCAGTACGCCTTCCTTGATGATCATGAACTCGTCTGGCTTCACGCCCTCGTCGTCCCAGCCAATTGCGGACAGCGAGCCGTGTTGTGTACGGTCGCCGCGAATGTTCATGAGCGTGGAACCGAACTTGAGCTTGCCCAGCATCTTCTCCGGCGGGCTGACAAAGCTCGTGCCGGCGTAGTTCGCCTCGAAGCCTTCAGCGCGATCCAGCTCCGTGGGATGCGCCACTGACTCGTGGATCGTGAGCCAGAGATGCGACGGGTGCAAGACGAGATCGTAGCGTCCAACATCGACGGATTTCGCGGAGAGTTTCTCGACGGCCTCGGTGGCCCACTTCGTCGCCCTGTCGACGAAGTTTACACTGGTCACGTACTCGTAGCCGAGCCCCATCGGAGCGACGTCGTTAGACTGACGGCTCTGGAAATCGCCGCCCGCCGAGACGGCCGTAACGTTCATCGACGGCTGAGCCCGATATATCGTCTGCACCACGAAGGTTCCATCGCTCGTCGCAAGCGTTTTCTCTTCTCGCAGAAAGAACATGTTGGATGTGACGAACCTCGCGCCCTGCACCTTCATGGCGGCCGCGTTGGCGGCGAGCAGCAATCCGACCTTGTCGCCGATCGCGACGTTGAACGGATCGACCTTGATTGGGCTTTTCCATTCGCCATTCGCGACTGGAGTTGGCGCGAGGACGATCGGCTTCAACTGGACCGTACTGTTTGCCTTGGCTATCGCTACCGCATCACGCGCGATCTGCGCCACGACATCCTTGGTGAGAATATTGCTGGCGGCAAAGCCCCATGCCCCATTCGAGAGGGCGCGGACGCCGAATCCAAGCGTGTCGCTGTCATCGACATTCTGGAGCCGGTTCTCACGGGTGCTGATACGTTGCGAGCGGCGAGCGGAGATGCGAATGTCTGCGTATGTCGCGCCCGCTGCGCGGGCGGCATCGAGAGCAACCTGCGTCAGCTCCCGATAGGTCGGATCCCCGACCGATGGGCGGGCGGAGGCGATGATCCGGTCGACGGTGCCGAGGCCACGGGTGCCAATGGCACTTGTGGCGGCGACTGCGGATACCGTCTTGATGAAGTCGCGGCGAGAATTGGTCATTGCACTGGTGAGGGTAAGTGCGATCTGCTGCTACACGGAATAGCTACGGGGCGGTCAGGACGTGTGTTGAGTGTGGAAGCCATCACGATCATGCCGGGGAAATCAGAAACGCCCCCGATGAGGTGATCGCCGTGATCGCGCCAAACTGCGGCACCGGAGTCCACGTGAGAGGTGGTCGCGGGATTGCGCCGCGAGGCGGCGCTCCGTGACGCTCAGCGGCGTCGCGAGCGTGATCGTCGGTTGAAAACTCGCCCACTCGATAACCGGGGCGTCCTAGTGGCGTAAACGTCAGCACAAATCGTGTCGGCATGGCGGGTCTGTGCAGATCTCCCGTGAAGAGTTTGCACCGAAGATACGCTCCAGCAACGCTTCCGTCTATTCTGCCGAACGATTTAGTGGAGAAGTGGTGAGATCGAGCGCCAGGGATACGTCCGTGGCATGTGGTATGCCCTTCATTAGCGTCAAATGCATGCGCGCAGAATCCTCGAACGGGAGACCAGCGCCGTGCCAAACATTCGCGCAACGGAGGCCATGATGACATCACCTGAATTGAGCAACACCGGGAACACGGGATATGGATCGGGTGCGGACGGAGCCGCGCACGGAGCCGCGGACGACGGTCTGAACGCCGACGGCGCCGCGGGGCGGACTGATGACGTGTCTTTCGCGAAGAGCATCGGCGTCGATCAGACGTCCGATAAGGTCAAGGATGTCGCGCAGCGTGGCATGTCGAGTGCGGAAGACGCTATTAGCCAGCTGCAGGCAAAGGCAAGTGAGCTCACATCCAATCTGATCGACCGCGTCAACGTGGACGAGCTGACCCAGAAGCTGGAGGAGCAAGTGCGCGATCATCCAACGCGTACGCTACTGATGGCGGCTGGTGCCGGGTTTCTTCTTGGCCGCGCGGCCAAGAAGTAGCAATGGGTGCCCGGCTGGTGAGCGACATCGCTTCGCGTAGATCGCTTGGCGAATTGCTCAACGAGCTTACAGACAGCAGTGCGCAGCTGGTGCGCGACGAAATTCGATTGGCTCGGGTGGAGACAGCCGAATCGCTGCTGGCGCTGCGACGGGGCACAGTGTTCCTCGGAGTTGGGATCGCCATCGCGCTCTGCGCTGCTGGTGCTGGGGTGGCATGCCTTGTCATGGTGTTATCAGCGTACGTGCTCGATGGGCGCACATGGTTGGCGGCGCTGATCATAGCCGCGGTGCTCGCAGTGATTGCCATGATATTCGCCTGGCGTGGACAGCGATCGCTGTCGAGCTCAAATCTCGCACCGCGCGAGACTGCAACGTCCATCAAGGAGACCGCCGAATGGCTGAGACATCCCACGAGATCCGTCGTCAGATAGACGACACGCGCGCGCGCATCGGAACGACGATCGCGGCGCTGGAACACAAGGTAGATCCGCGCCGAGTAGTTAATGAACATCCGATCGCTTTGCTCGGCGTTGCGTTCGGAACCGGGTTGCTGCTTTCGACAACCGGTGCGACGGGCCGCGCGGTTACAGAAGTACGAGAGCACGTGCGCGATGGCGCTGGCCGGATCAATAATAGCGCTGGCAGCGCGATCGACGGGGCGCTCAACGCCGTCCTTGGTGCCGCGACGGCGGCGATCACGGCGAAGATGACTGAGCTAGTACAGATGGCGCTCAGTACGCCAGATAAGAAGCGCAACAAGACAGCCGCTGGGGTTCGCGCCGCATAGGGATTCGTCTCGTTCGAACTCGTAAATGCAGCGATGGCCTGGTATCTCGGATACCAGGCCATCGCTGCCCTATGGCCTCAGGAATGGTGCGTCGTGTCTTTTACCGATTTCTTCACGTCGTTACCGGTTTTCTGGAGACTTTCGTGAGTTTCGCTTGCGCCCGCGTGCACGCCTGCCTTGGCCGATCTGCCGACATGCTTGATCGAGCCGCTGACGTCGCGAGCGACCTTGTTTAGGCCACCGGGCTTGTGATTCGGATCGTGGATGGTATCGCCGACCGCACGCGAGAGCGCGGATTTGGTGCCACGGCCGGCTGTTTTCAGAACGTGGTGAACGCTACTTCCCACGCTCTTGACTCCGGCCTTCACGCCGCGGCCGGTGGCCTTGGCGGCCCCATGGACGTCCTGAGCGGCCTCATTGACACCACCAGGATGGGTTTGTTGGGCACCAGCCGGACCAGCTATTAGCGCGCCGGCAAACATCGTGATTGCAGCTAAAGTTATTGGACGAAGCATGGTCCTCTCTGAGTAGGTCTGGATCAATTCATACCCTGGTTTGGAATGCAAGAGCCGGGCTAACGGTGCAGAGATTACTCGAACGATCGTTCTGGAACTTGCGAGTGACGACCTCGTTCGGCATCGTCGTGCATGCGATTCCCTCTGCTTTTCGGCCTCAGTGCCATGACCGCTTTCCTCACTGCGACCCCTGACTCGGCGCAACGGAGCGGCGCTCCCCCTTCGCGCAATTCTGATCCGTCACCGAGTATGGCTGCGCTGATGGGCGCCGGAATCTCGCATGACCTGGCGAGCTATCGTGCCGCCCGAATCGGAGATGTTCGCTATGACCTGTCGCTCGACGTAACGGGTCACGATACAGCGACCGGCCACATCACCATCGCGTTCAAACAAGTCGGAAGTGGCGATGAGATAGTCGACTTTCGTGGGCCAAGTCTCGGAACCGTAATCGTGAACGGCACGGAGCTTCCGGCAGAAGCGAGCAACGGAATGCACATACGACTGCCAGCTTCGTCGCTGCGGCGTGGTGAGAACATCGTATCGATGAACTTCAAGGCTCTAATCGCACCAGCTGGTGCTAGCGTAATTCGCTACCACGACGTGACGGATGGCGCGGATTATCTCTACACACTGCTGGTTCCCTCGGATGCGAACCAACTCTTTCCCTGTTTCGATCAGCCCGATCTCAAGGCTCGCACCGCACTGACGCTTACGATTCCAAGCGCATGGAACGCAGTCGCGAACGGGACGGTGCAACGCTCCGAGACGAGCGATTCCCGGACCAGCATCCATTTCTCGCGCACGAAGCCGATCAGCACCTACCTGATCGCGTTCGCGGCTGGCCCGTGGGCGCGCGTCACGCGCAACATCGACGGGCATCCGATCACGATGTACGTGCGCGCGTCGCGGGCGAAGGAAGCGGAGTCCGATTCGTTGATCGCGGCGAATGGCCGCGCGATGCGATGGCTCGCAGGGTACTTTGGCTTCGCGTATCCCTGGCCGAAGCTGGACTTCGTACTCGCGCCGGCATTTCCGTTCG
>PLEG01000279.1 GCA_003136975.1 Gemmatimonadota bacterium | reverse complement strand
GTACCGCCTGTATTTACTGAAATATAGCCGCCTTCCGCAATTATCCTATCGAATGCAGAGCGATCAACAATCAAATCTTTTATAATAGAAAATGCCTTTGCCCTAAATGGTTCAACTGTAATTGTGTCGCCATCTTTAAAATTCCTCATATATAGCTGGCAAGTAGTTATTCCCTTTAATGGGCCATTAGGTCTTCCATTTATAAACATTCCACAGCTTCCGCAGATTCCTTCCCTGCAATCATGATCGAAGGCAATCGGTCGCTTGCCGTCCAGTGTCAGCCGCTCGTTCACAACATCGAGCATTTCCAGAAACGACATATCGGGCGAGACATCGCTCGCCTCGTACGTCTCCAATCTGCCTGCGTCCTTCGCCGATACCTGGCGCCACACGTGAAGTGTGAGGTTCATTACTTGTAACTCCGCTGCGAGAGGTGCACGGCCTCGAACTCGAGCGGCTCCTTGTTGAGGATCGGTGGAGCGTCAGAGCCTGCATACTCCCAGGCCGCGACATACGAGAAGTGCTCATCATCGCGCAACGCCTCACCATCTGGCGTCTGGCTTTCCTCGCGAAAGTGAGCACCGCAAGATTCCGTTCGATTGAGCGCATCGCGAACCATGAGCTCGCCAAGCTCCAGGAAGTCGGATACGCGTCCGGCTTTCTCCAGCGCCTGATTCAGCTCAGCGTCAGATCCCGGAACGTTGACATCGCTCCAGAACTCCTCACGCAGTTTCGGTATCAATTCCAATGCCTTGCGCAGCCCGGCGTCGTTGCGCGACATGCCGCAGTAGTTCCACATGATGTGGCCCAGCTCGCGGTGAATCGAGTCGACAGTCCGCGTGCCGTCGATAGACAACAGTTTGGCAGTGCGCTCGCTGATCTCACGCTCGACTTGTTTGAATTCGGGCATGTCCGTATTCACGGCATTGATTCCGCCGCGCGCCAGGTAGTCACCCAGCGTGTAGGGAATCACGAAGTAGCCGTCAGCGAGTCCCTGCATCAGGGCGCTCGCGCCCAGTCGGTTGGCGCCGTGGTCCGAGAAGTTTGCCTCGCCCATGGCGTAAAGGCCGGGCACCGTGGTCATGAGATTGTAATCCACCCACAGGCCGCCCATCGTATAGTGCGGCGCGGGATAGATGCGCATCGGCACTTCGTACGGATTCTCGGCGGTAATGCGCTCGTACATCTCGAAGAGATTTCCGTAACGCTCCGTGATTGTCTGTACGCCGAGGCGCTTGATGGCGTCTGCGAAATCGAGATAGACACCGAGCCCGGTCTCACCAACACCGCGTCCCTCGTCGCAGACTTCCTTGGCCGCGCGCGAGGAGATATCGCGCGGAGAAAGATTGCCGAAAGCGGGGTACTTGCGCTCCAGATAGTAGTCTCTATCGGAATCCGGGATGTCCCTGGGTGAACGCTTGTCACCCTTGGCCTTGGGAACCCACACACGCCCATCGTTACGCAGTGATTCACTCATCAATGTGAGCTTGGACTGATAGTCGCCGCTCACGGGAATACATGTTGGGTGAATCTGTGTGTAGCACGGATTCGCGAACGCGGCGCCGCGCTTGTATGCGCGCCAGATCGCGGTTGCGTTCGACCCGCGCGCGTTGGTCGATAGATAGAACACATTGCTGTAGCCGCCCGTGGCCAACAGAACAGCGTCCGCAGCGTGCGACTCGATCTTGCCGGTGAGCAGATTGCGCACCACGATGCCGCGCGCTCGTCCATCTATCGTGACGAGATCGAGCATCTCAGTGCGCGGATACATCGTCACCAATCCCTTCGCGATCTGCTTCTCGAGGGCCTGATACGCGCCAAGTAGAAGTTGCTGTCCGGTCTGGCCGCGCGCATAGAAAGTTCGCGATACCTGGGCGCCGCCGAACGAACGATTCGAAAGCGTTCCACCATACTCGCGTGCGAACGGGACTCCCTGAGCGACACACTGTTCTATGATATTGACCGATAGTTGAGCCAGCCTGTAGCTGTTGGCCTCACGCGACCGGAAATCACCACCCTTGAGGGTGTCATAAAAGAGGCGATAGACACTGTCGCCGTCGTTCTGATAGTTTTTTGCCGCGTTGATTCCGCCCTGCGCGGCGATGCTGTGAGCGCGGCGCGGCGAATCCTGAAAGCAGAAGCACTTGACCTTGTAACCAAGCTCGCTCAATGTCGCCGCGGCAGAAGCTCCGGCCAGGCCTGAGCCAACTACGAGAACGGTGTACTTACGCTTGTTCGCCGGGTTAACGAGCTTTACGTCGAACTGGTGCTGCTCCCACTTCTCGGTCAGCGGCCCCGGGGGGATCTTCGAGTTCAGTTCCATTACCTATCCGACCCAGCCGAGCAAGACGCCGAGTGGCACGAGGGTGAATCCGAGCCACACCACAACCGCGATCGCCGCGGAGAGTCGATGGTGTAGCGGATGTGGTGAATCGCCAGTGATCGAAAGCGTTCTCGCGGAGCTCCAGGCTCCGTGATACAGATGCAATCCAAGAAAGACCATCGATACCATGTAGAACAGCGCGACCCACCACACGTGGAATGCCTGCACCACGTTGTGATAGACGTCGCCTTCTACATATGCCCCGCCGGGGCTAAACGTGCCCGTGGTGAAGTGCAAGATATGGAAGACGATGAAAATGAGCAGCAATACTCCGCCCCAACGCATGAACCGCGAAGCGAGTGTTGATGCTTGCGGTACACGCTTCGCGTAGCCATCCGGACGTGCAGCGTGACTCTGCTGCGTGAGTGAATACGCCGCCGCAACGTGCAGTATGACCGCCAGGATCAGCACGACGCGTGCGGCCCAGAGCAGTTCCGCTCCGGGCCCGTGAAGGAAATGACTGTACGAGTTGATCGCGTCCGGCCCCTTGAACAGCAACATGTTGCCGGTCATGTGCGCGAGCACGAAGCCAATGCCAATGATGCCCGTGACGCCCATCACGATCTTCCTGCCGATCGTGGACTGCCAGAACCTGAGTACCGGGTTCATCCCTGACTAAAGCTTTACAGCGCGCATCGGCTCGCGAACAGCCTCAGCGCTCGCCTCTAGCGCTTTGCGCTCGTCAGCCGTCAACTCTACCTCGTAGATCTTCTCCAGACCTGCGCGACCGAGCTTGCACGGAACGCCAAGGAAGAGGTCGCGAAGCCCGTATTCGCCCTGCAGCCATGCGGCGCACGGGAGAATGCGCTTTTGATCCCGCGCAATCGCTTCGCACATCTGCACGGCGGCCGACGACGGCGCGTAGTACGCTGATCCCGTCTTGAGATGCTTGACGATCTCGCCACCACCCGTACGAGTGCGCGCGACGATTGCGTCGAGCTTCTCCTTGGAGATGAGCTGCGTGATCGGAATTCCGCTGACGCTCGTGTAAGAGATGAGCGGGACCATGGTATCGCCGTGGCCACCAAGCACCATCGCCTGGATGTCGCGGACCGATACATCGGCGGCCTCGGCGAGGAAGCTGCGGTAGCGCGCGGTATCGAGAACGCCGGCCATGCCGAGTACTCGTTCGCGCGGGAAACCGGTCACCTGCATTGCGACGTAGGACATCACGTCGAGTGGATTGGAAACGATGATCAGGATCGAATTGGGCGACGTCTTCTTGACCTGCTCCGAAACTTGCTAGACGATGCCGGCGTTGGTGTTGAGCAGATCGTCGCGTGACATTCCGGGCTTGCGTGCGATTCCGGCGGTAATGACAACGATGTCAGATCCGGCCGTCTCATCGTAGCTGTTGGTTCCGATGATCCGCGAGTCGAAGCCTTCGATCGGGGCAGACTCCCACTGATCCAGGCCCTTTCCCTGCGGAATGCCTTCGGCGACATCCACCATTACTACGGTGCGCGCCAACTCTTTTTCGGCGAGGCGTTGGGCGGTGGTAGCACCAACGTTACCAGCCCCGACGACCGTGATTTTATTGACCATTTAAGTGTTCGAGTCTTGGGTAGAGTCCGACGATCAAATGCGGCAAGCCATCCTTCTAACTTAGGCGGCTACCCCCCCGTTTGCGAGAGGGCGCGCAGCCCACCGGTCCTTAGCTGGAGGAGAGAGTGCTCTCGCGGCTTGTCTTCCAAAGCTTGCGCAACCAGCGGCGCGAGCGGTTGTCCCACGCGTAGCGGCGTGCGGAGATCCACTTCATGGTCTCCGAACAGGCATGTGCGTAGGTGGCCATTGGCCGTGAGGCGCACCCGGTTGCAGGAGGCGCAGTAAGTGTGAGTCATGGGCGTTATCACGCCAATCGTTCCCGCCGCGCCGGGGGCGCGGTAGTAGCGAGCCGGTCCGTTACCCAGGGCGGGTCCGATATCCGCGACCAGAGTTCCCAGTGCATCGCTGGCCAGGGCGAGCACTTCCTCCGACGGAACAATGTGATCGAGGCCGGAATCGCTCATGTCGCCTACCGGCATCAACTCGATGAACCGGACGTGAACGGGAAAATCAAGAGTTAATCGCGCGATCGCGGCGACCTCGTCGTCGTTGACTCCGCGCACGACGACGGTGTTGATCTTGACCGGAGCGAATCCGGCGTCAATGGCGGCGCGGATCACGCGGACAGGATCGAGCTTGAGGTCGCGGCGCGCGATCGCGGCGATGCGATCCGGACGCAGCGAGTCAACGCTGATGTTAACGCGCGCCACGCCGGCCGATCGCAGCTCGGAAGCCATTGCCTCGAGGCGCACACCGTTGGTCGAGAGCGCAATGTCTGTCACACCGTCAACGCTGTTTATGCGCGAGATCACGTCGCACACATCGCGGCGCAACGTTGGCTCGCCACCGGTGATGCGGATGCGGCTCAACCCGAGCGGCGCGAGCTGTGAGACGACGTCGTGAATCTCGGAGGCTGTGAGAATGTCGTCGCGCGGGATCCAATCGAGTCCGCGCTCTGGCATGCAATACACACAACGGAAATTGCATCTGTCGGTGACCGAGATCCGGAGATACTCGATGCTGCGCCCGAATCCGTCCCTCACGTGCTGGCACTCGTCGCGTGCTGCGTGCACGCGTTCACCCATTCGGATGATCCATCGGCGTAGCGCTCACGCTTCCAGATCGGCACACGCTTCTTGATTTCTTCGATCGCGTACCTGCACGCGTCGAACGCAGGCGAACGGTGCGCGTGCGCGGCGGCGATCATCACGCATACGTCGCCAACCATGAGATCTCCCACGCGGTGAACCGCAACGAGCTCAACGCCCGTCGCGATCGCGATCGCCTCGCGTACTATCGCATCCATCTCGCGCGTGGCCATCTCGGTGTACGCCGAGTATTCCAGTCCGGTCACCGCGCGACCGCCGGAAGTGTTGCGAACGGTTCCGAGAAAGGTAGCGACGGCGCCACTCGTGGCAGCTTGTACTTCTTCCGCGATGGCGCTCACGTCGATCGGCGCCGTCACGATCGCGGACCTGCTCATCCGCCAGCCACGGGAGGTATTACGGCTACCTCGTCACCTGGCGCGATGATCACGTCATCGGTGGCGTATTCCTCGTTCACGGCAATTATCGGCCGCGGAGGCATTGACGGTGAAAGCGTCGTGACGGCCGCTCTTACGGCGCCGACAGTCGCGGGATCCGGGACTGAAACCGTGGCGCGATCCGATCCAATCGCGTCCGCGTAGGAGGCGAACACGCGCCCCGCGACGATCATCGGTACGCCTGGGTCCTCACGCCTCTGTGAGCTCGGAAATGTCTATATCCGCAATCAGTGCCCGCAACTCCTTGGAGGGCTTGAATACTGGCACCGGACGAGCCGCGACCTCGACCGGCGAGCCGGTACGTGGATTTCGCGCCATGCGCGTCTTGCGCTGTCGGATCTTGAAAGTGCCAAACCCGCGCACCTCGATATTCTGTTGTTCGCGAAGTGCGTCTTTGATCGCGTCGAGAAAGGTGTCGACGACGCGAGCGCAGTCTTTCTTCGAGATCGTAGGGCCGGCAGTCTGCGCAATCTGCGCTGTTACCAGCTCGACGAGGTCCGCCTTTGTCATCCCAACACCCCAATGGAATTGGCTAAGTCGTTGGAATGTATGGGTTTACTAAGAAGCGCGCAAGCACCAAGTGAAGCAAGCGCGTTGTACCGGCCGATGTGGATCTGATGCGCGCGGCATATATCGTCATCCCCGCCTTCGGCGAGAAGTTATGACGACATTTTACTCGCCAGGCGTACTCATGACGACCCATCGACAGCCCAGCGACAACATCAACCCCGGCGCGCAGTCTCCTGCACGCTCTTCAAGAACTGGCGAAACAACGGCTGAGCGTCGTGCGGGCCAGGCGCAGCTTCGGGATGGTACTGCACCGCAAAGACCGGGAGCGCGCGGTGACGAATCCCTTCTACCGATTTGTCGTTCAGGTTCACGTGCGTGACTTCGAGATCGGGCGCGCCGGGAATTCCCGCCTCGTCACCCTTCACCGCGAATCCGTGATTCTGCGATGTGATCAATACCCGCCCCGTCGCGACATCCAGTACCGGATGATTTCCTCCGCGATGCCCGTACGGCATTTTCGTCGTCTCGCCGCCAAAGGCGAGACCGATCAGTTGATGACCAAGACAGATACCGAACATCGGCGTGCCCGAGTTGGCTATCGCGCGCACCATCGCGGGCGCGTACTCCACGGCGTCGGGATCGCCGGGACCGTTCGATAAAAAGACGCCGTCCGGATGCATCGCCAACACTTCTTCAGCTGTCGTGGTCGCGGGTACGATTGTCACTCGGCAACCGGTCGCCTCGAACAGGCGCAGGATGTTGCGCTTGATGCCAAAGTCGTACGCGACGATGTGGCATTGCGCGTTCGCGTCGCCCCATTCGTATTGCGCATCCGTGCTCACTACGCTCGCCAGGTCCAGGCCTTCCATTGATGGGCAGGATTCCAGCTGAGCAACGATTTGCATCGAGGGCTTCTCGCCGCGGCCTATGATGCCGCGCATCACCCCGGAAGACCTCAAGTGCTTTGTGAGGCGACGAGTGTCAACGTCTTCCAAAATCGGTACTCCGGCTTCGAGCAACCACGACAGAAGATCGCCGTCTGCCCGCCAGTTGGAGTACGTGGGCGACAACTCGCGAACCACCACGCCTGCGACCTGCGCATGGCTGGATTCGGGGTCTTCAAGGTTGATTCCGTAATTACCGATCTGCGGCGTGGTCATCACGACGATCTGGCCACGATACGACGGATCAGAAAAGACTTCCTGATAGCCGGTCATGTTCGTGGTGAACACGACCTCGGCGCCCTCGGGCGGCGGATTGCCGTGGAGACGGCCGTTAAAAAGGGTTCCGTCTTCGAGAAGAAGGAACCCTGGATCAGTCGCGACAGCTGCCACTGAGTTCCTACTTGTTAGGCGGCGTGGTAGGCGCAGGTACGGCTGGCGCTGGTGTCAGCGGAATGGCCGGCGCTGCCGAACTGGGCGAAGGCTGAGTAAGCGGGGCTGGTGCACCGAGCTTGCCTTCGAGGACCGACTTGGGCGCGCGCTGCTGCGTCGACATTAGCTGGAGGATGAACGCGAGCGCGAGAAAAACGCCGCCTCCCCACCAGGAGATCTTGGTGAGAAGATTGCCGGCCTGGCGCATTCCTATGAACGCGTCGGGCGATGAGCTGGCGCCGCCGAAACTGGCGGAGAGGCCCTGACCGGTCCCGCTCTGTAGCAGAATCGCGACGATCAGGACTACGCTGACCAGGATGAGGAGAATTAGAAGAAAAGTGTACATGTAGCCCTTAAATGTAGACTAGGCGGAGCAGATGGACAACCAGCTTTCAACTTCCAGGCTCGCGCCTCCTACCAGAACCCCGTCGACATCGCTGGCGGCAAGGATCTGGGCGGCGTTCGCCGGCGTCACGCTCCCGCCGTACAAAATGCTCACTTCTGCAGCCCGGTCGCCAATCAGATCGCGAAGCGCTCGCCGGAGAACCGCATGGGTTTCGGCGGCGTCTTGCGGCGTAGCGTTCTGGCCGGTGCCGATTGCCCACACGGGCTCATAAGCGATGACCGAAGTGGTCGCCTCGATCTGATCCAGCTTCGCGAGCCCTTCGCGCAGCTGCCGGGTCACGATGCTCGATGTTTCCCCTTTTTGCCGCTGTTGAAGCGTCTCGCCAACACACAGAAGTGGCGTCAGACCTGAACGCTCGACAATCGCGCACTTGGCCGCGCAGTCGGCGTCGGTCTCGCCAAAAACGTGGCGCCGTTCTGAATGACCGACGAGCACGTAGTCAGCCCCGGCGTCCTTTGCCATTGGTGCGGAATTCTCACCCGTAAACGCGCCCCGGTCCGCCGCGTACACGTTTTGCACGCCGAGCTTGAACGGCGACGGGTCACCGGCAGCGGCGCGCACCGCGGCGAACGAAAGCGCAGACGGAAAGAATGCAACTTCAGCGTCGCCCTTCACCCAGCGGCTTCGAAATTGGTGGATGAATCCCGCGGCCGCGGTCGGGCCGTGATTCATCTTCCAGTTCGCCGCGAATATTCGCTTTCTCATGCGTCGTCGAGCGCTGCGACGCCGGGTAGTTCCTTGCCCTCGAGAAACTCGAGCGAGGCACCACCACCTGTCGAGACGTGGCTCATTTTGTCCTGCAATCCGGCCTTGGCGACAGCAGCGGCTGAATCGCCGCCACCAACGATGGTTGTTGCACCGCGACCGGTCGCTGCCGCCATCGCGTGAGCCACAGCGAGAGTTCCAGAATCGAACGGTGGTTTCTCGAACACCCCCATGGGCCCGTTCCAGAGCACCGTCTTCGCTGATGCGATCGCGCGTGCGTAGGACTCTGCGGTTGCGGGACCAATGTCGTACATCGCCTGGTCCGACGGAATCGCATCGCGCTTGACAGCGTGCGCCTTTGCGCCGTCGTCCATGCCCGACGCGACCATCGCGTCGTGCGGGAGTATGAGACGTGTGCCCGATGTTTCGAGTAGATCCGCCGCCAGATCGAGCTTGTCCAGCTCGACCAGCGACTTGCCCACCTCGTAGCCCATGGCCATGTAGAACGTGCACGCCATAGCTCCACCAATCAGCAACGCGTCCACCTTCGGCAGCAATTCGCGAATGACGTCGATCTTTCCGGAGATCTTGGATCCACCCAGTATCGCGACGAACGGATGTGCGGGATTCGAGAGTGCGCCGCCGAGGTATTCGAGCTGCTTGGC
>PLEG01000398.1 GCA_003136975.1 Gemmatimonadota bacterium | reverse complement strand
GGAATCCGTTCTTTGCCCTCGTACCACATATCCTGCTCTACCCACTCATCGCACTGGCGACAATCGCGGCTGTCATCGCGTCGCAGGCTCTGATATCGGGCGCTTTCTCGCTCACTCATCAGTGCGTGCAACTTGGCTACAGCCCGCGCTTCAACATCATTCATACGTCTGGCGAGGAAGTGGGACAGATTTACGTACCGGAAGTCAATCACGCCCTCATGATCGGGTGCGTGCTCATCGTGCTTGGCTTTGGGTCATCGGCGGCGCTGAGTGCGGCGTACGGAATAGCGGTCACCGGCACGATGGTGATCACCACATTGTTGTTCACGCAACTCGCCCACCTGAAGTGGGATTGGAAACCGTGGCAATACATCTCGTTCGCCGGATTCTTTCTCACGATCGATCTTGGTTTCGCCGCATCCAACATGCTGAAGATCGAGTCGGGTGGCTGGGTGCCGCTCGCGATCGCTGGCGCGATCTTCACGTTGATGACTACGTGGCATGCCGGCCGCACCATCACGCGTACCCTGCTTCGTGACGCAAGCCTGCCACTGGATTCGCTCTTGAAGAGCGTCGCGGAGAACCATGTCGTGCGCGTGCCGGGAACCGCGGTGTTCATGACCGCGGATTCGGGCGGCGCACCGATGGTGCTGCTGCATCACCTCAAGCACAACAAGGTACTCCACGAAGAGGTGATTCTCCTCACCATACAGGTGAAGGAGATTCCGGAAGTGATCGACAGTGAGCGCATGACGGTCACCAAGCTGCCGCTCGGATTCTGGAGAGTGATTGCACAGTACGGCTTCATGCAGACGCCTGACGTGCAGCTGTTGCTTAAAAATGCAAGCGCGATGGGATTGCGCGCAAAGCGAATGGAGACGACATACTATCTTGGACGCGAGCAATTGCTGCCGATCGGCAGCACGAAGCTCGCAACGTGGCGCAAGAAGCTTTATGCTTTCATGGCGCGCAACTCACTCTCCGCAACCGCGTTCTTCGGACTCCCGCCAAACAGGGTAGTCGAGCTCGGCGCACAGCTAGAGATATAACTTCCCGGATCCCGCCAACCGTCAGGGCTGTACTCGCGCGGACGTCGCGACGATTGCGCCATTCGAGAGATGCATGACGATGCGAATCATCTTGCCTGGCGTAAGGCCGTGCGTGGTGCCAATCAACATCAGGTGATAGCCGCCAGGACGCATTACGAGTGTGTGAGCGGGGGCTATCACGAGTGAGTCGCGCATTGCCATGTGCGACTCACCGACCGAGTCGGTTGATGACTCGTGCAATTCTACCACGCGGGCATCCTCGGACGAGAAGTGTGATACGACTACCGTGTCGGCTGTGCCGTTGACGAATCGGATGTAGGCGGCCGTTGNNGAGTCTGGCGCTGCTCGGACCCACGCGTCTTCCATCTCGAAGGTTGTCGCCTGTTGGTGAGCGCCGCGGTGACAGCCCGCGAGTGCGGAGGCAAGCGCAACGAGACCGAGCGTCAGGCGCGATGTCGGCGCGAATTTCATGCGCCGCGCAGTAGCTCGCGAATGTCGGAAACGACGTCCGCGGTTGCCATACCGAAAGAGTACAGCAGCCTCAACTCGCCGCGCTTGTCAATTACGAATGTCTGTGAAGGATGCGTGACGGCGTAGCCGTTCGCCGAGCCAGTCTCCTCATGCGTGGATGTAACGTGGAAGGAACGCTCGATGTTGCTGAGCGTTGCAGAGTCTCCCGTCGCTGCAATAAAATCGGGATCGAAGCGCGAGACGTAGCGTTGTAACGTCGCCGGATCATCGCGCGCCGGATCCACCGAGATGAAGACGAAGCGAACGCGTGACGCATCTCGGCCCAGTGCGCTCTTCACACGCTTCCAATCGGTGAGCGTGGTTGGACATATGTCCGGGCAATGCGTGTAACCAAAAAAGAGCAACACTACCGAGCCGTGCTGGTCCGCGAGTGAGAACTCGCCCCCGCTTGCTTTCTGGAGGACCACGGACGGCGCCTTCTCCGGAGGCTCATAAGCGGTGCCGTGAAACGAGACCGGCTTGCACCCCGCCGCGAGCGCTATGATGGACGCCGCGGCGACGAGCGATCCAATTCGTCCTGGGGATGGTCGTGCCTTGCAGAGTTGCATATCTCAATTGCCGTGTATAATTCAGTCCGAATGGAACAGCCTGACGTATTCGACGCGATAATCATCGGTGCTGGCGCGGCTGGGCTCGCCGCCGCGAGCGAGTTGCGCGCCAACGGGAGCAGCGTGGTCATCGTGGAGGCACGCGGCCGAGTGGGTGGCCGGATCTTCACGTACCGCGATCCCGCGGTTGNNCCAACACTGATACGTTAATCGAGGCCGCAGGGTTGACGGCTGTCGATGTAGTTGGCGATCACTGGCAGGCTCGCGAAGGCCAGTTCAAGCAGGTCGACTTCTACAAGAAGATCGATAAGGTGCTTGGAAAATTGGACGAGCACCGGACACCAGACCGGAGCTTCAGCGACTATCTCGCCGAGCGCTCGGCGCGCAAGCGGAAACCGAAAGACGCTCGGGCCAGAAAGATGGCGATCGAGTTCGTGCAGGGATTCCATGCCGCCGATCCGTCACTCGTGAGCGAGCGCTGGCTTGCCAAGGGTGGCGATCCGGGCGAGAGTCCGGAGGAAGAACGNNGGCAAGACCGCGATCATCACAGTGCCTGTTGGCGTGCTGCGTGCCGATCCATCAGAAATGGGCGGGATCACATTTATTCCCGAAATTCCCGCAGTTCGCGATGCGCTGGACGGTCTGACAATGGGCCCCGTTCTGCGGACGGTGTTTGCGTTCAGCGAGAGATTCTGGGAGAAAGGCTTGCGGCATGCACCACGTCGCGGCGGTATTGGGCTCAACTCACTCAGCTTCCTGCACAGTCCCGGGACAACGTTTCCGGTATGGTGGACCCAGTTCCCGGTGCGCGCCCCTCTGCTGGTGGGCTGGGTGGGCGGACCGCCGGCGGCGGAGCTGGGCCAGCA
>PLEG01000153.1 GCA_003136975.1 Gemmatimonadota bacterium | reverse complement strand
CTTGTAGATCAGGGCGATGGTGATCTGCTCGACCTGGGACTTCGGGTCGGGGACTTTGCCCACGAGGATGTCGCGCGCGGTGTCGATGCGGCGTTTGGTGGTGGTGTCGAGCAAACTATTATCCTTTGAGTTTTTTGATCGCAGACGTTGATGTCAACACCTGCATCTGGCGGATGGAAATTTCGTTGAGGCGCATGAGACGCTCCCCTTGTAACAGCGCCATGTGGATGAATTCGGCGTTCATGCCCTCGATATTGGCCAGCACCAGCAGCTGCTCGACCGTGGCATACTCGCGTATGTTGCCGTCCAGCTTGGGGTTGACGTCGCGCCACTGTTTAGCAGTCTGGCCAAACAGGGCGACATTCAGCAGATCGGCTTCACTGGCGTAGGTGATGGCAGCCTGTGCCGGCGTGACTGCGGCTGGAATCAGGTGCGCCTGTATGGCGTCGGTGTGGATGCGGTAGTTGAGCTTGGAAAGGGTGCGGTTCAGATTCCAGGCGAGCGACAGGCGGCGGTTTTCATCGTCCTTGAGGCGCTGGAATTCCTTGATGAGGTAGAGTTTGAACTCCACAGAGACCCAGGAGGCGAACTCGAAGGCGATGTCCTTGTGGGCGTACGTGCCGCCGTAGCGACCGGCGCTTGACGTGATGCCCATCGCTCCGGTTTTTGCGATCCACTGCTTCGGCGTGAGCACGAAGCTGTTCAAGCCGGTCTGCATTCTTATCCCGTCGAATTCGACGGGATTAAAACTCGGGTTGTTGAGCCGCTCCCAGACCCCGAGAAACTCCACCGTGTTGCGGCTGCGCAGCCAGTTGCGGATCACATCGTCCGGGTGATCCGGGTTCTTGAATTTGGCGATGTCGGTCAGGCAGAAGATGTCTTGCTGGTTCTGCGAAAGCACGACGACGGAAGTGCCCTGGACTTCAAGCGTGGTCTTCTTGCTCTTGCTCATGAATCCTCCTATGCCGCCTACGCCGCGAACTGGTTCAAGGACACGTAGTCCTTGACGTATTCCGGGACGAGCACGCGGTACTTCTCCGGCACGGCTCTGAAGTCACGGGTGGAGAACACCGGGTTGGTCGCCAGATCGGTGAACTGCTTGCTCTCGATGATGTCGCGGACTCGGCCGCTGGTGACATAGGCCTTGAAGTAGGTCTTGATGGCCGGAATGGCGGTGGCTTCTTCCGGCTTGTAGTCGGCGACGAACTTGGAGAACTCCTCTTCCAGCAGCTCATCCTTGGACTTGAACCGCGGGATGAGGCCAAAGACCTTCTCCAGGATTTCGCGTAACGTCAGGCGGCGATCCACGGCGGCGGCTTTGCGCAGCTTGTCGAGGGTGTAGTACTCCTCGGGCTTGTCGAAGACTTCGCGGTTCACGTAGTCGATCACGCGGTCCCACTGCCCGGCTTCGACGGCGGAAGCGACCGTGTTGTTGGCGCGGATGACGTCTTCGAACTTCTCGAAGAACATGCGGTCGATCTTCATGCCCTCGTAGCCAATGGTCTCTTCCTTGACCATCGAGAGGATGTCGGCGCCGAGGTGTTCATACGTGCCGCCCGCGACCACGGGGCCCTGGCCGCCCCTGTCGTCGCTGTCCTTTCCTCTCGGCGGAGGGAGCTTCAGCACTTCGTCGTAGTTGAAGTCCTCCTCGAAGTATTCGCAGTTGGCGAAGAAGTCGAAAAGCTTGAAGGCCGTTTTCGACGGGTGCTGCACGCCTTCTTTGACATTGTCGTCGAAAAGCACCTCGCGGAAGTCGTGCTTGCGGGTGCCGCGTCCTTTGATCTGAATGAAGTCGGTGGGTGAAAAGATCGGACGGAAGAGACCCAGGTTGAGGATGTCGGTGCAATCATAGCCGGTGGTCATCATCCCGACCGTCACGCAGATGCGCGCCTTGCTGGTCTTGTAGGCCGGGATGAAGTTGCCGGAGCCGAGCAGGTTGTTGTTGCTGAAGTTGATGGAGAACTGCTGGGCGTCGGGTATCTGCGAGGTCACCTGTACGGCGAAGTCGGACTGGTACTTGCCCGGGAACATGCGGTCGGCCATCTGATTGAGAATCTGCACCAGCTTGGCGGCGTGGTTCTGGCTGACGGCAAAGATGATCGACTTGCCGATTTCACCACTGACCGGGTCGCGCAGGGCGTGTTCCAGAAACGTCTTGCACAGGAGCTGGTTGGTGGCGTCCGCGAAGAAACGCCTCTCGAACTCGCTTTGCTTGAAGGCCTGCTGCTGATCCTCGCCGGCGTCATCCGTGAACGAGACGACGAAGCCTTCTTCGGAAAGCAGCGTGGTGGTGACCTCGGTGCGGGCGTCCACCACAGTCGGGTTGATCAGGAAGCCCTCCTTTACGCCATCGAGCAAGGAGTAGCGGAAGGTCGGCTGGCTGTTCTCGCAGCCGAAGGTGCGGTAGGTGTCGAGCAGCAGGCGACGTTCGGCCTCGCGCGGGTCGCGAGTGCCAGGCTTTGAGCTGTCGAACCGGCGGAGGTAATCGCGCGGTGTGGCAGTGAGGCCCAGCTTGTAGCCAATGAAGTAGTCGAACACGGCGCGGGCGTTGCCACCGATCGAGCGGTGGGCTTCGTCGGAGATGACGAGATCGAAGTCGGTCGGCGAGAAGAGCTTCTGGTATTTGTTGTTGAAGAGCAGGGATTGCACGGTGGTGACGACAATCTCCGCACGTCGCCAGTCGTCCCGGTTCTCCTTGTAGATGACCGTCTGAAAGTCGGCGGACAGCACCGCTGCGAAGGCCTTCTTTGCCTGGTCCTCCAGCTCAAGGCGATCCACGAGGAACAGGACGCGCCGCACGTTGCCGGAACGGAGAAAGAGCTTGATGACGGCGGCGGCGGTCAAGGTCTTGCCGGTGCCGGTAGCCATCTCGAACAGGAAGCGGTCCTTGCCTTCGCCGACTGCGGCCTGAAGGCTGTGGATGGCCTTGAGCTGATAGGGCCGGAGAAAGCGTAGTTTGTTGGTCTGGATGTATCCGGGGCGTTCCGCTTCGTTCCGCCACCCGGCCTCCGATTGGTAGTTCGGGCGCTGGGTGCGAACGATGTAGTCCTCGCCCACCTGGTCTTCAATCAGCCGCTGCGGATTGGGTGTGACCTTCTGATAGCCGGTGACCGAGTCGGGCGTCGGAAACGAGGTGATGACGTAAGGGTTGCCGCGTTCGAGGTCCCAGAAGTAGTGCAGGTTGCCGTTGGAGAGGATGACGAATCGGCAGTTCTGGGACTTGGCGTATTTGCGAGCCTGTTCTTTGGCGACGAGTGGATTCTTGTCCTCGGCCTTGGCTTCGAGGACGAGCAGCGGGAAGCATCTGGAATCGAGCAGGAGGAAATCGACAAACCCTTTCTGCGCCTTCTCGAAGTTGTCGCCGAGAACGTCGAGGTCGGTTGACTTGATCGTGACGCTGGGTTCGAGACGAATGTTCGCGGGCGCGCTGCCATCCGGGAAGAAACGCCAGCCAGCCGCTTCGAGCAGCTTGTTGATCTTGATGCGGGCTGTGGCCTCCTTATCGGGCATTCAGGTTCCTGTCTCAGCGATGGTAGTCAAGCGGCATAACGTCGAAGCTAGCTGCAGGGCATCAAACAAATAGCGCGCGCAGCGCGCTTCCACAGCGCCCTGTCTGGTGCAGCGCAACGTTAGATTGGCGCTTCGCGATGTCAGCCTGCGTCCTGGCCAGTGAAGACAGCCTCCTCTGGATGTTGCAAGGCGGACAGGACGTTCTCTGCGACCTTTTCGATGAGCTTCTGACCCCAAAAAGGATCGTTCACATCGTAGTAGACGACGCGGATATGATGTAGATCGAACGGCACATCGTGTTCATTCGATGAAATGAGAACGACAGGCTTTCGTAGGGCGTGGGCTAATCCCAACTCGTAGAAGACGTTCGGATTTCGTGACGTGAGCTCTGCGACTAGTACTTTCGCGCCCTGAATGCCCCGCCAAACCTGATCCATAATCTTTCCTGTTCCGAATATGTCGGCGTCGGCGCGCACCGCCTTGAGCCCCGCCTTCTCTATTGCAGGCTTGTAGATTTTTTCGTAGTAGTCTCCAAGAGGCGGCGCGAAGGGCTGCATCATAAAGCAAGTATCACCAGCATCAACCTTTACAGTCTTCCCGAGTTTTTTGAGGCGATCAGACCTATCCTCGGTGCCCGCCGGCGCATCCTCAGTAACATCCAGAATCCGTTGCTTATCGCCGTGCGCTTCGATCAAGCCGCCACGAATCAGTGATTCCAAGAAGATCTTTCGAAACTCATCGACCTTTTCGCCTGGCACGCCGTAGGTATCAACCACGGTGTTACGAAAGAAGGTCTCGTCGGGAAGATTCTCGCCGCGATAGTGCTTGTATACGTCCGATAGGCCCGGTGCAGCGAGGATCGCTTCACGAACAGCGAGCACTTCATCCTGCTCCGTCTGCGGTCGAATGATCCGGCGAGCGCGATCAGTCGGCTGAATCTTCCCCGGGACTGAGCGATCTAGAAAGCCAAATTTTGTGGCAGAACTTACTTCTACTTGAAACTCTCCCCCTGCGCCTATTCCAACGAAGGCGGCTGCCTCTTTCACCGTGCACGCTTTTCCGGCGTTCTGATCGAGAATGGCGCGAGGAACGCGGAGCGCCTGGTCGACATTGTGGCGCGGATACCTCGCTCCGATACCCGCTGGTACGTCGGAGGCCTGCTTCGCCTTTTTGGTTGCCTTCTTAGCCATCTTACCTTCTCAGAGAGAGAGAGTGTGTGCCGATCTAACGCCTTAGTTCAGCTGCAAGCACACTATCACCATTGCGGCGAAGCCGCATCCGAAAAGTGCTTGTCAGCCGCAACGTTCGTTAGCTGGCTGGGGCCCGATGCCGGAACGTCAACACGCCATCCCACATGTCCGGGTCCTTCGCTTCATCGGTGAGACGCAACTCTTTCTCGGCGCGTACCACTCGTTGTATAAGAACGCGCCCATCGGTCGCGCGCGTGAACTGGAGTAAGAAGTCGCCGTCGTGAGCCCATCGACCGGAGGCGCCGAGTTGGGCGCAGCTGCCACCGCCACTACAGCTGTAAGTCCCATCTGAGCTGAGTTCGAGCGCGGCAGGACCATCATTCCAGACGCCTTCGAGATCGGCCACGGTGACAATGGGATTGAGCTCGACGGAATTTTCGGAGACCAAATTGGCTGCAGTCACAAGACCCGCCAGTGTGAGGAGAGCGATACCAGTCAGCGCGCGGGCACGGTTGAGTGGCCGGGTCCGAAGTCCACGCCAGACTTGAACAAGGCCGATAATCGCGACGCACAGGAGGAAGAGACCGATAGCGAGGTAGCCGAACGGCAAGGCGGTCCGAATCACAAAGAAATTCAGAACATTCATCGTCTGGTGTCCAGCTAACGCCCGAGTTAATCTGCGAACGAATCAAATAAGAGCGAGCGAAGCGAGCCATCCTTAGCTCGTTCGTCGGACTCAACGATCGTTAGCCGGCTGCACCTAGATGCCGGACTTAGCATCCTTCTTCTCCTTCGCAACGTCAACCAGGCGCGCCATCCGCCGCTCACGTTCATGGCGATTGACATACCACTCAGTAATGAGTGTTTCAATCAATCCGATGAGAAGACCAGCCTCGTCCGGGTCGACCTCGACCACTAGGTTGATGTCCTTTTCCATGTGGGCGCCGATGTTGCCGATGCTACGGACGGCATCGATCGCATCCCAAGTCAGGGCATCCACTTTCACCCTAAGCGCATCGATCTCATCAACCAGGCGCGATTTTGCAACACCCCAGAAGTCACGGATCATTCCCTGGAGGCAGCGTCTCGCGAGCGTAGCAGATGCTTTGGGAGACAACTCGCGAATGAGGCAAGCCTCACGATAGTCCGCGAGAATTGGTGCCGGTACATAGCTGGGGAATTGCTTGTACGCTCCCGGGGGTATGAGTTCCCAATTGGCCTTTGGATCCGCCGTGGCGTACTCGCGCGTGCTCCCGTTCCACTTGGTGTCCGCCAATTCAGCCATGAGCGTATACTCGCGACACGCTTCGTTTGGACAGACGAATACGGAGGTCTCGAAGGCCTGCATTCCGTGTTTGTTGCCGTGCTCGAAACGATGGATGGCATGGCTGAAGCGGTCTTCGGTGATAGTCCCGTGATGGCCGCAAAACGGACAGCGACGATTGATCGAGTTGGCCATTGAAGCCTTTATTCAACGAGATGTAAGTAGCCGGCTAACGCTCGAGCTCAGCTGCAAAGTAGCCATATAAGAACGCTCGCGAAGTGAGCACCATTCAACCACCGCTTTGGCAACTTCAGCGTTCGTTAGCCGGCGGCGTAGACAGGGCAGCCTTGAGGGCCCGACGTTGCATGGCGGCGCTCAGCCAAGTGATGACGGGCACACCGCTGTTCATGACCACATGCCGCGGTGTCGGACTCAGCGTGATGTCGATGATCGCGGCGCTAGTGGCGAGCACGGCGGCGATCAGTGACCACTGCCACGCGCGTCGAGCTGCCGGTACAGGCGACTCAGCATTCAATTCCTGCCTCCAATGGACCGTCCCGTCCGCCTAACGCGTCTTAGACTGCAAAGCTCTGCTTCAAAAACGCTGCAAGCATGCAGTATAAGATGCCCACACCTCGCTCCCCCGCAAGGTATATCTCCAGCGCCACCATATACTTGCACCATTCCCGGCGAGAACGGTGCTTGTCTTATGCTGCATTCTTCGCAGCATAAGACAAAAAATGTTCCCGATACCACCCCATCATCCCGGCTCCGAAACTCTACCGCCCGACCTCCAACATGTCCGCCGGACTTCGCACGCCCCGTCCGCCCTTGTTCAGCACATGCGTGTAAATCATCGTCGTGCTGACATCGCTGTGCCCGAGCAACTCCTGTATCGTCCGAATGTCATAGCCATCGGCCAGAAGGTGCGTCGCAAACGCATGCCGGAAACCGTGACACGTCACACGCTTGGTGACACCGCTCCGGCGCGCAGCCGACGTCACAGCGCGCTGGAGCACCGACTCGTGAAGATGGTGTCGGCGTATCTGACCTGAAGCGGCATCCCGATATTGACGGCGTGCAGGAAAAACCCACTGCCACGGCCAATCTCGCGGCGCGCCAAGCAACTTCCTGCCGAGTGCGTGAGGAAGCTCCACGTAACCGCTCCCGCGCCCGACATCCCGCTCGTGGAGCCGCCGTACACCGGCGAGATGCGTCTCGAGCTCAGTGCGCACCGAACTTGGAAGAACCGTCACCCGATCCTTCTGGCCCTTGCCGCATCGAACGAGAATCGACCCATTTTCAAAGTCGACGTCCTTTACGCGCAATCGCAACAGCTCCAGAAGACGCATCCCCGTCCCATATAGCAGACGCACCATCAGTTGTTCCTGCCCATCCATGGCGGCCACCACACGCGCTACCTCTGCCACACTCAGCACCGTTGGCAAACGTCTCGTTCTCTTCGCCCAAACAATCCCGTCCGTCCAACCCATGGGATCGCTCAGGACGTTGCGATACAGGAACAGCACCGCACTCACGGCCTGATGCTGAGTCGCAGATGCAACATTGCGCACTGACACAAGCGATGTCGCGAACGCCTGGACCTCCCGCGGCCCGCATTCTCGAGGATGCCGACCGTTGCAAAACTTCACATATCGTATGACCCAGCCAACGTATGCTTTTTCGGTACGCGGGCTATACCCGCGCACCCGAACAGCTTCGCGAACAAGCGTGAGCAGCTTCGGAGCCTTTGATACCGAGTCCATCCGACAATATCGGCTCGGATGGTCTGCGAACAACCGATCTTAACTCAACGCGTTGCATCGTTCG
>PLEG01000093.1 GCA_003136975.1 Gemmatimonadota bacterium | reverse complement strand
AGATTTACCTGACACGTCGATTAGTTCGTGACCGTGATGTTAGCAGTGCGCGTGATTCCTTCGGACGTCGCCGTGATCGTCACAGTGCCATTGTGGTTGTGCGCGACCAGCGTGGTTGACGCGCCGGTCGGCGTAACAGAGATCTTGCTATCATCACTCGAGCTCCACGCTATGGTCCGGCCGCTCAGCTCGTTGCCGCTTGCGTCGAATACGTGGGCAGTAAGAGTCCCGGTCTGATTGCGCTGAAGCGAGAGCGTTGCCGGACTCACCTGTATACTCGCGACCGGTGCCGGAGCGGGTGTCCGCGACTGAACGGTCACTGTTGCGGTGCCGCTCTTTCCTTCACTTGCCGCGGCAATAGTTGCAGTTCCCGCCGCTATCGCTGTTATGACACCGCTGCTCGACACTGTGGCGATTTGCGATGCACTCGTGGACCAGGTAACGGTGCGTCCCGTAAGCGTTGCGCCGCTTGCGTCACGCACCGACGCGGATAGCGTCGCCGTGCCGCCTATCGTGAGGCTAGTGGTCGCTGGATTTACGACCACCGAAGCGACAGCTGTTGGTGGTGGAGGCGTGACGGCCGTAACCACTACCTGAGCGATGCCGCTCTGGCCCCCGGCGGTCGCGCGAATCGTGGTGGTGCCTGCCGCCACTGCAGTCACGAGCCCGAGTGAGCTCACGGTCGCCACGGCCGCGTTCGCAGATGACCATGCGGTCTGGCGACCCGCAAGGATGTTGCCGTTCGCATCGGTCGCCACGGCGGAGAACGACGCAGCCTGACCCACTGTTAGCGCGGCTGATCCGGGAACCACCGCGACCGATGCGATGGGCACGACCGTAACGGTGATCGTCGCCGAAGCGGTTTTTCCTCCGCTCGTGCCGGTTACTGTCGCCGTGCCTGCAGAAACCGCGGTGACTGTGCCGGACGTATCGATTGTTGCGACTTGGGGAGCGCTACTCGCCCACACCACCGGTCTGCCGCTGATTGGATGTCCTTCCGCGTCGGACGCGACAGCCTGCAGCACAACCGTACCGCCAACGGAAAGCGTTGCGGTGGACGGTAGCACGGCGACAGACGCCACGGCAACCGGCACGACGGCGACCGCTACGATGGCCGACTGCCCTCCGGCACTCGCCGCGACCTGCGCGATCCCGACGTTTTTCCCCGTCACCACACCGGTTGACGAAACCGCGACCACGCCGGTGTCAGAGCTCGACCAGAATATGGTCGCTCCGGCAACCAACTGTCCGCCGGCGTCGTGCACCTGCGCCTGCAAGGCGAGCTGTGAGCCGAGTGGAATGGCGGGTGTATTCGGGGTAATCGTGATGGTGGCAGGCGCGTTGCCTGACGGTGTGACAGAATCCGACGCAGCGCCACTGCAGGCGAACAATCCCACAACGAGAATGACCGCTCGATAAGCGACCGCGGAACGCGCCACCCGTTGCGCGAGCAAATTACGTAGGAGTAACATCGAACTACCCGACTGGTTTTTCGATGTACGTGGGGCGCAGACGATGGTCACGCGTTCCATCGCCCAACTCACCGTCGAGATTGTATCCCCAGCAGAACAGCTCTGCCGAAATCGTTGTGCCGCACGTGTGCGAACCGAAGGCCTTTAAGCTTGTGAAGTCGTGGCCGCCAGTGACCGGCACCGGCGATGGCCTGCTCACCGCGCCGCCGTCACCCAACTGGCCGTAGGTATTGCGGCCCCAACACCACGCGTCGTGGCTCGGTGTCAGTGCGCACGTGTGCACGCTCCCCGCCGAAACCGTCACGAAATATTCGCCCCCGTCGACCGCGACAGGCGTCGAATGCGACGATCGTGTTCCGTCACCAAGCTGTCCGTATTTATTGTCGCCCCAACAGTAGATGACACCGCTCGCCGTCGTGCCGCAAGTATGAGCGTTGCCGGCGCTCAGCGTGGAAAAATGCAGAGTTGTGCGTACCGGTGTAGGCACTGAGTGATCGGTATTTGTGCCATCTCCCAATTGGCCGTCGTCGTTTGCGCCCCAGCAGTACGCAAGGCCAGTATCAGTCAAACCGCAGGCGTGATTCCAGCCGGCGGCTAGAGTAGCGAAGCCGATCTTCGTGGCGACGCTGGTGGGGGTCGTGCGCTCACTCGTTGCGCCGTCTCCCATCTGGCCGCGAGCGCCAGCCCCCCAGCAAAACGCCTGTCCATCGCTGCTCAACCCGCAGCTATATCCTGCGCCACTCACAACTGACGCGAGTGGCTGTGCGAGTGCGACCCGTGTGGGCGCGTCGTGCGCAGTGTGCGTCCCGTCGCCGAGCTGTCCGTTCTCGTTATTGCCCCAGCAGAATAGCGCGCCGCGCGCGGTGAGTGCGCACGTGTGGGATAGGCCCGGAGCGATGCTGGAGAAGTGCGCTGTTCCAGCAACCGCGATTGGAGTCGTGCTCGTCTGTGTCGCGCCAGTACCGAGTTGACCCGCGCTGTTGGCACCCCAACAATATGTTGCGCCCGCCTGTTCAATCAGACACGTATGTGTTCCGCCGGTGGCGATTGTGAGCTGCGCGGCAGCGTGCACCGTTCCGCTCGCGGACGGCGACGTCACCGACGTGCGAACCGTCACAAGTGCATCACGCGATAAATTGGATCCGGCAACTGTGGTTAGTTGTAGCGCGCTCGTGCCAACGCTGCCCCGCATGGGTTGCGAATCGGCATCATTCATTGCGGCTGGTGACGGATAGACCAGCGCTCCCGCCGAGCCGGCCACCGATGCCAGACCGGCACCGGAGATATTGGCGGCGCCGTAATTAGCCACCGGTGCATGTGCGACGCTGGTCGCCGTGTGTCGTGGCTTTGCGACAGATTGTGGTGTCGGAGATTTTGCGCGTGAGAGTGGCGCCCAGTTGGGCGCCGGCCGCGCGAAAAGCAATGTGGCACTGAGCAGCAGTGCCGCCGCAGCGCCGACCGGCGCGAGGCGACGGAGGCGGCTTGGCTCTCGTCGCGATGCGGGAATCACCATTGCGATTGTGGCGTCCGGCGCGGAGGCAATATCGTTGTGCTCGCGGCGTACCGGCGGTTCTGTCGAGGTAAGTTCCTCTCGGAATTCAGCGGCGGTCTGCCAGCGTGCAGCCGGCGATTTCTCGAGCAGTCCCTCGATCGCGCACACAAGACGGGTCGGAGTATCCGGCCGAAGAGCGTCGATCGCCGCCAGGTGGTCGTGCTTCTGGCGATAGATCACATTGTACAGGGTCTCGCCGTCCCACGGACGCCGTCCCGTCAGTATTTCCCAGCCAACGAGTCCGAGGCTGTATAGATCGCTACGTGCGTCGATCGGACATCCGTCGATCTGCTCCGGCGCCATGTATGTGGGCGTGCCGATGGCGGCTCCGGCGAGCGTTAGCTGCGTTTCGCTCTGCACGCACCGCGCGATACCGAAGTCGGCGAGCAGTGCGTGACCCGAGACGTCGTCGACAAAGATGTTCTCCGGCTTGACGTCCCGGTGCACGATCCCGTGCAGGTGCGCAAAGCTGAGGGCGGCGGCGATATCGTCGAGAATCTGCGTCGCCTGATCGAACGAGATCGGCGCACCGTCGTTCAACATCTGCTTGAGCGTTCGCCCCGGAACATGATCCATTACCAGGCCGAATCCCACGCCGTCGATCCATCTGACCGAGTGCGTGGCAACGATGTTCGGATGCTTTAGCTGCGCGACCAGACGCGCCTCGCGATCGAAGCGCGCGAGCGCCTCGCCGTCGTCCGCGAATTTCGTGTGAATTACCTTGACGGCGCGCTCCTGCCCAGTGGCGCGCTCGCGCATAAGATAAACGATCGCCATTCCGCCGCGGCCAAGCTCGCGGATCAGATCAAACGACTCACCAAATGGAGTGTCGGTGGCAAAAGCGGGGCGTGAGGATGGGGCCACTAAGGTCTTGATAAACGTCATATCCGTTAGCTCGCTTGAAAGCGCAGGGCTACCTCACCAAGCTCGATCCGATCGCCGTCGGAAAGTTTCCTGGCGGAGCCACCGTTGTTCAGAACGTGATCGTTCACGAGGACGGGGTTCGTCGCCGAAAGGTTCGTTATCGTCCAGTGTCCGTTGTTGAAATCCATGCGCGCGTGACGGCGACTGACCGTGGGAGATCGCAGGGTGATATGGCGATGCGGTGGTCCTGTTTCACGCCCAACGACGATCTGCGGCGCTTCGCCGAGTCTGCTGAACAGGCGGAAATCCTCACCAGCGGTGTCGCCTGAGAGGACATGAAGCCGCCCGGGAAGGATCTGCACCGGCTCGTCCACTGGCCGGCTGAACACGACGGTTGCGTCCGGCGAAGGCTCGTCGGACTCCTCCTGCTGGCCGAACAACTCTGCCCACTGCTCTGGCGCTACCGGGCTGCGTAGCGACTCGCGCACCGGTTCGGGCACCGGTTCGGGCATCGGTACTTGCTCCGCTGCCGCTTCCGGTGCACTCGTGGCCCAACGTCGAGCTACGCCGGCGGGCACAATTTTGGATGCTCCTGGCGATGATGGGATGATGAGAAATGGAAGTGGCTCATCCAATAGCGGTCGTCGCGCAGCGGACCGGTTGAACAGCAGATCGCGGTTAACCGCGATCACCGGTCCGGCAACGAATAAAAGCAACACTGCTACGACTGCGAGGATCTCCATCTTGAAACTCGTAGGGACCCTGATTGCGAGGTCGCCGGTGAATACTTGACCGGCGCTGCATGCGTTAAGGGAGCCCGATTTGGGGTCGCACTGAGGACTGCCAGACAGAATTTTCGCGAGCCCGTTGGCCTCTACTTTCCTGCCGGATAAGCCCGCTGATTTGCCCTATACAGCACAACCCGGGCCGATATCAGCGGAGCCCGCACGATGTAAGCGTTTCCCGAGCGATTTTCCACATATCCGACGCGCCGCCGCCCTCCCCCCGCGACCTGAGGCCGAGTAGAATGCCGATACCCACGGGACGCCGGAATTGCGCGCCCGGGCTTCCCACACACGGCAGCCATGCAGATCGGGATCTATTCTTTCGCCGAAACCACCCCCGACGCCACGACCGGTCAGACCGTTAGCGCCGCCGAGCGCTTGAGTGACCTGCTCGAAGAGATCGAGCTCGCGGATCAGGTAGGTCTGGACATATTCGGCGTGGGCGAGCACCATCGTCCGGACTTCGCCGTGTCAGCGCCAGCCGTGGTGCTCGCCGCGGCGGCAGCGCGGACCCAGCGCATACGGCTCACCAGCGCCGTGACGGTACTGAGCTCGGACGACCCGGTGCGCGTGTTTCAGGACTTTGCGACACTGGATTTGTTATCCGCCGGCAGGGCGGAGATCATGGTCGGCCGCGGCTCGTTCATCGAGTCATTCCCCTTGTTCGGGCACGATCTTGATGAGTACGACGCGCTGTTTTCCGAAAAGCTCGAGCTGCTACTCAGGCTGCGCGACAGTGAGCGCGTGTCATGGGCAGGTGCGCATCGCGCGTCGATCGACAATCTCGCCGTGTACCCGCGTCCAATCCAGAATCCGCTCCCTGTCTGGATCGCGGTTGGTGGCACGCCACAGTCAGTGGTGCGTGCGGGAACGCTCGGACTTCCGCTCGCCCTCGCCATAATTGGCGGCGAGCCAGAGCGATTTGTGCCGCTCATAGAGCTTTACCGAAACGCGGGCGCGCGCGCGGGTCACGACCCAAAGACGCTCGCCGTCGGCATCAACTCACACGGATTCATCGCGGATACTTCGCAGCAGGCGGCCGATGACGCGTATCCGCCGTACGCCGTTACGATGGGACAGATAGGGCGCGAACGCGGTTGGCCACCACCCACCCGCGCGCGGTTCGACGCAGAGCGAGCCCCGCACGGCTCGATGCTGGTTGGCAGTGCGCAGGAAGTGATCGACAAGATGCTATTCGAGCACGAGCTCTTCGCCAACGATCGCTATCTGATTCAGTTCAGTGTCGGAACAATGCCACATGCCAAAATCATGCGCTCGATCGAGCTGCTGGGGACGGAAGTCGCGCTGGTGGTGAGGCGCGAAACCGCCTAGCTAGCGCTTCCGTGATGATGCAAGCAGATATCATCACGGAAGCATCACGCGCGCGTCACCATGCGTCGCGCAACTGTTACCGCCGGCGTGCAGCTCCTGCTTGCGGCGTCACTATCTCATACTCCTTCGGCGGCTCGGCGCCCAACAGATAGCGCACGAAGTAATCCCAACGCCGGCGCATCATGTAATCCGATGCGGCGCCATAGCCATGTCTCGCGTTCGGAATGATGATCTCGTCAAAGTCCCTGTTTGCCTTGATGAGCGCATCCACTACGAGAAATGTGTTCGACGGCGGAACGTTGTCGTCCATCGAACCATGCGCGAGCAGAAGATGGCCCTTGAGATTCTTGGCGAAGTTCTCGTTGGCTTCTGCTGTGTAACTGTCGGTGCCATCGGCGTTCTTCACCAACAGGCCCTGATAACGCTCGCCCCAATCGTCCTCGTAATTGCGCTGGTCGTGATTGCCGGACTCGGCGATTCCGACCTTGAAGAAATCCGGGTAGCGGAACATCGCATCCGCGGTGATGAAGCCACCACCGGAATGTCCGTAGATGCCCGCGCGATCGATGTCGATCCACGAATGGCGTGCGGCCAGCTCCTTCATCGTTCCTACCTGATCGGGAAGCGTGTTATCGCGTCCCATCGCGCCGTAGTAGGCGTCGTGAAAACTCTTCGATCGGTTCGGCGTTCCCATTCCATCAACTGTGATCACGACAAAGCCGAGCTCGGCGAGTGCCTGGCGATCGCTGCGCGCTGGGCTGAAGCTGCGCGAGCCCACGCTACCCGACTGCGGGCCAGGGTATGGGTTGTTGATGATCGGATACTTTTTGGTCGAGTCAAAGTTGGTTGGACGGAACATCAATCCATATAGCTTGGTCTTGCCGTCGTGCGCCGTGACTGTGAATGGAATCGGTGGCTTCCATCCCGACGCCACGAGTCGTGAGATGTCCATGTGCGCGAGTGGCATCACGGCGTGGCCCGCTGCATCGCGCAGCACAACTATCGGCGCGACGTCCGGCTTGGAATAGCTGTCGATGAAGTAGCGGCCATCAGGTGACACCTGGATCGTATGATCGCCGCTTTCCGGCGTCAGCGGAGTCCAGCCCTTGCCATCGAGTCCAACCCTGTAATAGTGACGGAAGTAAGGATCTTCCGTGGGGCTGCGGCCGAGTGCCTCGACGAGCAGCGTGTGGCCCTTGGCGTCGATATGCGCGATTCCGGCGACTGGCCCGTCTCCTGTAGTAATCTTGCGAAGAAGCTTGCCGGTGTTGAGATCGTACGCGTAGAGTTGTGCCCAGTTGTCGCGCTCCGATGACCAGATGATCTCGTGTTGCGGCCAGAGAACGCGCCATCCCGCGATCGATTCGAACTGAGTGGCTGAGCTTTCCTCGAACAGGGTGCGAACGACGCCAGTAGTTGCATCCGCGAGCTTCACCGTCGCATGCTTGTGGTCGCGCGACGTGCTCACGTACGCTAGCTGCGAGTCGTCGGGGCTCCAGATGAGATCATTCATGCTGAGATCGTCGCCCAGCATTGCGCGGTGATAATCGGGCGGCGTCTGCAGACGGACCATCTTGCCGCTCGCAACGTCGATGATCACACGCTGAATCATCGAGATGACGCTATCGCCCGGATACGCACCCTTCCACGTTGAGAGATGCGAGTGTCCGACACGCGTGTCGATGAGATACATGTCGCCGACGGGGCGGTCATCCTGCTGCTGCGTGGCGATCATCCTGGAGTCGGGCGACCATTTCACTATCGGCCGATCGCTGTGTACCCAGCCCGCATTGTCGGTCGCGTAGCCAAAATTGGTCGTGCCATCGGTCGTCAGCTGCTTCTCGTGGCCCGTGGAGACATCGCGAACCCAGAGATTCCAGTCCCGGATGAACGCCATGCTCTTTCCATCGGGCGAGAGTGCCGGCGGCGGTCCAAACGGGCCCGCCCGCGGAGTCGAATCGGTGACGGCGTTGCAGCTTCCACCGCCCACTTCGCAACGCCAGCGATGGCTGCCAATGTCGAGCACAACGTGCATGCCGTCGGTGGACAATTCTGCGCGCTGCGCGGGAATGTTGCGAGGATCGACCGTGCCGGCGCCGGCCTTGGTGAGCGCTTGCGCGATTTCAGGCGCCTTGAACAGGGTGACACTTGTCTTGTTTGCGGGATTGACCAGCAGCCATTCGGAACCTGTCGCGGTGGTGTTCCTGTAGTAAAACCTGCCGTCGGGTAGCCACGTCGCAGCGACTGTTCCGCCGCTGACGAGCGGAGCGACGTTGAAGGACAGCATCTTCGCCGCGCGGTCGTAATCAGCGGTTGTGAGGACGCGCTGCGCGTGGATTGCTGGCGCGGCGCTGAGAATGGTGCCGAGTAGAGCGAGGCGGTAGTGAGCGCTTCTGATGTGCATGGCCCTGCTGGTAAATGGAAGAACGGGATGGGAACGCGTCCGATGCCGGAGATACGTCCGGACTGGCTCCCGGGTTGTGCGAACCCGGAGGATATACACACATGCCAATTCATCTGCCAGGGCTCGGGGCCCGCCGTCGGCACTTCCGAGGAGTCGAGGGTCGGCATCTGTACGCTTTCCGACGCTCGGCGGACCATACCGGGGGGTGAGACCGTTCGCTGGACCGCGCCCGGTGATCGGTTCTTGACAATGTATGTTATAACATGTATGATCATTGATCGTGGCCAGCAACCTACAGGACGAGATCCAGCAGACCAAGCCGTTTCCGCGAAAGACCGCGGAGGCGATGTTGTCCATACTTCGGACAGCTACGGTGCTCGAGCATGCGCAGAACGAAGTTCTGCGCCCGCACGGGATAACGCACACGCAGTACAACGTGCTTCGCATCCTTCAGGGCGCGGGAAAGGACGGGCTTTGCGGACGTGACATCGCCGCGCGCCTGATATCCAAGGTGCCAGACGTGTCGCGCCTGTTGGACCGTATGGACGAGATGAAGCTGGTGAGCAGGGAGCGTGACGTGGCCGATCGCCGGCATGTGACGGCGCGAATCTCCGCCAAGGGACGTCGTCTGCTGCTTCAGGCGACTCCCGATCTGGAGACTGTCGAACGTGTGTGCTGCAAGGAGCTTCGGCCGAGCGCGGTTGCGTCTCTGGTGAAGACACTTGCCGTGATCCGCGATTCAACCTGACTTTTTTTGCAACAATAGCTGTTATAACAATCATCGTTACACCACTCAATTATCACTCAAAATGACAACGACTCTACCTGATGTTTCAATGCTCGGTGCAGGCCTGCTGATTGCGCGGCTGGTGTTCGGGCTACTCATGATCGGCCACGGCAGCCAGAAGCTGTTTGGCTGGTTTGGTGGCCACGGAATCGCCGGCACCGCGGGCTTCTTCGACTCGATCGGATTCCGTCCGGGCCGTTTCTTCGCTACGCTGGCGTCTGGCACGGAGGTGCTCAGCGGTGCCCTCATTGCGCTCGGCTTTTTTGGTCCTGTTGGACCGGCGCTCATGATCTCGGTCATGGTAGTGGCAGCTGTGAGCATGCACTGGAAGAACGGCCTGTTCGCATCTGTAAACGGCATCGAAGTTCCGTTACTGTACGCAGCGGCTGCGCTTGCACTGTTGCTCACCGGTCCCGGACAGTTTTCACTCGATGCGCTACTTGGTCTCGGTTCGCTTTCGACTCCGACNNGGCGTAAATCTGACACTTGGCAAAAAAGGGGGCCGCGAGACCATCAGTCGCGGTCCCCCTTTTTTCTCGTTGGTTATTGCTTTGAGGTCAATGGCGCTAGGTATCGCGACGATGAAGCAGCATAGATTTCATGGCATGAGCGGCGACGGTGCCGTCTCCCTCCGCAACGAAAGGAAAGTCTCGCATGATCAATCAACGAACCCTCGGCGCCAGCGGGCTGACCGTATCGGCGCTCGGCCTGGGCTGTATGGGAATGAGCGCGTCGTACGGCTCATCGGATGAGCGCGATGAGCGTGAGTCGATCGCGACTATCCATCGCGCACTCGAGATTGGCGTCACGTTTCTGGATACGGCTGAATTGTACGGTCCGTTCACGAACGAGGAACTGCTCGGGCGCGCATTGAAAGGCAAGCGAGACCAGGTAGTTATCGCTACCAAGTTTGGCTGGCACATCGAGGGCGGGCGATCCACCGGCCTCGACAGCCGGCCGGCGCACATCCGCGAAACCGTGGACGCTTCACTTCGGCGGCTTCAGACGGATCACATCGATTTACTGTACCAGCATCGCGTCGATCCAGCGGTCCCGATCGAGGACGTGGTGAGCACGATGGCCGACCTCGTGCATGAAGGGAAGGTGCGATTTCTTGGACTGTCGGAGGCTGGTGAAGCGACCATCCGGCGCGCCCACGCGGTGCACCCCATCTCCGCGTTGCAGAGCGAGTACTCTTTGTGGGAGCGCAATCTGGAGCCGCGGATCATTCCGCTGTTACGCGAATTGAATATTGGACTGGTGCCATTCAGCCCACTCGGTCGTGGTTTTCTCACTGGATCGGTAAAGCGCGCCGAAGATTTACCGGCTGATGACTTTCGGCGCGGTGATCCGCGCTTTCAGGGCGCCAACTTCGACGCCAACGTGCGTGCCGTTTCCATCGTCAAGGAGATGGCAGCGCGGAAACACGCCACGCCCGCGCAGATCGCGCTCGCGTGGCTGCTCCACAAGGGCGATGATATCGTGCCGATTCCCGGGACCAAGCATCGCGCTCGCCTGGAAGAAAATGCCGGAGCCGTCGCAATCGACCTTGATGCTGAAGACATGATGCGTCTGAACGAATCGCTTTCGGCGGAAAAGGTGTCTGGCGTTCGTTACAACGAAGAGCGGATGTCGACGGTCGATCGCTGAGCTGAAATGGACCACCCAAACACCAACAATCATATGCAGAAGCGATATCTTGGTTCCGCCCGACTCGAGGTGTCCGCCCTCGGGCTCGGATGCATGGGGATGAGCGAGTTCTACGCGGGTCGCGACGACACCGAGTCGATCGCGACCATTCACCGCGCGCTGGAGCTCGGTGTCACGCTGCTCGATACGGCGGACATGTACGGGCCATTCACGAACGAGCGGCTCGTGGGACGGGCGGTGCGCGACCGGCGTGAAAAGATCGTGATCGCGACGAAATTCGGTAATGTGCGTTCCGAAACCGGCGCGTTTCTCGGTGTTGACGGTTCACCGGAATATGTGCGCAATGCATGTGATGCATCGCTGGAGCGACTTGGCATCGACCACATCGACCTTTACTACCAGCATCGCGTGGACACCAATGTCCCGATCGAAGAGACGATCGGCGCGATGGCAGATCTGGTGCGTGCTGGCAAGGTGCGTCACCTCGGCATGAGCGAGGCTGCACCAGCAACAATTCGGCGCGCACACGCAGTACACCCGATAGCCGCGCTGCAAACCGAGTACTCCCTTTGGAGCCGCGATGTGGAGGAGGATATACTCCCCACCTGTCGAGAGCTAGGTATCGGATTTGTCGCATACAGCCCGCTCGGCCGCGGCTTTCTGACCGGACGGTTCCGGAGCTTCGAGGATTTACCGGCCGACGACTATCGACGGAACCAGCCTCGTTTTCAGGGTGAGAACTTTCAGAAGAATCTGGATGTGGTGCAGCACGTTGAGCAGCTCGCGAAAACGAAGGGATGCACGGCGTCGCAAATCGCGCTCGCATGGCTGCTGCACCGGGGCGACGACATCGTGCCAATTCCCGGCACCAAGCGGGTGAAGTACCTCGAGGAGAATGTCGGCGCACTTGCTGTGGCACTCAACGACGACGACATGGCGCGCATCGACGCGATCGCGCCGCGCGGGATTGCCGCGGGCCAGCGGTATCCCGAGACCTCGATGCACACGGTGAACCGATAGGTGGCCGAACGACAGTCCTGACTTTCGCCGGCGAAGGGCCTGGCAACCCTCGTGTGCGCGGCCCGTCGTGGGGGGTGCCAGACAACCATGTCCGAAAATGGCTAGTTCTGTGCCCGGCAGCGACTATAATACGATATGGCCCCGGACACCAACGCACTCTACAACGCCTACGCCGCACGCGATCCCCGCTTTGATGGTGTGTTTTACATCGGCGTGACTTCGACGGGGATTTACTGCCGGCCGGTCTGCACGGCGAGAACACCCAAGGCAGCCAACTGCCACTTTTTCGATAGCGCCGAGGCGGCGGAGAAAGCTTCCTTCCGACCGTGCCTGCGCTGCCGGCCAGAGTTGGCACCAGGCAACGCGCCGGTGGATGACGCGCATCGCATCGCGAATCTCATCGCCCATCGCATCGAGGAAGGAATGCTCGACAACGGCGCGGGGCTGGAGGAAGTCGCCGCGAAGTTCGGCTGGAGCTCGCGCCAGATTCGGCGCATCGTACACAAGCAACTTGGCGTTTCGCCGATGGAGTTGGTGCTGACACGTCGCCTACTTCTCGCGAAGCAACTACTTACCGAAACCAGACTGCCGATGACGGAGGTGGCGTTCGCAAGTGGATTCGCAAGTCTGCGCCGCTTCAACGACGCGTTTAGCGGACGTTATGGTCTTGCGCCAACACGTTTGCGCAAGGCAGCCAACGGCGCGACGAAGGCCACGATCTATGGCGACTCATTCACGCTGCAGCTGGCCTATCGTCCACCATTCGACTGGACAGGCATGCTCCGCTTTCTACGGGTGCGCACGCTCAAGGGCGTCGAGCAGGTGGATGATGAAGCGTACTTCCGCACAGTACAGCTGGGACAACACACGGGCTGGATTCACGTGCAAAACGTGGCCGCCAAGCGCACGTTGCTCGTTGAGCTGACGCATTCGCTGACGCCAGTCTTGCCAGCGCTGCTCGGCAGACTGCGCAACGTCTTCGATCTCAGCGCGAGGCCAGACGTCATATCCGCGCGATTGATGATCGATCCGTTGCTCGCGGAAATTGTAGCGCAAAATCCAGGCATGCGAGTGCCTGGAGCATTCGAGGGTTTTGAGCTGGCGGTGCGCGCGATACTTGGGCAACAAATCACAGTGAAGGCGGCGACTACGTTGGCCGGTCGTTTTGTCAACGCATTCGGCGACAGTATCACTACGCCGCATGAAGCACTGACGCATCTTGCGCCCGTGCCGAGTCGCATCGCTGAGTTGAGCGTTGATGACGTGGCATCGCTGGGCGTCATTCAATCGCGTGCACGGAGCATCATCGCGCTCGCGGTCGAAGTCGCGTCGGGTCGACTGACGCTCGACGCTGGCGCGGATCCAGACTCAATCATGAAGCAGCTCGTGGCGCTGCCTGGAATTGGCACGTGGACTGCGCATTACATCGCGATGCGCGCATTGCGTTGGCCCGACGCCTTTCCCAAGGAAGACCTCGCGTTGCGTAACAGGCTGGGCGGCGTTTCCGCGGCGCGCGCGGAAGAACTATCGCGCCCGTGGCAGCCGTGGCGGAGCTACGCCACGCTGCATCTATGGCAGTCTCCAGTGCAAGCTGCAACTGAAGTCCCGAGTTTGACTCAGCCCAGCTCGCGCGCCAGCCAAGCTTCTGCGAAGCGCACGTCTCGCATTACTGTAGGCGCTGAAGAAGCGAGCACCTCGGCAGCTTCTTCGAGCGTGAGTCCAGCGAAATAGCGCAACTCCACCGCCTTCGCCTGTCGTGGATGGAACTGCTCGAGCTTGCTCAACGCATCATCCAGTGCGAGTAGTGAATCGGGGTCCGTAAATGCCATGTTGCCAGCGTCACTTAGTTGCAACTGGTCGAGATCTACCCGAATCTGCACGCCGCCGCGCTTCCCCGCCTGGCGTTGTTTCGCGTGATCAATGAGGGCGCGTCGCATGGCTGTGGACGCAACGGCAAAGAAGTCCGCCCGATCCTGCCAGTCCGCTACCACGCCATCCACCAGCCGAAGATAGGCCTCGTGGATAAGTGCCGAAGTGTCGAGCGTATGGTCCGACCGTTCGCCGCGCAGGCGCGCACGTGCGATGTCACGCAACTGATTGTAAACGTGTGGAAGCAGAGCATCGAGCGCTTCGGGCCCCAGCCCGACAGCCTTGATGGTCACCCTTTCACTGCCAGATCAAGCGAAGGGCTACGGCTTTGACCACGCGGAGCTGGGATGGAACCCGAATGGCCACGAGCCACCCCAGCTGTACGGAATCCCGCACTTCGACGTCCATTTCTACATGGTTACCAGCGCAACACAGATGGCGATCGCTTCCCAGCGATCCGCAATACGCCACCAAGGCGGCGAACTTCCCGGCTGCTGACTTTATTCCAGCTGGCTACGCCGAAGGCGAGGATGACGACATCCGCCGAACCCGGTGGCCTTAACTGAGTCGTAGCAGTAGCATTCACAACTGCGAACGCAGGGCCAACTCGTTCCCGATCATTCAGTGATATCCCATCGCCGCACGTTGTTTGTTGCAGAAGCGCTACTAGCAGTCATGGCAACCGCCTGCATGCCGCCTGTCAGCGGACTCGGTTCCGCTTCCACTCCCGCTGCTAATAATGACAGACCACCGGCTCTCGCGGCGATAGACACCGCGCGCCTGCGGCAAGATCTGTACACAATGGCAAGTGCCGCGATGCGCGGCCGTGAAGCCGGTACGCTCGATGAGCTGCGCGCAAGCGCGTGGTTGGCTGATCGCGCACGCGAAGCCGGCCTGCAGCCCGGCGGCGACGACGGTACGTATTTCCAGTTCTGGCCAATGCGCCGCATCCAAACCGCCGAAAACAGTCGCGCAACGCTTGATGGCTCGGCGCTGGTGCTGTGGCAGGATGCGGCAGTAGTGTCGCCGGTTAATGCGACGCTGGATCTTCCTCTCGTATGGGCTGGAACGGCGACGGGTGATACGCTGGAGCGCATGAATCTGCACGGCAAAGCCGTTGCTGCGATGATACTTCCAGCGTCAAAACCACCGGCGCCGGGAATGAGTCTGCGTGCATGGCGGTACACGCGCGTCGCGATCGCGGAGCGCGCAGCCGCGCTCGAGAAAGCAGGCGCGGTCGCGGTTGTCCTCGTCGCCGACGACTCGACGAACGATCAATTCATCCCCGTTTCAGTACCGATGCGTCGCGGCAGCTATAACATTGATACGGCTGGTACTGAGAAGGTGCCGGTACGCATCCCCATTCTCTGGGTGCCGACAGCGCTGAAGGCGCGAGTTTCTGGCGCCCAGCGTCTCGCGCTCGATCTGCACGCCGATAGCTTCGTGTATCCTTCGGTGAACGTGGTTGCGAAAGTACCAGGCACCGATCCACAAGTACGCGACGAGTACGTGCTCTTCAGCGGGCACACCGACCACGACGGTGTTCGCTTCCCGATCGCGGGCGACTCGATCTGGTATGGCGCTGATGATAATGCTTCGGTAAGTGTCGCCCTGCTCGCAATCGGGCGAGCCTTCGTGCAGCATCCAGCACGTCGCTCCGCGCTTTTTGTATGGCACGGCGCCGAGGAGCGCGGACTGCTCGGCTCACGTTGGTTCGTGTTGCATCCGACGATCCCGCTGTCGTCGATCGCGGCGGTCCTGAATGGCGACATGATCGGGCGTAACAATCCGGATACTGCCGCACTACTCGGCAGTCAGCCGCCACATCGTAATTCGATCGCACTGGTGAATATCGC
Source organism: Gemmatimonadota bacterium (assembly GCA_003136975.1). GTDB lineage: Bacteria > Gemmatimonadota > Gemmatimonadetes > Gemmatimonadales > Gemmatimonadaceae > Fen-1247. The sequence goes on along the minus strand of PLEG01000093.1, from coordinate 1,264 downwards.
ACTCAATGCAAATGACAACATCACAAAATTTGCCATAGACAGTACGTGGGACCGTCCATCACATCCCGAATACTGGTATTTCCGTAGCGATCATCTTCCGTACGCGCGCGCTGGCGTGCCGGCACTTTACTTCAGCACTCTACCGCACGCCGATTACCACACGCCGCGGGACAAGGCGTCACTGATCAATTACCCGAAGCTCGCGCGCATGGCGCGATNNACCCGGGATTCAAGCTCGAGCGGTAGTTTCGGACTGGCTCGCCGCCGGGCGCTGATCAGCGGCTGTGCTTGTACATCATGTCAACAAGCTCGTCGTACATCGCACTTGCCTCCTGTTCACCAGACCTGATCGCCGAGCTGGCACAGTGCTTCAGATGATTGCGCATCAGCTCGCGACCAACGGCTCGGAGCGCTTCATGCACCGACGAGATCTGCGTCATGATGTCGGCACAATACCGGTCCTCCTCGACCATCTTGTGAAGACCGCGAATCTGCCCTTCAATGCGGCGTAGCCGTTTGAGGTTGCGTTCCTTGATGTCGGGATCCACGCCGATGGCCTTCCGGCCGCCGGCATCCACGCTGTTGCCGTCGTCCTCGCGATCAACGCCGCATCCACAGCCGGCATGCGGTGCAGCTGACAGCTCTTCAACACTACGCGTTCGCTTTGCTTTTGTACTGGTCGGCATTCTACAATCTCGTTTGACAGGATTGGTTACTTCGGTCCACGGCGCGCTTCCGTACCATGGCTACCGCTGATCTCGTTACGCGATTCGGGCGCTGTGTAGTCGAAGGCTGTTGCTCACCACGCTCACCGAGCTGAACGCCATCGCGGCACTCGCGAGAATCGGGCTAAGTAGGATTCCGAGCGAGGGATACAATACGCCAGCCGCGATCGGAATGCCGACCACGTTGTATGCAAAGGCCCAGAACAGATTCTGTTTCATCGTTCGCATCGTGCGCCTCGACAGCTCGATCGCCTGCGCCGCACTTCGCAAATCGCCGCGCATGAGTACCACATCCGCAGCCTCCACCGCGACGTCGGTCCCGTTGCCAATCGCCATCCCAATATCGGCCTGCGCCAACGCTGGCGCGTCGTTCACTCCGTCACCCACCATTGCAACCACTTTCCCTTCCGCTTGTAGACGCTTCACCTCGGCCACCTTACCCTCGGGAAGCACGCCCGCCACGACATGATCGATGCCAGCTTCCCTTGCGATCGCGTGTGCGGTTAGCTCGTTGTCGCCCGTGAGCATGACGACATCGA
>PLEG01000261.1 GCA_003136975.1 Gemmatimonadota bacterium | reverse complement strand
CGTCCGGAATGGTGGTTCATCCGGCCCCCGGCAACTGGACAGGTACCCTCGTCAACGCACTCATCGGCCGCGGTGGCGAGCTTGCGGACGGGAGCGGGCCCGAGCGGGCTGGCCTGGTCCATCGCCTGGACAAGGAAACGTCCGGTCTCGTGATCGTCGCCAAGAGTGAGATCGCCCACAGGCGCCTCAGCGCCGCCATCGCCGACAGACGCGTAACTCGGCGCTACGCGGCTATGGCCTGGGGCCATCTCGCTGCCGATACTCTATCTGTGGACCAACCAATCGCGCGCGACCCGCGAGACCGAAAGCGTATGGCAGTCGTCAGTACGGGGAAGAACGCACGCACGGATTTCCGCCGGCTTGCGCGCTTCGCCAGCGCTGACCTTTTGCGTGCGCATTTGTACACTGGTAGGACGCATCAGATCAGGGTGCATCTCGCGTCGGTTGGACATCCGGTTGTCGGGGACGATGCATACGGCGGCGGTGGCGGACGACGTCTGGCTGGGCTTCCGCCCAAACGGCACTTCCTGCACGCTGCATGGCTTCAATTTCATCATCCGCTTTCTGGTGAGTTGATGGACTTTCGTTCTCCGTTGCCCGACGATCTGCATCGATCCATCGCCGCTCTGGGCGAGACCGACGAGTTGTACGACGACCACGATCCTTTAACGACCTTTGGCTTTTACGATATCCCCGCCTGACGCCATGACCGCGGTTGCTGCAGAAGCAGACTTCGAGCTCGCCACGGACAACCGGTCTCTAGTATTCCGAATATCTGGGCGTGCATACGTGTGCGACGTGTCCGCGGTGCGCGAGGTTGTGCCGCTGGAGCGTCTGGCGCGTCTCCCCGGTGCGCCCCCGACGATCCTCGGCCTCATCAATGTCCGAGGATCGATCGTCACGGTTGTGAACGCGGCTGCCGTGTTGCATTCAGGCGACCTTGCCCGGCCGTTGACCATGGTGCTCGTTGTCGATGCAGGAGTGCGTGGAGTTGGACTGGCAGTTGAGCGGGTCGCAGACGTGCGCGCACTGCGCATCGAGGAAGGCTACACTGAACTTGACGTGCGAGAAATTGTGACGCGCGTCGTCGCCATATCGGAGGATGAATGAGCCACACGGTTTTGGTATGCGATGACGCGGTTTTCATGCGCACAATGCTCTCGGACATACTGCAGCAGGCGGGCTTCACGATAGTCGGTGAGGCGGACACGGGAACCAAAGCCGTCGCCAAGTACAAGGAACTGCGCCCCGATCTCGTGACGATGGACATCGTGATGCCGGACATGGGTGGCATCGACGCCGTGCGCGAGATAACCGCATTCGACCCGCGGGCGCGAGTGGTGATGTGTAGCGCAATGGGCCAGCAGGCTCTCGTGGTGGACGCGATCCAGGCAGGCGCCAAGGATTTCGTCGTCAAGCCGTTCCAGCCTAGCCGCGTGCTCGAGGCTGTGCAGCGAGTCCTCGGCTAAGGGTCCGGCGGAGACGGTATTCCAGTGGACCTTTCCAAGTACGTCGATCTCTTCCTGAGCGAAGGGCGAGAGCATGTTGCCGAGTTGACCGGCGCGCTGAGCGAGATGGAGCGCGCGCCGTCATCGGTTGATGCGATCGCCGCCGCCTTTCGTGCTGTGCACAGCATCAAGGGAATGGCCGCGGCGATGGGATACACCGTCGTCACGGAACGGGCCGACGCGCTCGAGTCCGCGTTGGATGCGGTGCGGCGTGGCGATGAGGAGGTGACGCAATCGTTGCTCGGTCACATGATCGAGGAAAGCGATGCGCTCGCTCGCGAGATCGAGCTCGCGGTTGCGCAGCCGGCTTCCACGCCCAGCGCATCCGAGCCGGCGATCGAGCAACAGCGTACGCGAGCGACGCATGTGCGTGTACGCGCCAGCAGGCTCGACTCCCTGATGAATCTCGTGGGCGAGATCGAGATAGCACGCGGGCGAATGGAGCGCGAGCTGCGGCGCGTCTCTGATGACGGATTATCGGCCGCCTTTGATAGCGCGTCGCGTCTGCTCAATGAATTGAGAGAGCAGGTGATCGGCGCTCGAATGGTTCCCGTTGGTCAGGTATTCGAACGCTTCCCGCGCCTCGTGCGCGAGACCGCTCGCTCACTCGACAAGGAAGTCGACTTCACGCTTGACGGCGCCGAGATCGAGTTGGATCGCTCGATTCTGGATCGCATTGGCGATCCAGTGATGCATCTTCTCCGAAACGCGCTCGACCACGGAATCGAGTCCGCGCCTGAACGCCAACGCGACGGCAAGCCGGCCCGCGGACGGCTGACGCTCAGTGCGCAACGTGAAGCTGGTTATGTGTTGATTCGCGTCGCTGATGATGGTCGTGGCATCGATCGTGACCGCGTCCTGGCTCGTGCCAGAGAGGCCGGCATCGTTACGTGGGCCACGACAACACTCGATGACGTGGAGTTGCTCCGCGTGCTGGCGCACCCGGGCTTCTCTACGGCATCGGCGGTGACTACCGTGTCGGGGCGCGGCGTAGGACTTGACGTCGTGGATGCGGCGGTCCGCATGTTGGGTGGCGCCATCGAGATCAAGACAGTCGGCGGACGCGGGACGGCGATCACGTTGCGCCTCCCGCTGTCGGTGGCGATCGTCCGCGCGCTCGTGGCGCGAGTCGGTGAAGAGCTGTTCGCGATCCCGTTCACGCATGTGCTCGAGACACGTGCAATAGAGCCGCCGCCGGAAGCGCTTCGTGGCGGCGCATGGCTCGAGACGGACATGGCAGGTGTAACCGCGCGCGTCGTGATGCTGCGTACGTTGTTTGGTCTCCCACCACGAATATCGGAGCAGATGTTGGGAGTTTCGGTTCTCGCTCGCGGTCGCCGCGCGGCGCTCATGGTTGACGGTTTTGTCGGACAGCAGGACGTTGTGGTCAAGCGCTTCGATCCGCCTCGCGGTGGAGCGTCGATGTTCGCGGGGGCGACGGTACTGGGTGATGGGTCACCGGCGCTCATCGTGGACGTGAACAGTCTCATCTAGCGGAGCCGTCATGGGCATCACCAATATGCAGGCACTCAGCGAGCTTCAGCGTGACGCACTGCGTGAGGTTGCGAACATCGGCGCCGCGCATGCCGCGACCGCGTTGTCGTTGATGACGGGGACGAAGATCATGATCAGCGTCCCGACCATCACCGTCGCGCCGCTGGCTGAGCTCGCGCCTCTCATATCGAAGACCAACGAGCAAATCGCTCTGGTACCGATGGAGATGAGTGGCGGCCTGCACGGGCATACGATTCTCGCCTTCCCGCTGCCAACCGCGCACAGACTTGCGTCCCTCATGCTGATGCGTGAGGTTCCCAAGGAGGAAGCGCTGAGCGAGCTCGAGGCGTCAGCGCTTACGGAGGCGGGCAACATTCTGGCGGGCGCGTACATGACCGCGCTCAGCGAGTTCATGGAAATGAGACTCCTTCCATCGCCGCCGTCGCTCAAAGTGGGACCGGCTCGCGAGGTGCTCGCCAGTACAGCGTGGGCGACTGGCCATACGGGTGGTTTCGTGTTCTGTGTCGAAACCGAATTCATGATCGATCAGTCCGACGGCAGGCTGCCCGGCTACTTTCTTCTGCTACCGGACACCGGGTCGCTCAGTGCAATGCTCGCTGCCGTCCGAGTAGCTTGAAATGAGCGAGGTGTCTTTCCGTAGTCATGGCTGAAGAATCTGCTGAATACGACGACTTTCTAACGGACCTGCAGTCCGTCGTCGCGCAGCGTGTGGAAGAGTTGCGCGCGCGACAGAGTGCGGAGACTCCTTCCGCGTTCAACGACGACGAGAAAGTCGTGCGCGAGTGGCCCGAGTTGACTGGGCGAATCATGGAAGAGTTCCGCTAATGGCGATTCGCGGGAGCCTCACCGAAGCGAGCCTGCCGGACGTTCTGCAGTTGCTCGCCATGGGCAAGAAAACCGGCTGCCTCGGTCTCACCTACGCCAACAACTTCGGCTACATCTATTTCGCCGACGGATCGATATCGCACGCGTCGATCGTCAATCGAGGATTGAGCACGGAGGAAGCGGTCTACCTGTTGTTCACGTGGACCCAGGGAACGTTCAACTTCGAGCCCGGCGCCACTCCCGACGAAGAAGTGCAGATGCATTGCATCGATCCTCAATCGCTGCTGCTCGAGGGTGCGCGGCGCGTGGATGAATGGGCGCTGATCGCGAAGAAAATCCCAACGTTCGACATCGTGTATGCGATGGATCGTCACAGGATGATGGCGATCGAGCGAAGCCTTACCGACGAAGAGGCGAAGCTGGTTCCTCTGATCGATGGCCAGCGCGACGTGAGCGCGCTCATCGCGGAATCCC
>PLEG01000301.1 GCA_003136975.1 Gemmatimonadota bacterium | reverse complement strand
GTGGCCCGTCGCCTTGCTTGTGGGAGCGGTAGTGTCCTCGACCGACGCCGCAGCGGTATTCGCGACGCTTCGCGGGAACGGAGTGACACTCAAGCCGCGCGTCGGCCGCACGCTCGAAGCAGAGTCCGGGTTGAACGATCCAGTGGCGATCATACTCACAATATCACTCACAACGTACGCGCTGCATCGCACGCTCGAGAACGGCGGCAGCGTGTGGATGCTGCCAGCAATTGCCGCATTCGAGATAATTGTCGGCGGTGCGGCGGGATGGCTGGCCGGCACGCTAGCCAGGAAACTGCTGGCGCAGGTACGGCTCGAATCAGCCGGGTTGTATCCGGTGCTGACACTCTCCATCGCGCTCGCCGTATTTGGTATCACGACACTGCTGCATGGGAGTGGTTTCATGGCGGTGTATGTTGCGGGCGTCGTACTCGCCGGCGCGGAACAACTTCCGCACCGACCAGCGATACTCCGCGTGCACGACGCATTCGCGTGGCTCGCGCAGATCGGGATGTTTCTCGTGCTGGGGCTTCTCGCCTTCCCCACGCGACTCGCGGCAGCGGCGATCCCGGGACTCGCGCTGGCGGCCGTGCTCACACTCATAGCTCGTCCCGCGGCGGTTGCACTGTGCCTCGCGCCGTTCCGCTACTCGTTTCGGGAGACGCTGTTCCTCGGCATCGTCGGTCTTCGCGGCGCGGTACCCGTCGTACTCGCGACTATTCCAGTCATGTCCGGTGTGCCCGGTGCGCGCCGCATATTTGATGTCGTCTTCTTCATAGTGGTCGTCAACACGCTCATGCCCGGCACCATAGTCGCCTGGCTCGCGCGCAAACTGGGACTCGTTGGATTATCTCCTCCGGAAGCGGCCGCAACGATAGTTGTCGAATCCAGCGAGCCGATGCGCAGCTCGCTGAGATCGTTCTTTGTGGACAACGCACTTCCTGTTTGCGGAGTTCGTCTCGCCGACATCCCGTTTCCCGATGGCGCCGCCGTAACCATGATCGTGCGCGGTGCGGCGTTGCTCGTGGCTGAAGGCTCCACGCAACTTAAGGCTGGAGACCATGTGTACGTGCTGTCATCTCCGGAAACAGATTCGATAGTGCAACTGTTGTTCGGCCGCCCCGAAATTATTGAGTGAAACGCAAACGGCGCACCCATGCGGATGCGCCGTTTGATTCAGCTGTACTGCTCTTGTTGTTACATCTCCGGCAGTGGCTTGATACCCGCCATCGGTCCGGCTGAGCCAGCGGCACCTGCCGTCGCTCCCGCCTTACCTGGACGGAAATCCTCGTCCTCGTCACCTGCTGCGAGGATTTCTTCCATCGTCGGCTCGGGCGGCTCTTCAACGACTGGAGCCGGAACCGAAACGCCTTCGATGTCCACTTCCTGATACCGGTACACACCGGTTCCAGCCGGGATCAAGTGGCCGATGATGATGTTCTCCTTCAGGCCCATGAGGTCGTCCTTGGCGCCGCGGATAGCTGCATCCGTCAGCACTCTGGTCGTCTCCTGGAACGAAGCAGCGGAGATGAACGATTGCGTCGTGAGCGACGCCTTCGTGATTCCGAGGAGCAGAGGCTCCGACGTGGCCGGCCTCTTCCCCTTCTTCTCGGCACGCAAGTTCGTGTCGCGGAACATTGTGCGGTCCACGTGCTCGGCCTCTAGATATTCCGTCTCTCCAGAATCGAGTACGCGCTCCTTCTGAAGCATCTGTCGCACGATCACGCCGATGTGTTTGTCGTTGATCTTCACGCCCTGCAGGCGATAGACCTCCTGCACTTCGTTGAGCAGATACTCCTGCACCGCGCGCGGCCCCTTGATCCGCAGAATGTCGTGCGGATTGACGGGGCCTTCGGACAGACGATCACCGGCACGCACTCGGTCTCCCTCGTGCACGCGTAGATGCTTGCCTGACGCGACTTCGTACACCTGCGCCTCTACCGCGTCATCCGCAACCAGGACACCGCTCTCGAGTCGCATTGGCTGCACGAAGATCTCGCGCTTGCCGCGCTTGATGTCACCGAAACGAACCACTCCATCGATCTCGGAGATGGTCGCCGGATCCTTTGGCCTACGCGCTTCGAACAACTCGGCGACACGCGGCAGACCGCCCGTGATGTCACGCGTCTTGTACGCTTCACGGCTGATCTTCGCGATGATGGTACCTGGCGTTACCAGATCGCCATCATTGATGATCAACTGTGCGCCAACCGGGATGACGAAGTCACGCACACGCTGATCCTTTCCGCTCTCGGCGTTCCAGATCTCGATGTGCGGATGCAACTTCTTCTCGCGGTCGTCGATTACCACGCGCTGACGGAGACCGGTAAGCTCATCGAGCTCCTCGGACACCGACTCTTCCTCGACGAGATCAACGAATCTCACCGCACCCTTCACGTCGGCGATGATTGGCGTGGTGTACGGATCCCAGGTAAAGATCACCTGGTCCTTCTTCACGTCGTCACCGTCCTTCACCATCATTGTGGCACCGAGCGGAACCTGCAGGCGCGCACCCACACCGGTCGAGCGGTCGCCCGACGCCCGGATGGTGAGCTCACCCTCATACGAGGTGACGATCTTGCCACCCTCAGTGTTGGTGACGGTAACCAGGCGATCGCTGTACTCGATCACGCCGGACACCTTGCTCTTACGTGCGGTCTGCTCAGCGATACGTGCGGCAGTTCCACCGATGTGGAACGTGCGCAGCGTGAGCTGCGTGCCCGGCTCGCCGATCGACTGCGCCGCGATCACGCCGACCGCTTCCCCGCGTTCCACCAAACGCCCGGTCGCCAGGTAGCGCCCGTAACACGCCACGCAGACGCCGCGCTTGGATTCGCAGGTCAGTACGGAGCGGATCTTGACGCTCACGATGCACGCCGCCTGAATCGCCGCCGCCAGTTCT
>PLEG01000077.1 GCA_003136975.1 Gemmatimonadota bacterium | reverse complement strand
CGACGCGTCGGTTCCACCATACTCTGGGCTTCGATCGCCTTGGCAGGCGCCGCTGCGTTCGCAAGGCTTGCCCTCTCGCGAGGCGAGACTATAAGCGCAGCGTGGCTGCTGACGGCCGCGCTTGCCACATACGCCGTTGCATATCGCTTCTACAGCCGCTTCATCGCCGCGCGCGTCTTTGCGCTGGACGACTCGAGACCCACTCCAGCACATCGCCTCGCGGACGGCCACGACTACGTCCCGACAAATCGCTGGATCGCCTTCGGTCATCACTTCGCGGCAATAGCTGGCCCTGGACCGCTAGTCGGCCCCACTCTCGCCGCACAATTCGGTTACCTACCGAGCGCATTGTGGATAATCATTGGAGTCGTGCTCGGCGGCGCGGTCCAGGATTTCGTAATTCTCTGCGCATCGATGCGGCGCGACGGAAAGTCCCTGGGCCAGATGGCCGCCGAAGAGATCGGCCCGGTCGCGGGCAACATCGCGCTCTTGGCGATTCTTGGTATAATGGTCGTCCTGATCTCCGGTCTCGCGCTCGTGGTGGTCAACGCTCTCAAGGCGAGTCCGTGGGGAGTCGTAACGATCGGCCTCACCATCCCGATCGCGATTTTCATGGGGCTCTACCTTCGGTTCGTCCGGCCAGACCGAGTGCTCGAGACAAGCGCAATTGGGATCGCACTACTGGTGATAGCACTATTCGCGGGACGATGGGTCGCGCAGTCACCATCGCTCGCCACGTACTTCACGCTGAGCGCGACAACCCTCGCGCTGTGCGTAACGGCATACGGTTTCCTCGCTTCGGTCACTCCGGTCTGGCTCCTCCTGGCACCACGCGACTATCTCTCGGCGTTCGTCAAGATCGGTGTGATTGTCGCGCTCGCGATCGGCATTGGTATAACGCTTCCGCCGCTGCACATGCCGGCAGTCACACGTTTTATTGACGGATCGGGACCTATTTTCGCCGGGAAGTTATTTCCATTCGTATTCATTACTGTTGCGTGCGGCGCGGTCTCCGGATTCCACGCGCTCATCGCTTCCGGCACGACACCCAAGCTACTGGATAAGGAATCCGACGCACGCTTCATCGGTTACGGAGCGATGCTCACGGAATCTCTCGTCGCGATGATGGCATTGATCGCGGCGTGTCTGCTTACTCCTGGCGTTTATTTCGCAATCAACGCTCCGGCAAGTGCGATAGGCACAACCGCTGAGTCAGCCGCGCGCGCGGTGCAACAGTGGGGATTCACGCTGGCACCCGGTCAGATGACCGCCCTCGCACACCAGGTCGGGGAAGCTAGTCTGCTTTCGCGTACCGGCGGTGCCCCGAGTCTCGCGGTTGGAATGGCGAGCCTGTTCTCCAACGTACTCGGCGGCCCAACTACAATGGCCCTCTGGTACCACTTTGCGATCATGTTCGAGGCGCTGTTCATCCTCAGCACGCTGGACGCTGGAACGCGGGTCGGACGCTTCATCCTCCAGGACCTCGGGAAGCGAGTCTGGGAACCCTTCGGACGTGTGTCGTGGCTACCCGCAGTACTCGTGAGTAGCGCGATTTTCGTTCTGATGTGGGGGCATTTCCTCTACTGGGGCGTACAGGATCCACTCGGCGGCGTCAACTCGCTGTGGCCGCTCTTCGGAATATCGAATCAGCTTCTTGCAGCCATCGCTCTCTGCGTTGGAACTACCGTCATCATCAATCGCGGCAAGGGCCGCTACGCAGCAATCACACTCGTTCCACTCGCATGGCTCGTCATCGTCACCATGAGCGCGGGCTTTATCAAAATATTCGCGAGTGATCCCAAACTTGGATTCCTCTCGCATGCACGGTCCCTGGCAATCGCGATCCAGACCGGTGCGCTACCGCCCGGCGTCGCGAACTCCGCTATCGCCTCCGAGCTGATGTGGAACGATCGCTTCGATGCACTCGTTACAGCATTCTTCCTGGCTTCTGTTGTCGCGATCCTCGTCGCCTCCATGCACCGCTGGATAAAACCCTACAATAATGCGTAATACATCTTTCGTAGCAGCTGCCGTCGGCTTCCTGGCGCCTGTGTGCCTGCTTGCGCAAAGAGCCGCCCCTGATTCAGTGCACACGACATCGCCGGCTGCGCCGTTCGATTTCTCCATCAAAAACATCATGCGGGGGCCCGAGCTGTACGGCACTCCTCCCGCCGATGTCCACTGGTCGCTCGATAGTCGTTGGATTTACTTCAGCTGGGTGGAGCCGGGAGCAAGCTGGCGCGCCATACCGGCACCCTATCGCGTGCGTGCGATCTCGGGTGCGAAACCAGAGAAGCTGACGCTCGCCCAGCGTGACTCGGCTGGCCCATCTCTCGCGCGTGCGACCGCCTCGGGCGGCAACCGGTTTGCTGCCGCGGAATACGCAGGCGACATCTACGTGATCGATTATCACAACGGAACCACGCGGCAGCTTACGCACACGACTGCCCGCGAGTCGAACCCGCTGTTGAGTAGCGACGGTCAGCGCGTCTACTTCGTGCGCGACGACAATGCTTTCTCGATCGAGCTCGCTTCTGGGCTCACGACGCAACTTACTGATCTCAAAGCTGGCGCCGAGCCTGCCGACACCAGCGCGCCAAAGACTCCACAACGCACTCGGCTCGCGCAGCAACAGCGCGATCTTTTTGAGGTGGTCCGCGAACATATTGCCGATGACAGCCTCGCCAAGTCTGGCCGGTATTCGCTTGACTCGCTGCGAAATCCAAAGCCGATTTACACCGGACGCGACCGCGCGATTCAATCGCTGAGCATCGCTCCGAATGGTCGTGGCGTCCTTGTAATGCTCCGCACGCCCGCTAAAAACACCCCAGTTGAGATTCCGTACTGGGTGACCGAGAGCGGCTACACGGAACCGCGAAAGGGCCGTACCGTGGTCGGTGATGCACAATCCCGAGTCGAGTTGATGTACATCTCGTGGGCCAACGCAAGGCCAACGCGGCTCCATTTATTCTCCAACGACTCTCTCGCGAGCTTCGTCGTTGTCAATGGATGGAACTCAGCCGGCACTGATGTCGTTTTTTCCGCGTTCAGACCAGACAATAAACAACGACTTGTTTACACTCTATCGTCGTCAGACGGAGCGCTGAGCAATATCGAAACCCTCAATGACACTGCCTGGGTCGGCGGCCCTTGTTCAGCGTGCGCCGGCTGGTATGACGGTGGACGCAGAGTCTGGTACGTCTCCGAGGCCTCTGGCTACGCGCACCTCTACACCGCTGGTGCGCGCGGCGGCGACGTTCATCAGCTCACAAGCGGAAAGTGGGAAGTGCGGGACGCAACTCTTTCACGCGATGGCCGGACTTTCGATCTGATCACAAATGACCCATCGCCGTTCGATGAGCATCTTTTCTCGTTGCCAGTTGGCGGCGGCGCACTGAGTCGCATCACGACTACGCCTGGACGGCACGCGGCAGTCGTATCGCCCGATCGCCGTATGGTAGCCGACTTGTACTCGTACGTGAATCGTCCGCCGGAGCTCTATGTAATGCCGAATACAACCGGTGCACCGGAGCGACAGTTGACCCGCTCATCGAGTGATGAGTTTGTACGCCAGGCATGGGTGGCTCCAAAACTCGTCATGGTAACCGCATCTGATGGCGCCCAGGTTCCCGCGCACGTCTATCGCCCGGAAGATGTCGGTGCCCACGCCAACGGCGCCGCGGTGATCTTTGTGCACGGCGCCGGATATCTGCACAACGTCGGCAACTTCTGGTCCGAGTATCCGCGCGAGTATCTTTTCAATCAGTATCTCGCGCGCCACGGCTACGTCGTCATCGACGCGGACTATCGCGCCTCCGACGGCTACGGCCGCGACTGGCGCACCGCCATCTATCGCCACATGGGTGGTCGCGATCTCCAGGATGAAGTGGATGTGTCGAAGTATCTGACCGCGACGTACGGGATTCCCGCAAACCGCATCGGTATCTACGGCGGAAGCTACGGTGGCTTCATGACTTTGATGGCCCTTTTCACCGCTCCCGATTACTTCGGCGCCGGTGCCGCGCTTCGTAGCGTCACCGATTGGGCCCACTACAACCACGGATACACATCAGCCATCCTCAACCTTCCGCAGAATGACACGCTGGCGTACCACCAGTCGTCGCCCATCTACTACGCCGACGGACTGCGTGCGCCGCTTCTCATGGCACACGGAATGGTTGACACTAACGTCAATTACGAGGACATCGTACGCCTGACCGAACGACTCATCGAGTTGGGTAAGCCCAACTGGGAGCTCGCGTCATACCCAGTTGAAAGTCACGGCTTCGTGAGACCTGAATCCTGGACCGACGAATACACGCGCATCTTCAGTCTGTTCGAACGGACCATCGGCCGTTCGCCAACTCAGGCTGTCCAGTGACACTTCGAGCCATCGCGGCAATAATCAGGCGCGTGATCGGCGCTCCCGATTACGCGGCGTACCTGGCGCATGCGCGAACGTGCCATCCGCTGCAAACTCCGCTGAGTGAGCAGGACTTTCGACGCCTTCACCTGGAGCTACGCTACAATCGGCCCGGCAGTCGCTGCTGTTGACCCGAACTTGGTCCTACTAGCATCATTCCAATTGACGCGACGAATGCCATCGCTGCGCCAAACATGAATGCGCCTGGCGCACCCGCACGATCCCATATCGCTCCAAAAATCAGCGACGCCGGCAATGCTCCTATTCCGATCGCGAGATTGTACCAGCCAAGTGCCGTGCCCTTCCGCTGGCTCGGCACGATATCCACAACCATGGCCTTCTCGGTTCCTTCCGTCATTCCATAGAACACACCGTACACGGCGAACAATACCCACGCCTGCCACGCCGTGTGCGCTATACCAAACGCGAGATACACAGCCGCATACAGCAGCCACCCACCAACAATGAGCGGCTTCCGCCCAATTCTGTCCGACAGACTTCCGCCGTACGTTCCCGTCGCCGACTTGACAAAATTCAGCAGCGCCCACAACACCGGCGCCAACACGATCGGCACTCCCAACTGGCGAGCGCGCAGCAATAGAAATGCGTCGGTCGAATTGCCGAGCGTGAATGCGAACACCACGGCGAGATATGCCCAGAACCGCCCCGAAAGATCGGCCCCGAATAGGCGCGGTCGACCCTCAGCCGTAACAGCGTGCGGAATGTCCTTCACAAAAAACCACAGCACAAGCACCGCGATTCCACCAGGAATCGCGGTGAGCCAGAACACGGTGCGGAGTGGTGTGTGCCAGTAATACAGGACGCCAAATGCGATGAGCGGCCCCACTACCGCACCAGCGTTGTCGGCAGCCGAATGAAAGCCAAACGCACGCCCGCGAATCGATGGATCAACTGATTCAGCAATGAGTGCGTCGCGCGGCGTTGACCGAATCCCCTTGCCAATTCGATCCGTTACGCGAATCCCCAGCACCTGAGCCGCCGTGTGCGTCGCAGCCGTGAACGGCCGAACAACCGATGCGAGCACATAGCCAACGAGCACCAATCCCTTGCGCGACTTCACGCGGTCGGACCACCACCCGCTCGCCAGCTTGAGCAGCGCAGCGACCGACTCGGCGGTCCCCTCAATGACGCCGATGAAACTCGCGCTCGCGCCAAGTACCGATGCGAGAAAGACAGGGAGGAGCGGATACATCATCTCCGACGCCACGTCGGTGAAAAAGCTCACCGCGCCGAGCGAGATTACGTTGCGTCCGAGTTTCAGCTTGCCATCGGTCATGCCGTTGCCTTGATCTGGTTGCCTTGATGTCGTTAACGACACAGGGAGAGCCTTCGCTCCCCCCGGTCCTGCAACAGATGCGTGAGGCCGCTTAAGCCTGGCCGCCCCGCGGACTCACGCGAATCTCTGAGTGATCGCCAACGGAAATCTCGCCCGACACACCCTCGATGACGGTGTGATGCCCAACCAGTGAGTTCGTGAGCGTCGACGCTTTTATGCTCGAGTGCGTCTCCACGATCGTGTCCGATAGCGTAGATCCGTCGATCTTGCTACCCTCGCCGATCGAAACGTTCGGACCGACTATCGAATTTCGGATCGTAACCCCGCTTTCGACATACACCGGCTCCACGATCGTGGAGTTCACCACAGACTCAGGCGCGCGCGCCCGCCCGCGGTCGAGCATTGCACGATTGGTCGCGATGAGCGTGTCGATCTTGCCGGCATCGTACCAACCTTCCACGTCGATCGGCCGGATCTTGGCGCCGTGGTCGATCATGTACTGGAACGCATCAGTGAGATACCACTCACCGTTATTCGACGGCTGTTTCAATACACTGGCGATGCCCTCATACAGCAGCTGCCAGTTCTTGATGTAATACAACCCAATGTTGGCGCGCTTGGAGATAGGCGTCGTGGGCTTCTCCACGATCTTCGTCATGAAGCCAGCCTCGTCCGTCACAACGACGCCAAAACGTTGGTAATCCTCGACTTCCTTCGTCCAGATTATCCCGTCAGCATCCGACGCCTCGATCACCGAGAGATCCGCGTCGAATATCGTGTCCACGAATATTATGAGAACCGGCTGATCTACGTATTCCCGCGCGAGCGCAACAGCGCCCGCGGTGCCGTCCTGAATCTTCTGCTCCACGAAAACCGATGGAATGTCGGTGCTTTCACGGGCGAAGGCCTCTACTTTCTCCTTCAGATGGCCCGTGATGTACACGATCTGCTCGATGTTCGGCAGCTTCTTCACGTCGTCGAGCACATACTGCATCACAGGCTTCCCAGCCACCCGCAGCATCGGCTTTGGCGTGAGGTACGTATGCGGGCGGAGCCGCGTTCCCTTCCCAGCGAGCGGGATGATCACTTTCACTCTGCTACCTCGTATCGGGGTCGGGGTAGGCCCCCGTGCCTGCCCTCCTGTTCCTCCGGCCGCAAGTGAGGCACGCCGAACGGCACGCAGGCATCGATCCCTGCCCCTACGCCGCGCTCGTCCCCTCTCTGCCGTAGCGATCCTTCAAACGTACCACATCATCCAGATGCGGAGTCGATGCTTCCAGCACGTCGCAGTCAGTAACAGCTTCCATCTGGTGTACCGTTCCCGGCTCATTCCTGAACGATTCACCAGCCTTGAGCGAGATCTCCTTCAGCTCGCTGTCGCCTATCGCACCAACACGGTAGATCATCTCGCCGCTGAGCAGATAGATCGTCTCGTCCTTCTGCTCGTGATACTGCACCGATAGTGCCTGGCCAGCTTTGATGTGCAGCACCTTCCCCACGTAGAGCGGCGTGTGAGCCCAGATCACCTCATGGCCCCACGGCTTTTCGACGTACTTGACGTCTGACTTTCCGCTCATCGACGGCTACGCGATCGCGCGCATGCGCGTGGCCAGCTTGCTCAGCCGGCGCCTTACCGACCCGTCCATCACCGTGTTGCCGACCTTCACGATTATTCCACCCATGATCGCAGGATCCACGGTCACCTGCGGCAAGACCTTCTTCCCAAGCACTCGTGAAAGCTGAGCGCCGATGCCAGCGGTCTCCGCATCGGTCATCGGTCGCGCAAGCGTAACCTCAGCGTGCACACGACCTTCCTCCGCGTCCAGAAGCTTTGCATATTCCGTCGCGATCTCCGGAATCATCATCTGCCGGCGGTTGTGCACCATCGTCTGGAGAAATCGAAGAAAGACGCGCGGCACACGATCGCCGAACGCCTGCGCCAGAATCACGTTCTTCCGTTCGTATGACACCCGCGGTGATTCGAGAAATAGCTTGACCGTCGCGTCCTGCGCAATCACGTTTGCGACGTCACGGATCATCACGCCAAACCCTTCACGATCGCCCGCCTTCGTCCCGAGCGCCAACAGCGCCTCGGCGTAATTCCGGGAAACGGGGTTCGAGCGCTCCTGCATCAGACCGTCACCTTCGGCGCGATCTTCGAGTTCGGGATCGACGCCAGGAAGCTCTCGACAAGCTGACGGTTCGACTGCTCGTCCATGTTCTTGCCAATCACACGCGATGCGCCAGCAATGGCGAGATCGATTGCCTCGAGGCGAAGATCCGCGATCGCGCGGTCCCGCTCGGCAACGATTTCTCGGCGAGCGCGGTCGAGCAGATCGCCCGTCTCGCCATGCGCCTGCTCGATCATCTTGCCACGAACCTGTTCCGCGGCGGCACGCGCATCGGCGATGATCTTCTGAGCCTCATCCCGCGCAACGGCAATCTGCTCGCGCTGGTCCTGAAGCAGCCGATTCGATTCGTCGCGATCGCGCTGAGCCGCCGCGATGGCGTCGGCCAGAGCCTTCTCACGCTCTTCGACAGCCTTGGTGATCGGCTTGAACGCGTACTTCGTGAGAATCAGCAGCAGCACGATAAAGATCACCAGCGTCCAGACCATCACTCCGCCAGTTGGCGAGAGCAGACCGGTCGGAGCCTCAGCGGCACCGTGCTGAATTGTTTCCTGCAGGAGAAAGAAATGCATGAGTGGCACTATTCAGTGGAGCCCACGGTGACGGCCGATTGTCGAGCCGTCACCGTGAATTCTCGCAGTTTGGAAGCAGCCTGTGAAGCCGCTGTTTCACAGCTGTGAAACAGACTAGAACGTGAACTTCTGCTGAATCACGAAAGACACGACGATTGCGAACAGAGCAACGCCTTCAACAAGTGCCGCAAAGATAAGCGCCGCGGTCTGGATCTGGCCTGCACGCTCTGGCTGACGCGCCATTCCGTCCATCGCCTGTCCACCAACCTTGCCGATACCGATGCCGGCGCCGATCACGGCCAGACCTGCACCGATGCCTGCACCCATCATTCCCCACGCGCCCGCGTACTCCTTGGTCGCGCCAACGGCTGCCTGCAACAGAGGATACATCATTTGATCAGCTCCGAATAAATCGTATAACCGGATTTCCAGCGCGCTCCGGTGTAGCGCAACCCGTCATCGGGATAAGTCCCAACGGGCTTCCCGGGCCAATGCCCGGTACATCAATTGTGTTATTACCAGCTCACCACGGCGCAGCTACGACCTGCCTTCCTAGTGACTCGACGTTCGAATCTGCCCTATGAATACTGCCGCTAGCAGCGCGAAGATGAATGCCTGCAACAACGACACGAACAACTCGAGCATCGAGATCGCGACAGCCATCGCCAGTGGCGCCGGTGCGACGATGTAGCTCTTGAAGGTGAAGATCAGCCCGATCAGCGCCAGGAGAACTACATGGCCCGCGGTCATGTTGGCGAACAGACGTATCGCCAGCGCGAATGGCTTGGTGAACTTTCCGACTATCTCCACAGGCGTCATGATGAGCGTCATCGGCATCTTCACCGCGAGCGGCACGTCATGCGGCCAGTAGAATATCGTGCTCAGGTACCCCGCGCCTTGCTCCCGCATACCGGCAATCTCCACTACGACAAACGTTACCAGCGCCAGCGTAGCCGTGACCGATATGTTGCCAGTCGCGGTCGATCCGTACGGAATCAACCCGCACAGATTGGCGAACAGTATGAAGAAGAAAAGCGTCAGGATGAACGGGACGAACTTGTCGCCACGCGGCCCCACGTTCGGGATGACGACTTCGTTGCGAAGGAACAGCACGAACGCCTCCATCCCATTCCCAAAACCCGAGGGCGCCCTCTGGCCGCCAAACGTCGTCTTGGCATGCGCCCGGGCAGCCATCAACATCGTGATGACGCAGAGCAGCGCCGCGATCCCTAGCCAGACCACGTGCTTGGTCGGCGACATGTCAATGGCGAACGAGCCGATATGGATCGGCGCCCAGCGCGGCAGCGGCAACTCGCACACGAACCCCGGATGCAGGCACGGATAGTCTATCGCGTGTGCGTCCGTGATATGCGGCGTGATGATGTCGATTCCAGGACCAGCGAGCAGCATCTATTTAGTGAGCAAGAAGGGTTCGAACAACGTCGTAACGAATAGAATGACCACCAGCGACAGCAGCGCGGGCGCCATCGAAAGGCCGAGCGCGGGAATTATTGCGAAACCGTAAACCATCACCGTCAGCAGCCTGAGCAGAGCGCCCATCCCCCAGCCCACCAGAACCCGATCCTTACCGAACGATCGTCCAATGAGCAACGCGAGGACCTGCACTACCACTGCAACACCTACCGAAGTCCAGATGGCTCGGCTCGTCTCGCCCGTCACCGCTTATCCCTCGGGTCATTCTGCTGCGCCGCCATGAGCTTTCGATACATGCTATAGAAAGAGCCCCCGGCGCCCAGGAACACACCCAGTATCAGGAATAACGGACCGGTGCCCAAACGCCTGTCCAGCCACTGGCCAGCAAATACAAAGAGCACGATCGAGGCGGCAAACTGAAGCCCGATCCCGGCGAACTCCGACGCCGATGGCGCACTCCCCTTGTCACCCACGCTGCCGAAATTTAACCGGCTTGTGAAAAAAAGTTCAAGCTGCCCGGGAATAGGGCCCTGGCGCCGGATGTTTAACAATTGATGTCGCCAATCCCGCATTTGTGATCCTGCCCTAACTGCCGATACTCCAACCAGTTATCTGTAACCTCGCGCTTGCTCCATCGTCCTTCCGTTGATAACTTTGGCTCTCGCGACGACCGTCCGACAACCGCCTTCCCGCGTCGCACCTTGTATGGAAAACCGCCTCGTCATAACCTCCCTTTGCGCCGCTGCGCTCGTTTACGCATGCGGTCCATGGGTGCACTCACAAACTGCGGGCTCGAACGCGGTCAATCGCTCAGCCGAGTCACGCGCGTCAACTTCCCACAAGTTGCCGTCCACCGTCGCTACCGAGCTTGATCTTGCACGAACCGGATCACGCGTTGATTTCGCGTTACGCGTCACGAACAACACCAAAAAAACGGTCGAGCTTCGATTCGCCGACGCACGCACACATGACATCGCCGTGCTCGATTCCACAGGCAAGACTGTCTGGCGCGCGAGCGCGGGAAGACTCTTCACGCAAACGATGCAGGCGCTCACCGTTAAATCGCGTGACACGCTGACCATGGAAGACAGTTGGGATACCAACGGTGCGCACGGAGCATATACCGCGGTTGCACTCCTCGCCACGGACACGCATCCCGTTGAACGACGCGTAGCCTTTACGCTCCCGTAGTCTTGACGCGTGCGATGCTAGCGCGCGCCGTAGTTCTCTCCGCAGTATTCTCTCTGCTCGCCGCGCAGGCGTGCACGAACACCACCATACGCAACGGCCCTGAGGGCGTAACATCTGAACAGAAGATGTACGTCGCTGGCGAGTTGCGCACGTATCTCCTGCACATCCCGGCGCACTACGACACGATACGCAGAGTGCCACTTCTCATAGTGCTGCACGGCCATGGCGAAAGCGCCGAGCACTTTGAGAAGTACACTGGGATGAGCGACAAGGCTGACGCCGAAGGATTCATTGCGGTGTACCCGCAAGCACAGGGAGATCCGAGCGATTGGCACACGGCGATCGACGGTCCGCGCAAGCGTGATGACATCGCGTTCGTGCGCGACATAATCGATCTGCTTGAACGCAAATACCGCATAGATCATCGCCGCATCTACGCCGCCGGACATTCCAACGGCGGCATCATGACTTACCGCCTCGCATCGACACTTTCCGACAAGCTTGCCGCGGTTGGCGTCACGGCTGGCTCCATCGGCATGATCGACGAGCGTGGCGACACATTGCGAATCGCGCCGCCTCCACATGCCGTTTCCGTCATTCATTTCCACGGACTCGCTGATCCGTCCGTGCCATATCACGGCGGCCCCGAATCAGACGGCCCCGATAACATCGTGTCGGTTAAAAACACCATTGCCTTCTGGATCGCAGCCGACAGGTGCACGACCGTTCCCGCATCACGGACCGTGTCAGCCGACAAGAACGTCATAATCGAGAGCTATCGACCGTGCGCGAGTGGCACCGAGGTCACGCTCTACACGATAATCGACGGCACTCACCGCTGGCCCGGTGACGAAGTTCCGTGGTACACATTTCCCGGTCGAGACGACTCGGATGTGGTCGCGACCGATGTGATGTGGGCCTTTTTTGCCGCCCACCCCCGGATTGATTGACAATCCCGGGACGATTCCGGATCGCGCTCGCCCAACCCTTGCATGGGAATCGTCCCATGACCCCAGCCCAGCTCAAGCATATCGAGGCGCGCCTTCTCGAGGAGCGCGACCGTACCACACAACTCCTCGCCCGTTTTGCCGACGAGCACGAGGAGGAGGACGAGCAGGACGAAGCCGGCGACCTCACCAAGATGCCGCTGCATATGGCCGACCAGGGTACCGACACAATGCAGCAAGAGCTCGACGCCGTCATGGCCGACCGGGAATCCAAAACCCTGAGCGAGATCGACGCTGCCCTCCAGCGACTGTACCACGAGCCCGACCGCTTCGGTATTTGTGAAAACACCGGTAAGCCGATCCCCTTCGAGCGCCTCGACATCGTTCCCTGGGCCCGAACCTGCTGATGACTCGGCATCCGCGCCGCTAGCGCGCCAGCATTCGGAACTGCCCGGTGGCTCCAACAGTCGATGAGCCACCGGCTGGAAACCATATTCTGCGGAAGTAAACGCCCTGAGGGACGGGGTTGAGTACAGTTTGGCCGGGAATCGCAGTGAATTGGCCAGATTCCGCACTACCAAGTAGCTCCAGAATCCCCAATTTTTGAACAGCCCTCGCCCGGGAGCACAACGGCATTGCCGCCAGGGTTGAGGTCTCATACCGGCTTGCACTGAGCCTCACGAGAGGGAGGCCAATGCACCACGACAACACGATTTCCGGGAATCAGTAAGAATGCGTATCACCAAGGTCCAGTCTTGCGTGCAACAAGGATTGTGCACATCAGATCAAGTACGGGAGACTCTGTCGAATGCTGGACTCTCCGAATCCGATATAGTGGGCTTCATGCGTGGAGAGCTTGAGCTCGGGCGGCCTCCCGCAGCGATGCTACATCAGTTAATCGAAACCGGCGTAGTCCCGATCCGAGAGCGTGTGCTGGCGTATAGCAGTGATGTCAGCAAAGATCCACCTGTAGATAAACGTGAAGGCGTCCAAGTTCCTGAACTGCTCTATTGCCTCAAGGTGTTACGTACAATGCCGTCAGAGGCGCCGCCGCCGACCATGGATGCAATGTTCGGGACCTATCGCCGGATCGCATTGACTGATGCATGGGTGCAGGAACGTTTCGGCGAGTGCGATGCGCACTTTGGGCCACACCACTTCTTTGCTTATCGTGCGCTCGACAACAACGTGCATGTCGCGACCGTGTGGGCGCGTGATGACGAAGCCAATCACGATTTGTTGAAATCCCAGTTAGCGGTGAGGTTTGACCTTAACGGTGTGATTTCCCTGCGCCGCCAGGTGGAACTGCTCCGCGCCGACCAATGACGACCGCAACGTTAGATGCATCGGAACGCTATCACCCACGACTTACGCGTTACGCCGAACGGCAGCGCGTATTGGTGAAATACGAAACGCCATGACATACCTGAGTACCGACAGCCGACAACAAATGTTCACTTCTCGCAGCGAGGAGATCGACACAAAGCGCGCGGTGAACCGCGGCGCTTGACGTAGTTGCGTGAAAGTACACATTTCTAGGACTGAGCCGCATGGGGACGACTCAGCGTCGAGCGAAGGCGACGGCAACCATTCCCCGACTGAACAATGGAACAGCCCGTCGGAAGAGCACCCGAGTCAGTGCTCGAGGCAGCGCGGCGAATTCACGCCGCGCGAAGTGCCGAGGTCGCTCCGTACGCTGAACTCTATCCGTTGTTGTTAGCCGAAGTCCCGGAGATAATGGCAGACTGGGATCGTGATACGACAGCACTTCCGTGGTCCGCGCTCGAGGAAAGTGAGCGGCAAAACAATCTTGCGAGTGTGATTACGCGTGTGATCGACTGTGCGATGAGCGACGCGTCGCGCGACTTGCGGGTTGACGCACTGATCGCCGCCGCATGCTCGCACGGCGAGTGCCGGAGGACGCAGGAGATGGAGGTCGCCTCGCTCTTTCGGGAGTACGATCTCTTGCGTGCAGCTACGTGGGGCCACCTATCGCGTATTATTGAGTCGCCGACCTCCTTCAGCGCGATCTTCGTAATCGATGGGCTGCTTTCCGTAGCGACGCGAGCAACAGTGCTCGGATACCATCGCGCGGAAATGACAGCCAACGGCCTCTGGACAAGCCATCGGGAAGAATTGGGAAAGACCGTCCGGTCGTGATTCTACGGTGCATCACACGGAACGCCGCAAGCTCCAACCAACTAGTAGCCCGCGACTGCCAGCTAAAGCATTGGCCAGGAATCGAAGTGAAATGGCCAGATTCCGCACTATCCCCGCCTGATTTGCGCCAACTAGATTCGAGGTCATTAAGGAGGCCTCG
>PLEG01000287.1 GCA_003136975.1 Gemmatimonadota bacterium | reverse complement strand
TCTTGTTCCTACACGAAGAGACGGACCTTAAAGACTAACCCTGGACCACGCCTTCATCAAAATCCATTATCACCGTGCTTGTCAAGCACGGATAGACGTGTCCCCCGAGTTACACGGATAGAGGTTGGGTCTGCTGGGCACGCGATTCTCGACTTACCATTCGAGGCCAACGAACATCGCACGGCCCTGTGCCACGTGCCCCGACGCATCGATCCATGAGGCGTTCGAAAGGTTGGTTGCATCCACTAACAGACGTAAACGTGCGAGCGGCAAGCTGGCGCGCACATTCACCGTGGTGTAATCCGGATCCAGTGCGCGTCGTGCGTGGAGCACATCAACGGCAACATCGGCCGGACCAACCAGCGGGACGGACGCAGATGCGGTGATCTGGCGCGTGATCGGCCGGAGCGCATACTTGCCGGCCAGGCCGGGCGATGCACCATCCTCAAAGACGAGCCCGCTCCCACCGACAGCGAGGGTTACTCGTGACGCTGGTGACGCGCTGACAGATCCTTCGATTCCGCGAAATGTACCGGTCCCGACGTTTGCGACCTGCCATGGGGCATCCACACGTCCTACGGGCCGTACCCAATCAATCAGGTTGTCGGCTTGACGCACAAATCCTGCGACGTCGACCGTGAGGCCGATCGCAGTCGCCGCTCGCGGTGAGTATCGTCCGCCGAGTTCACCATTGGAGAATCGCTCCGGCCGAAGAGTCGGATTCCCGATGTTGTTGGGATCCGTGTAATAGCGCTCGGTCCATGTGGGCGCCCGGAATCCGCGAGCGGCGCTACCGCGGACGACGAGATCGCTTACCACGGTAATCGAAGCCGCCACTGACGGCGACAGGAAGCCTCCATACACTGACGCGTGGTCATCGCGTGCACCGACGGTCAATTGGACGTGCGGGCTGAGGTCGACCGAGCTTTCAACGTACAGGGCTCCACGCCATTCACGCCTACCGCCAAGGCGCGCGCTCGACAATTGGTCATGCTCGGCTTCTGTTCCGGCGACGAGCGTTGCATGGCTCGAGACTGGAGTTCGCGCAGTCACATCGACGCCCGATTGCCACGAGCGGTGGCGATTCTCGTATAGTGCCGGGTTGTTCCGCACGAGAGTGAACCGGTCAGTGTGAAGCCGCGTGCGGCCGCCTGCGGTCACGGTCCAAGTGCCAAGCGCACCGCTCCAGTGGGTATCGCCAGCGGTCGTTCCAGTGCGCTCGCTCGAGTTGTATGGCGAGTAGAAGTCCGACGCACCGAAGTCGCGGACGCCAACCGACATGTCGGATACAAGGGCGCCATCGCCCAGCGGATGGGTTGCACCGAGCCGCGCCTGTGCGATGCGGTAGTCAGTGTCAGGCCGGTGGCCATCGGATCTGTCTACCTGAAGGGAGGCAGTGAGCGAAGTCCGCCCCATCAGGCGCGCTCCATAGCCGCCAAGACCGAGCGTGCCAAAACTCCCCGATCGGACACTGATTTCGGTAGATGGAGCAACACCAGGGACAGGAGACGAAGCGCTACGTGTCACGATGTTGATCACGCCTCCGATAGCGTTCGGTCCGTACAGCGCTGAGCCTGGTCCGCGCATGATCTCGATGCGTTCGATCGCCGAGAGTGGAATTCCCAAGTCCAAAGCGTAGTGCGCGCTCTGCACGTCACTCATCCTCACACCGTCAATAAGAATCAGGACCTGTTCGGCCGTCGAGCCTCTGATCGAAACATCCGCTTGCGCCGGTGAGCGGGTGTAGGCATCGATGGACAGGCGCGTTCCGATCAACTCACCTAGCGTGCGAGCGGCAGAGCGAGAGATTGCGTCTCGCGTGATGATGTCTACTGTACGGCCGGCCGAGCCCGCTTGCGCTCGGGACGCGACGACCATGACACTGTCGAGGTGTGCCGCACTCGGCGCTTGCGAGCTGAGCACACGCGTCCACGCGATTGCGATGATGAAGGTACTGCAGAAGCGGTAGTCGCAAAATCTCATCAGCTATGGTCGAAAAGGGTGGAAATAAGGATCTTCCGCAGGTCCTACCACTTTTGAAACGATCCTCGAAGCCTAATCCATTGTTTCGCGCCTCACCAAAATCGGCGCAGTGCCAATTTCAAACGATCATTGACAGACCGAATAAGCCTTATCGAGTACAGGCGATAACATTCTGACGGCCTCGGCGCTGAGCGTTAAACCCTACCAACAGTGTCATCGCGAGTCTCATCGGGCGCTGGCTCATCACGTGGCTCGTTTGCGATTCTCTGCAATAGTTCCGGGGTCAACACATCCTTGCCAGCTGCGAAGACGACGCTAACACACGCCAACCACGGAGCGGAGCGAGTCGCGGATCCCCGAGCGAACAGTAGATGTCCGTTGCAGCGTCGAAGAACAGAGCTGCAATGACATTGCGATTGGCCTGCTCGTTCTTCACATCGCTGGCGACCCGAGGGTCAGTCGCCAGACCGGCCTCGTGGCTGATACCGCGCGCCAATGTAGTCAGGTATTGCGCGTCGGGTAGCAGCGACATGGCGGTCCTTCACATGCACGGTCGGGAATTTTGCTTCGTCCTCGGGAGAGGACGGAATACTTGCACCAGGAAATGCGCTATCCATACGCTGCTGACTAGCACGGATGCGGTCGAGCGGAATTCCTAGATCGGCGTGCACATTCCGGATCCACTCGGAGTGGATCTGTGCCGACCAGTGTGGGAGATAAAGATTCTCCGCTGCCACCCGCAGCATCACATCGCGGAGGAATTGCGGGTAAAGGATATTGGCGTCGAGAACCGCGACCGGGAGCAGTTGGTTAGGCATTACACCAGCCTACGAGTGGATGCGAACACGCACCAACCGGCTGCAACCGAGGTTCAGAGTTACCGTGCCGCGTGCTTCGTCGCGCGCTTCGCTACGGGCAAAACCTTGTAGAGTCCCATATCCTGTGTCTCCGCGGCCAGTTCGTCGAGGATAGCATGACGCTCCTCAACGACGCGCTTGTACGCGGCGACATCGGCTGCCCTTACACGCCGAGCCGTGCCGGCGCGGTGGGCTTGCAGGAGTCCGCTGTCGATCAACTTCACGACATGTGGTCGGGAGACGCCGAGTAGCCGGGCTGCTTGCGTTGTTGTCAGATCCTCCTGGCCAATGGTCACGACGGCTACGGTATGACCCTCGGCCGCTTCGCGCAGCATAATCGCCAGAGCACGCTCAACCTGACGTGGGAGCTGCACAGGATCCTGTCCCTCTACAGCGACCGACACCGAGGTGCCAGCTGGCACCAAGCCAAGCACTGCCGCGCTCCGGGCTGCAGCTCTGCGTGCAGCCTTCGGGGCTGCGTCCACGATCCCAAGAAGTTGAGAGTCGGCGAGTGCAGTGGGATGTGACATGTGGTGCTCGGGAGAGGGCGGAGAGAGAGGACTGATTTAAGAAGTAATGCCTGGACCGCGTAAACGCAATAAACGCAACGCTCCGCAATGTAAACAGTGGCCTCACCGCGCGTAAACTGCCAGGAACCGCCGGCGAGTCACGACGAGACGGCGAATTATCCCGGCGAGGGCATCCGGGTCAGGATGAGTTTCGCTGGGGCCGCTGGGGCCGCTGGGGCCGCTGGGGCCGCAATTCTGCGCGAATAACGCGAGATCCGTTCGCGCCGTTCGCGCGGAGATGTGCGTAAGCTCGCGTGATTGCGCCACTTAACCTGTATTGCCGCTTCCCCGCCCACGCTTTGGGAGCAAGAGGTCGCCGGTTCAAATCCGGCCACCCCGACTGATAAACGAAAGCCCTGCATGCAGTTACGATGCAGGGCTTTTTCGTTAGTGTCTAGTTGTACCGCTACGGCCGCGTTTTCACCTTCTCTGTGGGCTTCCGCAGCTCGTTAATGACGGAGCAGCCCGCGTGACGACGAAAGAGACTGTTCGCGCACAGGCCCCTATGAGGTAGTGCTTATCTACGACTCTCCTCGCCGCATGTGCAACGTCGCGATCGGTATCGCGAAGGGACTGGGAATTCACTTTGGTGAAGCTCTCACCGTGACAGAGACGCGATGCATGCATCGTGGCGCTGCCAACTGTGAGATAATCGTCCGGAAGTTGGGCTAGCGAAAGAACTATTGCCGACCGGATGCTACCGCCCGTATTCGATCAGATAAAGCAACTCCGCGTCTGCCAAACTAGACGTCGCTGACTATGAAGGTGTCCGGACTCTTTCGACTGCTCTGGCGTTGAGGTATTGTATACAATCCTGACCCCGGACCCAAATGCAGATTCATAAACTCGAGTCAAATGCCGGTGGAAAGCTCACCGCGAAGCGTGCAGCCAGGCCGGCGCCACGGCCGTCCCGTTCCGGCCCCGCCGAGCGTGTGACGCTGGGGGTGATCGTGGGCAATCGCGGCTTCTTCCCTGGCCATCTTGCCCGCACCGGACGCGAAGACATGCTCAAGGCGCTTGCCGAGGAGGGCATCGACGCGGTCGCGCTCGGTCCGGACGATTCGGTTCACGGAGCCGTCGAGAGCCGGGACGAGGCCAAAGCGTGTGCGGCGCTCTTCCGCGCCAACGCTGACAGAATCGCCGGCGTGATCGTCACGCTGCCCAACTTCGGCGACGAGCGCGCGATCGCGGAGACGCTCCGGATGGCCGGCCTCAACGTGCCCGTGCTCATCCACGCCGCGGCGGACGATCCGGCGAAGATGGGCATCGACGCACGACGTGACGCTTTCTGCGGAAAGATGTCCGCCTGTAACGTGCTCACCCAGTACGGTATTCCGTACTCGCTCACATCGCTGCACACCCAGCGGCCGGAGTCCGATAGCTTCCGCGCGGATCTGCGCAGTTTCACCGGCGTCTGTCGCGTTGTGCGAGGTCTCAAGCACGCGCGCATCGGCGCAATCGGAGCTCGGCCGGCGGCGTTCAAGACAGTGAGGTTCAGCGAGAAGATACTCGAGGCGTCCGGGATCGCTGTGGAGCCGATCGACCTGTCCGAAATCCTCGGACGCATCGATCGGTTGGCGAGCGACGATCCGCACGTCCGCACGAAGCTCGACGAAATCGAGGCGTATGTCACCACCGATGGCATTCCGTCGGAAGCGCTCGTCAAGATGGCGAAGCTCGGACTCGTGATCGACCGCTGGATGAAGGAGGTAGACGTCACGGTGAGCGCCGTACAGTGCTGGACATCGATGGAAGAGTTCTTCGGCGTCGTGCCGTGTACTGTCATGAGCATGATGAGCGACGTGAATCTTCCAAGCGCATGCGAGATGGATGTCTGCGGCACCATCAGCATGTACGCACTGACACTCGCGTCCGAGACACCGAGCGCGTTGCTCGACTGGAATAACAACTACGGAGATGATCCAAACAAGGCGGTCTGCTTCCACTGCAGCAACCTTCCGAAGGCTTTCTTCGAAGACGTTCAGATGGACTACCAGGCGATCATCGCTGGCACCGTTGGGCGCGAGAACACTTACGGCACCGTTGTTGGAAAGGTGAAGGCGAATCCCATGACGTACGCGCGCTTCTCGACCGACGATCGCAGTGGTCGCATTCGCGGCTACGTGGGTAACGGACGATTCACCAACGATCCGCTCACCACGTTTGGCGGCGCCGGTGTAGTGGAGATTCCGCGTCTGCAGGAGCTGCTGCGCTTTATCTGCGAGAACGGTTTCGAACATCACGTCGCCGGCACGATGGCGACTGTGGCCGAGTCCGTATATGAGGCTACGTCGCGATATCTCGGCTGGGACGTTCACAAGCACGTGTAACCGAGTGGCCATCGTCGCAGGAGTTGATTTCGGCACGCAGAGTGTGCGCGTCGCAATCGTTGATAGCAGGATTGGACAACTCGGTGCTGGCGTCGCCGGATTGCCACTGCTGCGCGATCACAATAATCCCGATTTCGCTACTCAGTCGCACGACGCGCAGATGAACGCGCTGGTCGACGCGATGCACCTGGCACTCACGAACGCTGGCGTCGATGGCCGCGACATTCTCGCGATCGCACTCGACACAACGGGCTCGTCTGTGATCCCGGTGGGCGAGGGTCTCATCCCGCTGGATGATTACTATCTCTGGGCCGATCATCGCTCGAAAGATGAGGCAGCTCTCATAACCGAGATCGCGCATCGCGACAGCCTGGAGGCGATTGACTACTGCGGCGGCGTGTATTCCTCCGAGTGGGGCTTCGCCAAGCTACTGCACTGGCTGCGACACAATCCGGATAAGCGCGACAGGCTCGTCACGGCGCTCGAGAACTGTGACATGGTCGCCGCGGTGCTGTGCGGTGTCACCGATCCGCGTGATATAGCACGCTCGATCTGCGCCATGGGTCATAAATGGCTCTGGAACGAGGAACTCGGCGGCCTTCCCTCCGAAGAATTTCTCTGCGCAGTGGATCCACTGTTTGCCGGTATTCGCGACAAACTCCAGGGCCGCTATCTCACGTCGGACAATGTCGCCGGTGTACTATCTCCGGAGTGGGCCGAGAAACTTGGGCTCACGGCGGACATTCCGATTCCAGTCGGAGCGTTCGACGCGCACTGGGACGCGATCGGCGCGGGTATCATCGAAGGCGACGTCGTCAACGTAATCGGGACCTCGACGTGCATCGTTGCCATCGC
>PLEG01000377.1 GCA_003136975.1 Gemmatimonadota bacterium | reverse complement strand
CCGGGGTTCGAGTCCCTGCACGACCACTAGCCTACCTTCCTCTCATCACAACCCAGAGCATGCGTGCTTTGAACCTCCGGTCACTCCTCGTGGCCGTTGTCGTATACGGAGCGCCAGCGGTAGTCGCGGCCCAGAACCCGACTACTGCTCAAGCGCAGCAGATGCTGCAGAATCCGGCAATGCTTCAGCAGCTCAAACAACGGATCATGACAAGCGGCATGACGCCGGACCAGGTCCGAGCGCGTTTGCGAGCTGCGGGGTATCCGGAGAACCTGCTCGACGCCTATTTGGGCGGGGGTGGGTCCACCGATTCTACGGCCAACACGGAAGATGTGTTTTCGGCCGTTCAGCAGCTGGGGATCGCGGATAGCACTGATCTGGACCTTCTGCGATGCGGCCTCAACCCCGACTCGTTGATGTACGCGGATACGCTATTCAATCAGACGCGTCACGGCTTCTCGAGAGACACTACTAGCGGCTCGCTGCAGCCGCAGGGCGGACTGTTCGGCAGCAATGGCCAGGGCTCGATGTCGGGGAGCATGACCGGCGGCAACTCCGGCGCAAGGGGCAACCAGAGTCAGAATCAGTTCACCACCGACAGTGTTCGGAACAGCCGCCAGCGTCAGGCGTTGGCGCGAGCATGCAAGGCGCGAGCGGATTCGCTGCACCGGCCCGACATCATGGCTCAGGCGCAACGCGACAGCGGCTTCTCGATCTTCGGCCTGGACTTCTTCCGGCGTTCCACGACGCTGTTCAATCCGAACATGTCGGGTCCGGTCGATGCGAATTACCGCGTCGGACCTGGCGACCAGCTCGTGCTGATCCTGACGGGCGACGTGGAGGCATCGTACCAGCTTGACGTCACGCGACAGGGATTCATCGTCGTTCCGCAGGTTGGCCAGATTTATGTCAACAGCCTGACGCTCGCACAACTTGACAATGTGCTGTACGATAGGCTCGGACGCGTTTACTCCGGCGTGACACGTGGCGGAGGGGCAACGACCCACTTCTCCATCACACCTGCCAAACTGCGCAGTAACATGGTGTATGTTGTGGGCGACGTGATGGCGCCTGGCGCGTATCAGGTTTCTGCGTCCGGTACACTTCTCTCGGCGCTATACGCGGCGGGCGGTCCAACAGATAACGGCAGCCTGCGCGACCTACAGGTTCGCCGCGGTGGCAAGCTCGTCTCACACATGGATTTTTACGACTACCTGGTGAACGGCGACGCATCGAACGACGTGCGACTCGAGAATGGCGACATCGTCTTCGTTCCGGTCCATCTCGCACGCGTGCGCATTGTTGGAGAGGTAGTACGCGCGGCAACATACGAGATCAAGCCGACTGAAAGCCTCGCGGACGCACTTCGGTTCGCCGGCGGCTTCAAGGCTACTGCATCCCGCCAGCGGGTTCAGGTTGAGCGCATTGTGCCGCCGTCCGAGCGCACGCCGGGCCGAGATCGTGTGATGACTGACATCGTGTCGGACGCATTCCTGACAGGAACGGGGCCAGCGGTTCCAGTGCAGCCAGGCGACGTGATTCGAGTCTTCCCTGTCGCGACGCGTGTGCACAACCGCATAACGGTGCGCGGCAACGTGAACATGCCGGGTACTATCGGCCTGACGCCTGGAATGACGGTCAGCAGCGCGCTCAAGCTTGCCGGCGGCATCAAGCCGGACACATATCTCGGTGAAGTACTGATCACGCGCCTGAACCCCGATTCGACGCGCCAGCAGCTTCGCGCCACGCTCAGAGATTCCAGCGGCGCGGTGATCAACGACTTCCAGCTGCTCGAGGACGACAATCTCACTGTTTACTCGGTCACCGAATTCCGTCCCACGCGTTACGTGGCGATCAACGGTGCGGTACGCAAGAGCGGTCAATATCCGTATCACGAAGGAATGACGGTCCGCGATCTCGTGCTTCAGGCCGGCGGTCTGGAGCAGAGCGCGCTCTTGAACGAAGTGCGAATCGCGCGTTTGCCGGACGACAGAACTGGTACGGTCACAGCGCGCGAATTCTCGGTGCCGCTCGACTCCAGCTATCTGTTCGAGCGCAGCGCAAACGGGCAGTACGCGGGACCACCGGGCTTGCCTGCTCCAGCCGGCCCGACGCCCGACGTACAGCTCAAGCCGTACGACAACGTGCTCGTTCTGCGGCAGCCGGGTTGGGAGTTACAACGCACGGTAAGCGTGACCGGCGAAGTCCGATTCCCCGGCAAGTATTCGTTGCTCAGCAAGAACGAGCACATAAGCGACATTCTCAAGCGCGCAGGTGGACTCACGCCAGAAGGCTACGCAAACGGCGTGACCTTCTACCGGCGATCGAGCCGCATCGGCCGCATCGGCATCGAGCTCCCGGACGTATTGCGGGATCCCAGGAGCCGCGACAACCTGTTGCTGGTTGACGGCGACTCACTGTACATCCCGCGCTTCAACGCGGTTGTGCGGGTCGAAGGCGCGGTCAACTCGCCGGTCGCGGTAACCTACGCACCTGGCGAGGATCTCAATTATTACGTCCGCGCAGCTGGCGGCCCAACGCGAAAGGCGGATCTCGATCACGCCTATGTGACGCAGCCAAACGGAAAGGTTGATGCGGAGTCGCAGCGTTTCCTGATACCGGATTACATCCCGAAGCCAAAGCCTGGCGGCGTGGTATTCGTACCGGAAAACGATGGAACTCCGGGGACCAGTGCGCTCACCACATTCGGAGCGCTGGCCGGTACACTGTCCAGCCTCGTCGCGGTGCTCGCGCTTCTCCGTAGTACGCACTAACCCTTCGGATGCCTGACGTCGTCTCGATCGCAGAGCCGAGCCCCGAGCCTCTGACGCTCGCGCTCTGGACGGCGGGGGTATTGAATCGCTGGCGGACGATCGTTGTCTGCGTGGTAGTAGCGTTGGTGCTCGCGCTGCTCGCGACGATTGTGCTGCCACCGGATTATCGTGTGACCGTGTCGTTCGCGCCAAATCCATCAAGCTCATCCAAGCTGAGCGGAGCTATCAGCAGTCTCAGCTCGGGCGCGCTCTCCGGCCTTACCAGCGGCATGGGGCTTGGCGCGACAGGCGCCGAGCCAACGGAGTCGCCGGCGTTCTATGCGGAGCTGATGCAGAGCCGCGAGTTGCTGACACGGTTGCTTCTCACTCGCTTCGCTGATCCGCGCGTGAACAACCCGAGCGATAGCGCTCGCTTGGTGGACATCTTGAAGCTTCGTTCAACTGACCCAAAACGACGTATCGAGCTTGGCGTCAAGTTGCTTCAGAAGACCATGCTCACCGAGTCGGACGTCAGGACGAATCTGGTAAAGGTTACGGTGAGTGATCGGTACCCCACGATAGCTGCGCACGAAGCCAACGCGGCGATCGCGCTGGTAAACGCGTTCAATCTCGAGCAGCGCACATCGCGCGCGCGCGCAAAGCGTGTGTACTTGCAGGCGCGCATGGCAGAAGCCAGGATCGAGCTCAGCACCGCGCAGGCGCGCTATCGCGATTTTCTGGTTGGAAATCGCCAGTGGCGCTCTTCTCCCACGCTATCGTCCGATGAGGAGACATTTCGGCGCAACGAGGACGTTGCTGCGGACCTGTACCTGAACGTCGAGAAGCAGTTCGAGGCGGCTCGACTGGACGAGTTCAACGACGCAGCGCTGATCACGGTCGTGGACTCAGCCGTTGCTCCGGTCAAGCCGTACTGGCCCAGATACGGATTGCTGGTTCCGGGCGCTATTCTGTTTGGATTGTTCCTGGGCGTGATGACGGCTGGCATATCCACTGTGTACGCCGACTGGAGCCGGCGCGATCCCGCGGCGGCACGCCAACTGCGCGCCGCAATCCTGCGACGGAAAGCACTCGAGAAAGTGCCGACAGTCGCGCGTCGTGCCTGAGCAGAGGTCCCTGGCGGCACGTGCGCTTCCCATTTTCACATGGGGGCTCACGTTTCATATTCTCGGGATCGCACTGCTGTTCGGTCTCTTTCGTGTCTCCGAGCGCACTGTGCGCGGCATCGCCGCGTGGAAGGAGATCCTCGCAGTTGTGCTGGTCGTCGCGGCCACGATCCGAATGGCGCGTGGCGCTGGCCCCCGTAGCAGCATTACCATCCCGGATCTCCTCGCCGGCGGATGGATTGTCNNTACCGAAAACACGTTGTGGGGAAACAGTGTCCCGCCACTCGCCGCCTTCCTTGGCATCCGCGACGCGGCATTTTTCGTCTTGTTTTACTTCATTGGACGGGGCACACCCGAGATCGCCAACGACGAGAAAGCGCTCAAGCGCCTCTTTGTTGTTCTGCTTGTGGTATCCGTAGTCGCCTTGCTCGAGCAGATCTTTGTAACGCCGAAGATGCTCGTAGGGCTGGGCGTCGCGTCGTACATCAACGATTTTCTGGGCACACCGCAGGGGACGGCGGGCAATGTATTTGGCCTGCCAGATAACTACTGGAGCATGATGGGCGGCCACATGGTACGCCGGTCCGGCTCCGTCTTTCTTTCCGGCCAGGGATTCGCGACGCCCTTCGTGGTGCTCCTCCCCGCCGCGACGGCGTGGGTGTTTGCGCGCACAGAAGCACCATCGCGGTGGATGCGGCTCGGATACGCACTGGTGTGGGCAGGACTCATAGTGTCGTTCACGCGAGGCGCTATCGCCGTGTGCGCGCTGCAGACTCTGCTCGTACTCCTGTATGTTCGCCGCGCCACGAGCGCCGCTATCGCCGCGGCCGGCGCAGTGGTGATCGTAGTTGCCGCAGTCCTTGTATTTCCGAGTCTCGCAACGTTCATATTCGAGACACTCACGTGGCAAACGGGGAGCAGTGCATCGCACCTGAAAGACTGGACTGCAGGCGTAACTGCATTCTTCGAGCAGCCCTGGGGCTGGGGACTCGGCACCACCGATCAGACGGCGCAACGCGCGGGATTGATACCAATCACGTACGACAATCTATATCTCAAGTACGCGGTGGAAATGGGCGTGCTCGGCGTCGGCGTGTTGATCGCGACACTTGTTGCGTTCATGGCTACGGGAGTGCGGCTGTTGCGCGCTGGGACGACAGATACCCAGCGTGGCATCGGAATGATGGTCGCGCTCGCCGCGTTAGGGATAGGGCTCGATGGCGTGACCGGCGCGCTCTTTAATAACCCGATTGTCGCATATCTTTTCTTCTGGTACGCGGGAACAGCGGTCACGCTTGCACAGCGGGCGCCATCGCTAGCATCCGCACGCGTCCTGGCGACGCAAATCCCAGGTCATGCCTGACCCGGTTTTCGGTGTAGTCCTGCTCAACTGGAACGGCGCCGAGGATACTATTATCGCGCTGGAGTCATTACTTACCGCGACGCCGCGCCCGGACAGTATAGTGGTCGTGGATAACGGATCGGCGAGCGCATCGGTCGACCAAATCATCGCCTGGGGCGAGGAGTTCGCGCCAACCTTGCATTGTGCCGCCATTGAGAGTGAAGCGACACCAAATGCCGACGTGTGGCTCACGATCGTCCGAGCCGGCGCCAACCTCGGCTTCGCTGGTGGCAATAATCTCGGACTCAAATACCTTTCGGGCCGCGCGCGCTTGTCGCATTTCCTGCTGCTCAACAATGACGCGATGGTCGCGCCAGACTACTTCGCGCGCCTCGCCGACGCCCTCTCGCTCGCACCCGATGCCGGCCTTGTTGGATGCACGATCTTCCATCATCCGGAGCGTGACCGCGTGTGGTTCTCGGGTGCGCGCGAGATTCCGTGGCGTGCTCTGATCCTGCATAGGTACGACCATCCTACGGGTGACGCACCACAGCCGACGACATTTGTCACCGGCTGCGCCATGCTCATATCACGCGCGCTGTACGACGCGCATGGAGGGCTCGCGGAGTGCTTCAACCCGATCTACTGGGAAGATGGCGATTACTCGTTTCGCGCGCGCGCTGGCGGCTTCAACCTGGTCATCGCACCGGCGGCTCACGTGTATCATCGGGTGCGCAGTACCGGTGGCGGAGGAGCGACCCTCACCCCACGCGTCGCGTTCTGGGACAATCGAAACCGCGCGCTGTACGTGCGCAGGAACTATCGCGGCATGAACCGCGTGGCAGCCATACTTTACCTTCTGATCACAAAGCCGGGACGTGCTGTTGTCGAAACGCTGCGTGGGCGCGGCGCGGTGGGCGGCGCAATCATCCACGGTTTCGTTCGCGGTATGTTCGACCCAGCCGCGTGAGGTTAAGGCGCACTGATTTTCGCGATGCGCGCAACTACGCCGCGGCGGTAGCTAGCGAAGTTGCAGCGCCGGCGCTGAGGCTGCTCGCGCGCTCGATCTCACGCGGGAAATCGTCGGAACCTAACTCCTGGCGCACCGGTATCATCCTCGGCAACGGACACATCGGCGATGCCCTCTATCGCACGTGTTCACTCGAGCAGCTGGCATCGGCGTTACCTCAGTGTCGCTGGTCGTACCTCACGACGCCGGCGGCGGCGGTCGTCCTCCGTGATAATCCGGCGCTCGACGAAATACTTCCGCTCTGCACCTCTGACAGCGCATCGTCGGTTCTGGCATCTGACCGCGCGGCACTGCGTGCGCGGCGCTTCGATGTCGCGCTTTGCACTGAGAACACCCGTGGCTACGAGGCGCTCATGCTCGCGGTCCGGCTCGGAATTCCGAACCGGGTTGCATTCGTCCAGAAGGGATTCAGCGGACTGGCGACTGTAGGTGTCCGACTTCCCGTGCCGATGTCGCGTCCCTCGCAATTTCGGCAGATGGTCGAGACGATCACGCACTCATCAGATAAATCGCCGCTCCGGCCACGCGTCTTCCCTTCCGCGGTCGATCGCGCACGTGCGGAAGCGGAGTGGCAACGGCTCGGGATAAGCGACGGTAGTGCGGTGATCGCGTGCGCGCTAACGACCCGCCAGACTACGGGACACTTTCCGCCCCCATTTTTTCGTGACGTCTTGCAACAGGCCATTTCGTTTCACCCCGGCCTGCGAGTCGTTTTCGTTGGATCGACGGACGACGCACCACTACTGACGGCGGAAGCCGTCCGTATCGGAGCCGCTGCTTCGGTCTCCGCCGGCAAGCTCGATATTCGCGCGATGGTAGCGCTGCTCGGGCGCTGTTCCGCGTTTCTCGGCAGCGACTCGGGACCGCGACATCTTGCCAATGCCGCGCAGATTCCGGTGTTCTTCGTGCGCAACATGGGCGGCTCCGCTGCCGAATCGGGATGGTATTGCGAGACGGAGCATGATGTGGCACCGGCCGGCGAATATCTTTCCAGCGCCGAGATGGAACGGGCACTCGCTGCCGTTAATCGCACCGTGGTTGCGCGTGCCCTGATTACGGCCGTTGCGAGCGGAGCGCGCGGTATTGCCGCAGATATGCGGCGCTGAACTCTTCAGGACCGAATTTTCTCTTAACGCGCTCGCGGCCCGCGATCCCCATTTGCTCGCGCAGTGGGGCGTTCGCCAGCAACCTCTGGATCGCGGCGGACAACGCTGATGCATTGCCAGTTGGGAACAGCAAGCCCGTCTCTCCGTCTACTACCATTTCTGGCGAACCACCGTTTGCCGCGGCGATGACCGGCTTTCCGCTTGCCATTGCCTCGAGAACGGTCGTCGGAAGCGAATCCGGCCGTAGCGATGGTTGGACGACGATATCCATCGCAGCCAGACATGCTGGCACGTCATCGCAATATCCGTCAACGACGGTGCGTTGCGCGAGGCCGCATTGAACGGCTAGCGCCCGCAGCTCGTCCAGCGCTGCGACATTCCCATCCAGCACACCACCGACGAGTGCGATACGCACCTTCGGCACGTACCGAACCACGTCGCGCATCGCCTCGAGGAACAGTTCCTGCCCCTTCGACATCCCAACCCGTCCTACCATCCCGATTACAATGCAGCCATCCGGTGAAAATCGCG
Source organism: Gemmatimonadota bacterium (assembly GCA_003136975.1). Taxonomy (GTDB): domain Bacteria; phylum Gemmatimonadota; class Gemmatimonadetes; order Gemmatimonadales; family Gemmatimonadaceae; genus Fen-1247. The sequence continues at coordinate 3,767 of PLEG01000377.1, read as the reverse complement.
CCCGCATCGCCCGCGCGTCAACTCCCTCAAACCGCCGGGTGTCAATGGCGTTATAGATGACTCTCGTTTTGTGTTCCGCCGACGGTTGCGCACGCAGCAAGTGATCGCGTACTGCAGCAGACACGGTAACGATGCTGTCCGCATCACGCGTGATTCTGCGTGCGAGCATCTGACCGACCAGACGCGGCCGAGTCACGATCTCCGAAACATGCCAGAGATGCGGAACACCAAGCTTGCGCGCGACCAGGGCGCCACTCATTACGCCCGCGGTATGCGTGTGCACGAGAGCGATCTTCGCGCCAGAGACACACTCGAGAATCTTCCGGCGCGCGAGCCGTGACCGGTGCGCGAGGCGCAAGGCTCCGATCGGCGTCATGTACTTACGTCGCAGGACGGCGACGGGGAGATGGTGTACAGCGATGCCGAGCTTTCGGAGACGCCCACTCAGCCGGTGCTCTGGCGGAATCTCCGATATCACGTCATCGGGCAGGACAACCAACGGAGTGAACTCACTCCCTTCGAGCGAACGCACAATCTCGTACAATACATAATCCGATCCGTACCACTCATCTGCCGCGTGGACGAAGAGAATCGTGGAGCGTTCGTCAGTCATGCCGCCCACTCACAAGGATCCGCGGATGCTTTCTCAGGAATCGCAGCATCCCGTGCAGATGCCAGAGAGTGCGCCGATCGAAGAACGTCTTGTCGGTTGCCGCCTGGTGCTCATGCATTGCGCGAGCGGCCGGTGTCTGCCAAACAGCCCACCCCGCCTCCCACATGCGCCACGCCAGATCGACGTCTTCCACATATAACGGCCGAAAACCCGGATCGAAGCCGCCAATCGTCTGCCACGCGTCATGTCGAACGAACAGGCACGCGCCGAGCGCCCAATCGATTGACCGATCCTCCGCCGGTGGAGGTAGGTAGTGTGCGCTGCGCGCGAGCCGATCGCCCAACATGCTGCGCAGCGGCGTGCGACGCAGGATCGTTCCGCCAATGCGCGGGAAGCGCCGTGCAGATGGTTGCGGCGCGCCGGACGGATAACTGAGCAGCGGTACCACCACACCGGCATCTGCGTGGCGTTGCATCGCTGCGATCAGCTCGCGAATGCAACCCTGTTCCAGCACGACGTCCGGATTCAGCACCAGGCCAAAATCAAAGCCTTCGGTCGCCAGCGCGGCGTTGTGATTCTCGGCGAATCCGAACGGCGTGACGCGTCTGATCAGATGCGCCTCCAGAAACAACGCTTTCGTTACCTCAGCGGTGCCGTCCTCCCTGCCGTTCACGACCACGGCAATGGTGATGCGTCCATCAAACTGCTGGTCGGCGAGAGATGCCAGACAGGGTCGGAGACGATCACTCTCGTCAGTGGAAACTATTGAGACGAGCACGTGAGTCACGTGCGCGGCCAGCGACCGGTGAGCCGACGGATCACGTTGCCGCCTGAGCGACACGCTCGTTCCAGAACACACGCCGCAGCGAGACCGGGACGATTCTGTTCGCAGCGACGAGCATCAAGATGGTATCGAACGTCACACGCGCGGTCCACGCGGACGCAGCACCATTGATTCCGTCCGCCCCAACGAGATACCACGCGAACGGAACGTGAATCACGAGCTCGATCATGTGGAACTTGGCAGGCACGTCCGGCCGGCCGGCCGCTTCAAGAAAAGTGTACGGAATGTGCGCGATCGCATTGACGAGGACGCCGACCGACAAAATACGCAGCGCCAGCTCTCCCTGTGCCGCGTACACAGGCCCCATCCACACCCGCAGGATAACCGGCGCGAAGATCAATGCGATGGCCGCTGGAATGCTCATCATGATCAGCACAGCGCGCATCGACGACGCAAAGAGACGATCGATGCGGCCGGCGGCAGCGACAACGCCGAGCCCGGTCAGGAGCGGGAATAGTGCTGTGATCAAACTGTTGGGAATCATCAACAGTCGCGTAATTCCCTCGTATGGCGCCGTGTAATAACCGACCGCCGTAAGTCCCGATCGCGCGCCAAGCGCGAAACGGTCGAAGTAGATCAACATGGGACTCACCACGCCCGACACGGCGACCCATCCGCCGAAACTGATGAGACTGCGCAGTCGCCGCCAGTCGCGCGGTGGCTCGACCCGGAACTCTGGAATTACTCGCCGAATTGCGTACAGTGTCACCAGGGACGCCAACGCGCGCCACACGAGCACCCACATGAGCATGTTCGGGAGCGAGTGACCTGACCGCGCCAGAAGCGCTGGAATTACGATCGATCCCGCGGAGACGGGGATCTTGATTGCATTGCTGAGCGTGAAGGGTTGCGCACCTTCCAGCACGCCACGAAACGTCGTCAGCGCGAGCACCACGGGAAGGTTGAGCGCAACCACCATGAACAGGAGCGACGCTTCACCGACAAGACCGGGATCGACCCGGAAGACGTGTCGCGCGAGCGACGGCGCGAACACGATGAGCAGGATCGCGGCGCAGCAGCCGATCATCAGCTGCACCGACAGTGATACGGACGTGATCTGCGAAACGTCGCGCGTACCGCGGGCGATGGAGTCCGCGACGAAGCGAACGGTCGCCCTGCCGAGTCCGACGTCAAAAAGCGTCAGGTATTCCAGAAACGCCCAACTTACGCCGAGCAGTCCGAAGCGTGCAGGACCGAGGGCGTGAGTGAGGAGCGGCAGCACCAGCACGGCCACCGCGAGCGGCACCGCGAGACCAGCGAGATTGAACAGCGCGTTACGCCCAACGCGCGAGCGCAGCGCTTGAATTATTTCGTTGCTCAAGGCAGCAGCACTACATCATCCGCTGCTTCCACGTGTTCGGCACGAGGGGCGAATCGATCTCGATCGGCAGATGGTATTCGAAGGGGCGCGTTCCGTTGGCGCGAATCCACTCGATTATGCTACGGAGGCCGTCACGAAGCGAGACCTTGGTCTTGTAATCGAGCAACCGTCGGGCCTTGTCAGCTGAGCATGTGGCGTAGCGCACTTCACGCGGCCGCTCGGGAACGAATATCGGATCGAGGTGGAAGGCCATCTGATCAGCGATGATCCCGGCGAGTTCGAGGATCGAGATGTATTCCTCGTCGGGACCGATGTTGATTATCTGACCGGCGACGCCCTCGAGCGATCCCATCTTCATCAGCGGATCGACACAATCCTGCACGAACGAGAAACAACGCTTCTGTCCCCCGTCGCCGTAGATGATCGGCTGCTCGCCCTTGAGCATGCGATTGATCATTATGCTCGCGACGTTGCGGTACGGGTCATTGTACTTCTGCTTTGGCCCGATGATGTTGTGCGGGACCGCAATCGCATACTCGAAGCCGTGCGTGTCCGCAACGTTTTTCACAAGCATCTCCGCGGCGTACTTCGCGATGCCGTATGGATCGACCGGCTGCGGCTTGGTCTCTTCCGTGAACGGAGCCTTCGCATCACCGTAGCGAGCCATGCTGGAGCAGTTGATGAAACGGCCGACCTTGTTCGACGCAGCCGCCGCGAGCATCGCCGCCGTGTTCTGATAGACGTGCTGCGCGATCAGAGCGGGTGAAAAGACGCTGAGCCCTTCCGTCGCGATCGCGGCGCAGTGATACACCAGGTCGGACCCCTTCATGAGCCGCTTCATGGTATCGACGTCGCAGCAATCCGCTTCCTCGAACTGAATCCCCTCGGGAAGATTGGACAGTTCGCCACCGATCAGATTATCGCACCCAACCACGTGGGCGCCGTGGCCTAAATAGGCTTCAGCGAGGTGGCTCCCCAGGAACCCAGCC
>PLEG01000032.1 GCA_003136975.1 Gemmatimonadota bacterium | reverse complement strand
CGGCACCGATGTCCCTCGGCAACAGCTCACCGCGATACCGGACCGCTTCGGAGTGTGGCTGCCGCCACGCGACGGATGTGGCCGGCTGTCCCAGGATGTACGACGGCAGTGAGAGCCCTGTCGCGTTGGCAGGCGGAGCGGCGTCCGTTGCGAAGACCGACTCTGCCCGAAGCTGGTCGAACGCGGGGAGATGGACTTGTGCCGGCCGTGCCGAGAAGGCGTACGTGTAATCGAGTTCGTCGAACACGACGATGATGACGCGCGGGCCCGCGCGCGGCTCGACGATGCCGCGCGAGGGCACCGTTTTGTCGAGCTCCACGAAGTCGGCGCGGGACACGGCGATGCTGGCGCGGCCTAACGTCACCACGAGGAACGGAGACAGCACGAGGAAGAACCGCCGACCCGCCCGCATGCACCTCCGCCAGTGGCGCACCACGAGCGAGCCGCCGAGCAACGTCGCAAGGCTGGCACCCAACCGTTCGTTCGCGCCCATCGATCGCAGAATGCTGTGGACCGTGGCGAGCGTGCCACCGTTCACACGCCAAAGCATCAGACAAAGTGAGAGGAGCGCGGCCAGCAGCGCGACATCGCCGATGGGGACCCGGACGCGGCGTGGCACCCTGCCGCGCATGCGCGCCGCCAATGCGCCGATCGTGGCCGCGAGGAGGACTACCAGCACGGCCGTCCAGTAGACTTCCGCACTCGGTCGTCCGCCCATCGCGCTTGAGCGTGTCGGATCGAACAGGCCCTGCCAAGTATCGAGAAGCGCGACGTTCGCCCATGAGGCTGCAACGAGCGCTCCAATACCTACCGCACGACGGTCACTCGTCAACATGAGCGGTCGTATGACGTCGCAGGACATACAATGTGCGCCCTCTCAGGCCCTCTGTGTGGCGCGCCTCGATCGTGAACCAGCGCTGCGCCTCGGCCTCGAATGTTGCTTCGCTCCAACGCTCCTCCGTCACCGGACGACCGCGGGCCAGTTTCGCACACCAGACATCGCTCGCCGGGACGAATTCAGCGACGAGAAGATCGGTGGTCAATGAGCTGAGAAGGGACATCACCTCGCGGAGGGCGAGTCCATCCCCAACCACAAGGTGGTGCAGCACGGCGAGACAGAGAACCGCGTCGAACCAGCCCGTTGCCCGTTCAAGGAACGAGCTGCGCTCCACGTTCCGCCACCCGGTGGCGGGTGTGGGGTCGATCAGGTCAACGACCAGCGGGAGTACGTCGCTTCCCGCGGCGGCCGCGCGCTGATACGTCCGCTCAACGATCGCCTCATCCCGATCAATCNNCGCGGCGCGGACGATGCGCCGCGAGAACCGCCGCGACGGTCTCGTGGCGCGCGGCGTGATACTCCGGTGGATGGATGCGGGGATCCACGTACGCCGTCCATTCCGACTCGATGGAACGAGGTGTGGCGCGCTCGAGCGCCCGCGCCAGCTGGCCGATGATGTGTTCGAGGACGAATCTCGCACGCTGCGGCTCGGTCCGTCGTCTCTCGATGGGGGGAACCGTCGCCACGAGCCCGAGCTTGGCGAGCAGAACGGGGCCGGTGATCGTGCCACGCGAGGGCGCGCGCAGCCGCTCACCCCAGCTCAACCGGGCATACAGCGTGGCGGGATCCAAGCCGTCCCGCGAGCCTGTGAAGGTGCGCCGAAGTGTCCAACCGAGATCGCGCGCCGCGATTAGGGGCAGGAGGAAGGTGCGCACGAACTGGCCGTACGCGAACCAGATTGGGTCGTGTTGATCGCGCTCCTCGACTGATAGCGCGTCGATGAAGACTGGTAGAGCTCCGCGAAAGAGAACGTTGAACGGTGTCGCGTCCTTCAGCCCCGCCCCCTCGCGAGACAGTTCCGTCGCTAGCTCCAGCGTTAGCGCTCCAGCGGCGCGGAGCATCCCGGGCGACCATTCGTACGGGTATGACGGGAAGCTGATCGGCTCGTGCTCGAGCACGAGTGCGGCATGCTGCGCGCCCGGCACGTTCGGCCACTCTCCCTCCGGGAGCACGCGCGTCGGTACGCAGGAGCCCTCGGCGCGTCGCCGCACGATGGACGGTGACGCGAGGAAGGTGCGCGCGTTTGCTTCACCCTCACTGGCGACGAGCCGGAACACGCGGCCGGATTGGCGCACGACCGCGCCTGCCGGGTCGCGCATCGATTCGGAACTGTGAATCACTCGTCGCTGGACCGCCGAAAGCGGCGGAGGAGCGAGCGCGACAGGCTAAGGAGGTAGCGGCGAAAGGAGAAGACGACGCCAAAGACCCCGGCGAGGAGGAGTTGCCAGAGAATCGAGGCGGAGCCCGGATCGACGTACTGCGCCGCGAGACGTGCGGGGATCGCGGCGATCGCGCACAGGACCGCAACCAGCAGCTCAGCCGCGTGTCTATAAGAAGATGCCAAGGATCGACTCCGTAACGTGACTGATGGATAACTCGCAAAATCGAGATCGTGATACGTTACGATACCCACGGGCCTCAGGGCGAAGTTCCTCGCGATGATGCGGGTCGTTTCTCGGGGCATACCATCATGGTACACTTCGCCGTCGATGTCCGCGCGATCCTGATATCGCTGAGTAACTTAGTGAACTTCATCATCAGATGCATCGAACACCCGGCGGCGGCGAATGAGGTTCTTCCGGTGAGTGAAGGCGAAGATCTTTCAACTGCGGACCTGATCCGCCGTTTGGCGCGCGCAATGGGACGCCCCGCTCGGCTACTTCCAATACCGGAGTCGGCGCTGATCACAGGTGCGGCTTTGCTTGGGCAGCGTGACATTGCGCCGCGCTTTCTGGGCAGCTTGCAACTGGAGACCTTGAAGACGCGAAAGTCGCTCCGATGGGTAGTACCCATCACTGTGGACGAGGGGCTACGACTTGCCATGGCTGCGCTCTAGATGGCGCTGCTGTTCCCAGCGCTCCTGACATTCACCGTCTTCGTCGCCTCCTTGGGACTGACCGGGTGGTTTCGCCGTCAGGCTCTCGCGCATCTGCTTCTCGATGTGCCAAACTCTCGCAGTTCGCATACGATTGCCACGCCGCGAGGTGGCGGCGTGGCGATCGTGTTATCGACGCTGGTGGCCC
>PLEG01000249.1 GCA_003136975.1 Gemmatimonadota bacterium | reverse complement strand
GTACGATCGGGTTGATGCTCGACTACAACGAACGCGAAGAGATTCTTCCGGCCGAAGCGCACGTGCTCGTGTTGTTCGCGACCTCAGGCATGATGATTCTCGCCGCCGCGCGCGATCTGACCATCGTCTTCCTTGGTATCGAGCTGATGTCCATTGCCGTTTACATTCTCACGGGAATGAACCGGCGCAGCGAGAAGTCGGCTGAAGGCGCAATCAAGTATTTCCTTCTTGGCGCGTTCTCGACCGGCTTCCTCCTGTATGGAATCGCGCTCGTATATGGCGCGACCGGAACGACCAACCTGACCCTGATCGGCGAGCGCGTCGCGGCGAGTCAGATAATGTCGACCGCGATGCTCCTGATCGGCATCGGGTTGATGCTCATCGGATTTGGCTTCAAGGTGGCGCTCGCGCCATTCCATATGTGGGCTCCCGACGTGTACGAGGGAGCTCCGACGCCTATCACCGCATACATGGCCGCCGCAGTCAAGGCGGCCGCGTTCGCGGCGTTCCTGCGGATCTTCACTGAAGCATTCGGTGGCAAGGTTGTAACGTGGCACATTGCCGTGTGGTGGCTCGCGGCCGTCACGATGGTAGTTGGCAACCTGATCGCGCTTGCATCAAAGGACATCAAGCGGCTTCTCGCCTATTCAAGCATCGCCCACGCCGGCTACATCATGGTGTTGCTGGCGACTGGCCAGTCGCTCGGGAGCTCTGCCTTCCTGTTCTACATCGTCGCCTACACCCTCGCTACCTTCGGCGCGTTTGGCGTCGTGGTCGCGTTGGGGCAGGCGGGCGAGCCGCATCTGAACGTTGATGATTACGCTGGCCTCTGGACCGTTCGGCCATGGTTATCCGTGGCGATGGCGGTCTGCATGCTCTCGCTCCTCGGCTTCCCGATTTTTGGAGGAGCGGGCTTCTTTGCGAAATGGTACGTCTTGCAGGCTGCCCTTTATGCACCAGAGCCGCAGACGCGCCTCGCCGTGCTGCTCGTACTCACGAGCGTGATATCGTGCGGTTACTACATGTATGTCGTGCTGGTGATGTTCATGAAGCCGCGTCCTGAAGGCCAGGTGGTCAGCGATCCGCGCAGTGTTGGATCGGCCACGCGTTGGGTGATCGGTCTTTCGACCGTGATCCTGCTCATCCTCGGCGTCTTCCCGAACGCGCTCGTGTCTCTTACACAGCGGAGCGGATCGTATCTGCGCCCGGCGCCGCCGCAGGTGACAGAGGTCATTCAGCGGTGAATCTGGTTCGCGACATCTTTCGCGAGTACGACATTCGTGGAATTACCGACAATCAGCTAACACCCGAAGTCGCGCGCGTAGTTGGCCGCGCATTTGCGGCGTTCCTCGCGGAGCGCGGTGTTAAAGGAACAGTCGCACTGGGCCGGGATAATCGGCCCAGTGGCGACGGGCTGCACCGCGAGCTTGTAGCGGGACTGCTCGAGAGCGGGATCGACATCGTCGATATCGGAATCGTCCCGACTCCGCTCGCGTACTGGGCACAGCACAATCTCGACGTCGTCGCTGGTATCCAGATCACGGGTTCACACAATCCGCCCGAGTACAACGGATTCAAGCTCGGCGTCCGCAAGGCCTCGATCTACGGCGATGACATCCAGCGCGTGTACCAGATCGCCGTCGCCGGACAATTTGTGACGGGCAGGGGAAGTCTGCGCGAGGAGCCCGTCATCGACCGTTACATAGACGACGTGGTCGGTCGCATCGGAAAGATCTCGCGCCCCATACGCATTGCAGCCGACGCAGGAAACGGCGCCGGCGCATTGGTAGCACCCAGGCTGTTCCAGAAGCTCGGAGTCGACGTTACGTGCATGTTCTGCGACAGCGACGGTACCTTCCCGAATCATCACGCCGACCCCACAGTGCCCGAGAATCTCGATGACCTGGTCGCGGAGCTTCACAAGGGCGACTACGATTTCGGCGTCGCCTTTGACGGTGACGCCGATCGGATTGGCGTCGTCGAGCACACCGGCGATATCATCTGGGGCGATTATCTCCTGTTGCTGTACGCCCGCGACGTGCTCACGCGTGTGCCAGGCGCGCCGATCATCTTTGACATCAAGTGCTCACAGGCGCTTCCTGAGGCGATCGAGAAGGCTGGTGGTGTGCCGGTAATGTGGAAGACCGGTCACTCACTGATCGAAGAGAAGATGCACGAGATGCACGCGCCACTCGCCGGCGAGATGTCGGGTCACATGTACTTCGACGAAGGCTGGTATGGCTTCGATGACGCACTGTACGGCGCCGCTCGGCTGCTCAAGATCGTTGCCGACTCCGGTAGATCGGTGCATGAGCTACTCGCCGACGTCCCGCGCTTCGTGTCGACCCCGGAGATCCGCGTCGCGTGTCCCGACGATAAGAAGTTTGGGATTGTCAGCGAAGCAGTAAAATATTTCGGCGCCAGGTACAAGACTATCGATGTCGATGGCGTTCGAGTGCAGTACCCGGATGGGTGGGGACTCATTCGCGCATCGAACACACAGCCAGTGATCGTGCTGCGATTCGAGGCTCGTACGCAGCAACAGCTCGACGCTATCCGCGCGGAGATCGAGGGATGGCTCACGCAGCACGGCGTTCAGATTTAACGTGACCCGCGGCCAGCGGCTGACCGCCGCCATTGCGGTGGCCGCGGCAATACTGCTGCTCGGTCGCGCCGCCGCGATCGTCTATTCCAACCAGGAATGGTACGCCAACCTTGGCGCCATATCGGTCTGGAATGAACGCGTCGCGAGCTCCGTGTGGCTGTTCGGCGTTGCGATGATCGTCGGAATCGCCTTCGCGTGGATGAACGTATCGGCGGTTCGCAGATCTGTAGTCGCGCTCATCGTTCCCAAGCGTCTCGGAAATGTCGAGTTCGGTGAGGAGGTTCCGTCAACGCGACTGCGCGCCCTCACCGCGGCCGTAAGCCTCGGCGTCGCGGTTGTCAGCCTCGCTGCGCTACCGTCCTGGGCGACTCTCGCGCTATGGCGCTCGGACGTCACGTTCGCCGAGACGGACCCCTACTTCACGCTGGACTTGAGTCACTTCGTGAGTTGGCTCCCGCTAGAGATTGGAGCATACCAGTGGTGTCTCATGCTCTTCGCAATAACAGCGATCCTCGTCGTGGCGCTGTATTCGTTGACGCCGAGCCTCAGCTGGGATGCACACGGAATTCACGTCACGCCGTACGCACGCCGTCACATCAGCGTGCTCGGCGCAATGCTGCTCCTGTTCGCGGCGTGGGGGTTCCGACTCGATGCGTTCCGCGAGCTCATTCACGGAAGCGGCGTTGATGGCGTGTTTACTCGCATCGATCACGTGTGGCTCATTCCAACGGATCTCGCACTCTCACTTCTCAGTATCGGCGCGGCTGTCGTTCTGCTCGTCGCGGGATGGATGGGCCAGATTACAACTGCGTTCGCGAGCGTGACAGTGGTGATTCTGGGCAGTCTGGGCTCACAGGTATTTGGGCCGTGGATCTCCGGCCGAATCGCCACCGCACCAGCAAGCGTCGCCGCGGAAAGGCCTTACAACGAGACGCGCGCCGAGTTCAATGCGCGTGCTTTTCCATTGGAACCGATCGCACCGTCGGTGCATTTTTTGGCCGACTCCACGCTGCTAGCTAACGCCGGTCAGCTCCAGATCCGCGGCTTGCTCGCAGACGTTGTTTTTCCGAACGCCATGGGCGCCGCGATCCTGCCGGACATTCCACGCATCATCGCCGCGCCCCGGCTCGGCAACGGCGTCGCACGCCTGATGCATGCATGGTCGGAGCAGAATCCGCGGCTCCTCTCCGGCGATGTTCGCTCGACTGATGCATTCATTCGGGAGCGCGACATCCGCGCGCGCGTCGCCGCGATTGCGCCGGTGTTCGCGATGTCGGGAGCGATCGGTGCCATTCCCACTGCACGCGGTATTCTCTGGGTGATCGACCTCTATAGCGCGAGCGAAACGTATCCCCTGAGCGCGCCGCACCAACTTTACAAGTCGCGAATTACTTACAGGCATCACGCGGCCACTGCATACGTCAGCGGTGGAACCGCCGCAACTGTGATTGTTCCCGATTCCATGCTCGATCCCGTTGCGCGTGCGTGGTTCAGCAGCCACCCGGGCCGATACATCGCTGCGCGGGTGCCCCCCGTGCTCACCTCACCTCCGCCAGTGGTACCAGTGCTGCCAAGCGGATCGTCTGCCCAGGATCAGATCTTCCGTCAGGACGTTGGACGCATCTACGAGCGCATGCGCGCCGCGCTCGACTCCGGCAATCTGCGAGCGTTTGGTTCTGCGTTCGACACGCTTGGCATCGTGATTCGAGGGCGTCGCTGATGCGGAAGTCGCGCGGGACTGCCGTCATCGCACTGGGCGGAAACGCACTGTCGCCTGCCGGTGAACGGTCTACCATATTCGATCAGTTTCGGCATACGCGTGAGAGCCTCAACGCCATTGTCGCACTGGCGCGGGATGGATGGGATGTCTGCATAGTTCACGGCAACGGCCCGCAGGTTGGCGATGAGATTGTCCGCAATGAAGAAGCCCGTGCTACCGTCGAGCCGCTCCCACTCGGTGTGCTCGTCGCCGCAACTGCTGGTTGGATCGGCTACATGATTCAACAGTCGCTGGAGAACGCGCTTCGGGCCGCGGGAAGCGACAGCCGAGTCGCGACGGTTCTCACGCAGGTAGTCGTGAGCAAGGACGACATGGCGCTCTCGCACCCGTCCAAGTTCGTTGGGCACGAGATCTCGGACCAGCGCGCGAGCGAGCTTACCGCGCATGGTATCGCGACGGCGAGAGATGGCAACGGCCGTCTGCGTCGCGTGGTGGGAAGCCCAATGCCGGTGGAAATCCACGAGCAGTCCGTGATTCAATCGCTGCTTGACGACAGCGTCATAGTCGTCGCCTGCGGCGGCGGCGGTATCCCGGTTTATCGCGACGCGGACGGTGCTCTGGAAGGCATTGATTGCGTGGTCGATAAGGACCTCGCCGCCGCGGTGCTTGCCGCCGGTGTTGGTGCGGACATGTTCATGATCGTGACCGACATAGACGCGGTTTACGCCGACTGGGGAAAACCAACCCAACGACCGCTGTCACGCCTCACGGTTGATGAAGTTGCTGATCTCGACCGGCAAGCGGCCTTTGGAGAGGGCAGCATGGCCCCCAAAGTGCGCGCAGCCGCAAAGTACGTGCGCCAGACGGGCGGTCGTGCCATTATTACAGAGCTTTCGCGCGGCAGCGATGCCGTGGCGGGACGCGCGGGGACGGAGATCGTTCCCGCCTAGATGCGTACCTAGATGCGCCAATTACCGGAGCCAAATTGAATATCCACGAATATCAGGCGAAAGAGATTTTTCGCTCGCACGGGGTTCCCATTCCACCGGGCGATGTAGCCACGACGGCAGAGGAGGCCGAGCAAATTGCTCGCGGCTTCGGTACGACCGTTGTTGTGAAAGCGCAGGTGCACGCTGGCGGCCGCGGTAAGGCAGGCGGCGTCAAGCTCGCCAAGACACCAGCTGAGGCGAAGGAGATCGCTTCGAAAATACTCGGCATGAAGATCAAGGGGATCACGGTCGAGAAAGTGCTCGTGACGCCAGCCGCCGACATCGCGTCCGAAGCGTACGCAGGCATTATTCTCGATCGCGTTTCCAAGAAGCCGGTTTTCATGGTAAGCCCTGCCGGCGGAATCGACATCGAGGAAGTGGCCGCGACCACGCCAGAGAAGATCATGCGACTGCCGATCGACTCGCGGTATGGTCTGCGCGGATACCAGGCCATGGAGCTTGGCTTCTTTCTTTACAGTGACGTGAAGCAGGTGCGTGCCGCAGCAGCGATCATGCAGGATCTGTATCGCGCATTCATGGATAGCGGCGCGTCGCTCGCGGAGATCAACCCGCTCGTGACGACACCGTCAGGCGAAGTGCTTGCGCTCGACGCCAAGATGGTGATCGACGATAACGAGCTCGATCGTCGCCCCAGCATCGCCGCGCTACGCGACGAGTCATCCGAAGATCCAAGCGAAGTCGCTGCGCGCGAGGCCAACCTTACATTCATCAAGCTCGACGGAAACGTCGGCTGCGTTGTGAACGGTGCAGGACTCGCGATGGCAACGATGGATCTCGTGAAATACTACGGTGGCGATCCGGCGAACTTCCTCGACATTGGCGGCTCCAGCAATCCTGAGAAGGTCGTCAACGCGCTTCGCATCATTACGAGCGACGTCAACGTGAAGGCGATTCTGTTCAACATCTTCGGCGGCATCACTCGCACCGACGATGTCGCGAACGGCATTGTGACCGCGACGAAGGCGAACCCGCTGAAGGTGCCGCTCGTCATCCGCC
>PLEG01000190.1 GCA_003136975.1 Gemmatimonadota bacterium | reverse complement strand
ATCGGTCGTCGTTGGGTGCGAGCGTCGCCCGGGTCTATGGCCCTCAGGACCCCTCAATTCTGCGCGATGAGATCCGCAACCGCATGGATTCGCTGAAGAAGGCGCGCGCCAAGAACGACGACAATCGCTCGATGCGGGGGATGGGGCCGCGGGGACTCATGGGTAACGGGCCGGCCATCAGGCTGGATCCGCGTGCGGATATCGCAATTCCAGCAGGTGCGACGATAGTCGCCATGAATTCGGTGGCCGACGACCAGCAAATGTTCTACACCATAAAGTTGTCTGACGGTACGTTCAAGTCGTTCATGTACGACGTGACACGGTCCCGAAGCGAGCCATATCCGGCCAGTCCGGCCAGTCCGGCGAGCCCATCAAATTCACAATGATCGCCCTGCTTCCAATTTTCGCCCTCATCGCAGTCACTGTCCGCACGATAGTCGTTGCCGCGGTCCTGATCCTCTCCGTCGCTTTCCTCCTCGATTGGCTGGTTCGCACTCGGCGTATCAATCCTTTTCATCCGGCGGCGAGGATGGTTCGGAGGTTCGTCGATCCAATAGTCGCGCCCATCGAGCGGCGGATTTTACGCGCCGGCGGATTGCCGACCTCCGCCCCCATATGGGCGCTGGCGGGTGCCGTGTTCGCCGGCATCCTCATCGTGAGCGGAATGGATTTCCTGATGCAGGGGCTGGCCGGATTGCTCTTCGCGATGGCGTCCGGTCCGCTTGGGCTCTTCGTTGTTCTGCTGCACCTGACCTTCGGATTACTACGGCTCGCCATCATACTGGTTGTCATCGTGTCGTGGCTTCCAATATCTCCGTTCTCGCTCTGGGTGCGCTGGGCGTTCGCCATCACCGAGCCCATCCTTCGGCCCCTCCGCGAGATAGTTCCGCGGGTCGCGATGTTCGACATAACCCCCATCGTCGCGTACTTCCTACTGGGCATCCTGGAATGGGCAATTTTGCGCATGCTCGGTATGTGATCTTTATCCGTCCATCCGGCTGATCGGATGGATCACCCCTTGTCCCCGACGGATCGGACGGCTATCGTTCGGGACAACCGAAATTCGTGGCGATTTCAGGCAAATTGCGGCCACGTAAAACATTCGCTAAAGCGCTATTCGGGCCCGGCGCTTCCTGCTGGGCCTTTTTTGTATCCAGGGTGGTATGACAACTTCAGACAGCTCCTCCCGCTCCGCTTATCTCGCAGCTCTGGCCGACCGCGTCCTTGTTTACGATGGCGCGATGGGAACCAACATCCAGCGCTATCATCTCACGCCGGACGATTTTGGCGGCAAGGCACTCGAGGGCTGCAACGACAACCTCGTGCTCACGCGCCCCGATGTGATTCAGGAGATTCATGAATCCTTCCTGGCCGTCGGATGCGACGTTGTCGAGACCTGTACCTTCCAATCAACGCCTCGCCGGCTCGAAGAATGGGGGCTGATTGGAAAGGCCCACGAGTTGAACGTCAAGGCAGCGCAGATCGCACGCGCGGCGTGTGACAAATTCACGACTCCGGAACGGCCGAGGTTCGTCGCCGGCTCCATGGGGCCAACGGGAATGTTGCCGTCGAGCACCGACCCGGTGCTTTCCAACATTACGTTCGAAGAGCTCGCCGAGAACTACTTTGCGCAGGCGAAGGCGTTGGTGGAGGGCGGTGTCGATGTGCTCCTCGTGGAGACGTCGCAGGACATACTCGAAGTGAAGGCCGCGGTTGTCGGCATCGAACGCGCGTTCACCGAGCTTGGTCGCCGTGTTGCGCTACAGGTTCAGATCACGCTCGACGTCAGTGGCCGCATGCTGCTGGGCACCGACATCGCGAGTGCGATGACGACGCTGGAGTCGCTCCATGTTGATGTGATCGGTCTGAATTGCTCGACCGGTCCGGAGCACATGCGTGAGCCGATTCGCTTTCTCGCCGAGCACGCAACGCTACCGCTTTCGGTAATTCCAAACGCCGGATTGCCGCTCAACACAGGTACCGGCGATGCGATCTATCCACTGGAGCCAGCGCCAATGGCGCAGGCGCTTGGTGAGTTCGTGCGCGACTTTGGCGTTCGTGTGGTTGGGGGATGTTGCGGCACCACTCCGGAGCATCTCGCGGCGATAGTCGCCCGCGTGGAGGAGCTGCGTGCCTCCGAGGGCCCGTCAGCGCCGCACGTCCGGGATGAGCCGCGGCTACCGATGGTTTCATCCGCCATGCGCGCTACATCACTGCGCCAGAGCCCACCGCCATTGATAGTTGGCGAGCGTGTCAACGCGCAGGGGTCGCGCAAGGTCAAGCGGTTCCTGCTCGCGGAGGAATACGAGAAGATCGTGGAAGTGGGACGCGACCAGGTCGATTCCGGCGCGCACGTTCTCGACGTGTGCGTCGCGGTGACGGAGCGCGCCGACGAGGCGGAGCAGATGTCGCAGGTGGTGAAGCTGCTTTCGATGGGCGTCGAGGCGCCGCTCATGATCGACTCGACCGAGGCCAACGTGATCGCTGCCGCGCTGGAGCACGTACCAGGCCGTGCGATCGTGAATTCGATCAACATGGAGAACGGCCGTAAGCGCATAGAGTCCGTGGTTCCGATCGTCAAGAAGCACGGCGCCGCGGTTGTCGCGCTGACGATCGATGAGATCGGTATGGCCAAGACGCGCGAACGCAAGCTCGAGGTTGCGCGCAAGATCTACGACATAGCGGTCGGCGAGTACGGCCTCGCGCCCGAAGATCTTTTGTACGACGCTCTCACGTTCACGCTCGCCACTGGCGACGCAGAATGGATCGACTCGGCGGCGGAGACGATCGAAGGCATCCGCCTGATCAAGCGCGAGCTTCCCGGTGTCGGCACGATACTCGGTGTGTCGAACGTCTCGTTCGGGCTGATGCTCGAAGCACGGTCCGTGCTCAACTCCGTGTTCCTGCATCACTGCGTGGAAGCCGGCCTCGACGCGGCCATCGTCAATCCAGCGCACATTCGGCCGTACGCCGAGATCTCGACAGCGGAGCGAGCGCTGGCGGACGATCTGGTATTCAATCGCCGGCCGGATGCGCTTCAGATGTTCATTGAGTATTTCTCCGCGACGCCGGAATCGGGCGGCTCTGCGCAGGCCGCAAAGGAGGATCCCACCGCCGGCATGACCGCCGACGAAAAGATTCACTGGATGGTGCTGCACAGAAAAAAGGAGGGAATCGAAGATGCGCTCGACGCCGCCGATGTGCGTGTCGATCCAGTGCGCGTTCTGAACGGAGTTCTGCTTCCGGCCATGAAGGACGTTGGCGACAAGTTCGGTGCAGGCGAGCTGATTCTGCCGTTTGTCCTGCAGTCAGCGGAAGTAATGAAGAAGGCAGTACAGCACCTGGAGCAGTTCCTCGAGAAGAGCGAGGGCTACACCAAGGGGCGCGTGGTGCTCGCGACCGTTTACGGCGACGTGCACGATATTGGGAAGTCACTCGTCAACACGATTCTCTCGAACAACGGCTACACCGTTTACGATCTCGGTAAACAGGTTCCGGTCAACACCATAATCGAGNNGATCGAGGTGAATGCAGACGCGATCGGCTTGAGCGCACTGCTCGTTTCCACGTCAAAGCAGATGCCGCTTTGTGTGCAGGAGCTGGACAAGCGCGGTATCCACATCCCGGTGATGATTGGCGGCGCCGCAATCAATCGGCGCTTCGGGCGACGCGCGATGTTCGTCGACGGCGAGCGCGCGTACGACGCCGGCGTCTTTTACTGCAAGGACGCGTTCGAGGGGCTCGATACCATGGACGTGTTGCAGGACGCGACTCGCCGCGGCGCCTATGTCGAGAAATTGATGGAGGATGCACGCAAGGACATCTTCCTGCGCACGCAGGTCGGGAAGGACACGGTATCCGGGACGGATTCCACGGTTCGCAGCGACGTCGCA
>PLEG01000159.1 GCA_003136975.1 Gemmatimonadota bacterium | reverse complement strand
CGGCGAGATGCTGGATACCGCCGAAGAATATGGGGCTTGCCGCGCTCATTCCGCGTGGAATGAGCGCGGCGCGAGGCTGTTGAGTGCCGTCGCGCGGCCGGTCGGTCCGGTCAGTCCGGTCAGTCCGGCTACAGCGCTCTGCCCGCGCGGTGCCGTGAGCAGAACGGTGCGTTCGCCACCAGGAGCGATGTGGAAATAATTGTCGCTCGGTCGCCAACCATTCGTTTCGATAGCTACGGCGAGCGCAAGCTCGTCAGTCTGGATTGTGACTGCGTACGAACCGTCGTGAATTCGCTCGATCCGCGACTCCAGTTTTGCCGTGGCGCGAAACGCGCCAACTCCAAGTGGAAAGTGGAAAGAATCCGCCAGTACGGAGCCGCTCTCTGGATCAAAGAGAGTCGCGACTATCGTATCGTGGTTCGGCGGCCCGAACCGATATGCGTAACTGATATCGGTAAACGATCCGAGCAGCTCGTCAGCGTTGAGGAGTCGAGTCGAGCGTGGGGCGATTGCGACTAGTGTCGCAGACTCGCCGACGCGAACCGCACCGCGGAATAACGATAGGCGCAGCTCGGGCGTGATCTCGAGCGATGTATCGTTGACAGCGTGAATCGCGATGCCGTTCAACCCCTCGTCCGATATCAAAACGGTAACTGGCCGGAACGCGCGCGCGAGATAGTAATACGCCGATTTCGGCGAGCCGTCGTAGTCCAGAACACCCCAACCGGCACCGGGCCGCAGGTCGCGGTATAGCCACACGAGCGCGCCGGTGCACGGCGAGCCCGACCGACGCCATTCTGCGATCGTGCGCGTCATCACTTCGCCGACAGCTGCGCGACCAAGCGCCAGGTAGCGATCAGAATCCCTATAGCGTTCGACCATCGGATCGACGCCGAAAATTTCCTTTACATAATGGTCACGCACGTCCTCGAAGTCCCAGCCAGCGCCGTTGTCGCGCGGCACACCGCGTTTCCAGTCGGCGTGATGGCCGGCACCAGCCGCGCCGCACGACATGCGATCTACAAAGGCCGGTTCTGGCACATTGGAAAACGCGAGGGTCTCAGACGCGAACCTCACTTCGCTTGCGCGCACATCGGAAAGCGGCCTGAGATATGGTCCGTATCCGAAGTAGTGACCATCGCCAGCGTTCACATGAAACGGGAGCGCACCGCCGCTTGGCGATGAGGGCCAGTACGGCACGCTAGCCGCGTGCTCGGCCGCCAGGTCGGCGAGCTTCTCCGAGAATAGCGTGCTGCGCCATTGTGACTCTGGCAGTCCCAGCATCGAGGCCTGCTGTTCCACCTCGCTGTTGCCACAGACGAGCGCTAGCGAAGCGTGATCGCCAATGCGTTGCAGAAATTGGCTTACCTCGCTCTCCACGCTTGCCAGGAACGCGTCGTCACTTGCCGGATAGTCCATGTTGGCGAACATCAAGTCCTGCCACACCACGATTCCGAGCTCGTCACAGAGATCATAGAAATCGTCGTGCTCATAAACCATCGTGCCGCCAATACGCAGCATGTTCATGCCAGCATCACGCGCGAGCTCGAGCGTTCTGCGGTATTCAGTCGTCGAACAATGCAGTCTCAGCGCATCGGGCGGGCTCCAGCATGCGCCGCGCCAGAACACCCGCTCGTCGTTGATGCAGAGACCAAAATCGCCGCCATCGGAGTCGAGACGCATCGTTCTGAATGCCACGCGCCCAATCGGCAAGCGAAGCTCATTCTCGTCCGAGACGATTCCCACAACGGCGTCGTAAAGTGGTTGCGTCCCGTGCGTGTGCGGCCACCAGATTTTTGCGTCCGTGATGCGAATCGTCGCATGGACTACAAAATCATCGCCAGATTGGCGCACGATTGCGGGCCGTTCGATGCCTCCGATAGCGACCGACGCAGACGTCAATTCGGTGCCCGTGGCAACGCGAACGCGCACAGCTACGGACACAACGCCGTCCGCGCCGTCCAATCTTGCCCGCACCTTTCGCGACAGCACGCGTGTCGTGGCGTGCGGAATTAGCGCTACCGCCTTCCACGGGCCCACTGGCTGTGCTGCCGATGACCAGCCGGGGATGCGACCAAGCAGAGTCGTGCGAATCCAACGAAGATTCTGATGGGCGACGAGCCTGGTTCGCCAACGCGGTCGCGCGCGCTTTGCCGACAGCGCCTGCGCCAACGAAGCAAAGCGTATCACCAGCTCGTTGTCGTGTCGCAGTGCTATGCCGGTATCCACTCTGTGCGCGACGTACATGTTGTCGCTCGAGAGAATGTGCGTGCCGTTGAGCCACACGTCCGCGAGCGACGCGAGTCCGCCAAAGTCGAGCGATGCACCAGCTTCAGCGTCGTCGCTACGGAAGCGGCAACGGTACCACCAATCATGCTCATCCAGTGACGGTGCGGCCGCCCAGTCCCACTGGCCCGCGCTCTGGAGCGCACCAGCAACAGTACCGGGCGCCGACGCCGCGATCCAGGCGTCGTCCGGGAATGTCAGCTCATCCGGATGAGCCGCCCCACCTGGAGCTGTGCTGACCATCTGCCACGCAGTGAGCTCGATGCCGGGCGTGTTGGATGGTCGTGACGTGAGCGCGTTGTCTGCCGGCGCGGCGAGGCGCTCAGGTAGCATGGCGCCCCACCAGATCGGACATCGCGCGATCCCACGCTGCTTCCATCTGGGCCAGCAACGGAGCCACATCAGTGGGTTTCCGGGTCGCCATCATGCGCGCGATCTTGAACTGCATCGCCTTGGCCGCGGTGGCAATTGTTGCGAACTCCGTCGCCGCCGTTGTCGCCGGATCAACACTCGCATCTGATAGCCACGCGAGAAATGTCGAAGCCATTTCTGCACACGCCCCGCATTGTCGGAGCGTTGCGAACGCATACTTGTAAAACATGGACATATCCTCACCCGCGAGCCATTCAACTTCGCTTGCGTTCCGTTCGCTATAACCTGCGACAGGGTTCACCTTCGGAATACGAGTGAGATAGTGCCTGAGTTGATCGCGCGCAATCACCGCAAGTTCTGTTCGGCTGCGATGCACGACTTGATCGAGCTTGGCGATCTCGGTGTACGGGGCGAGCCCGCCACCAGTGGCGTCGAATAGTGCGTCAAAATCATCGCCACCAAGCTCGAAATATCCGGCGCTGTGAAAGTAGCCGATGGAGCGGGTATCGAGATCGATCGCCTGAACGCCGATCGTGGTCTTGGTGTGCTCGAGCTCGTACGAAACGCCAATCGTATCAGGTAAATGAAAAGCGTCTACCTCAACCAGCGGGACCCGTCCACGTTGGACCTGCTCAGCGAGCTGGACTTCCAGCGGACGCCATATCGCGAGCTCCTGAACGTCGATCCCGTAGAGTGCATACAGGTCACCAGGTGGTGGCTTGAAGAAAGTCCACTGGTCACCCTCGAAGTCCATCGCCACCGTGAATGCCATGCACGCAACCGGATCGAGGCCGCGCGAATGTAGCAGCTCGATCCAGAGATCTACGTAGCAGTTGGTTTCCGGCCAGATCCGCTCTGACCGATGCAGATCGTGGGAGGCGTACGTCGAGGCATCCAAGCCGAAGGCCTCGGAATTCACAGGCCGAGGGTCGTCTTAACCGGAGCAGGCCACCGCGTGACGTCGAAGCCGTGTGCCTTGAACAGCGCGAGCGTTATGCGTTCAAGCCCAAAGCCAACGCAGGCCGTGTGTGCGATCTCACCATCCGCTGTCGTGATTCCGAACGCAGAGCCGAAGTGATCCTGGTGGTAGTTGCATGAAACGGCTGCCGTCAGCTCGTTCATGGGCGCAATCGGGACGACGAGCTCGAACTTGAGGGCCTGTTCCATCTGACTCGCCGCGAGCATTGCGCCGCCGCGTCCGAAAAATTGATCGTTTGCGACCACTGGCTGTGCGTCGAGGCCAACTGCCTGTAGCATGGCCTGACTACGGTCCAACCAGATATCGCGAAACTGACTGACGTGTTCTGGCGTGCCGATTCGGACGTACTCGTGCTGCCGAAAAATCTGCATGCGCGCAGGATCATTCGACGGCTCGTATCTGAAGCAATACGACTGTACATCGAACAGGCGCCCGTTGCGCGGCAGCACTCCGGCAGCCATGGGATACAGGGGATAACACGCAGCCGGCGTCAAAATCAGATCGGTACTGTGAAAATGATCGGTCCAATCCGAGCCACTTTCGACCATCCGCAACATGTCGGTGTGGTCACGCTCGCTACCGCGAAATCCGTGAACGCTGCCGGTGAGATGGGGGAATGACTTGAGGTAGTTGCTGCGCTCGAAGTCTGCGCGACTGATCACCGGCGGAAATCTGAATACCTCGGCGCCCTGATCGAGACCTGATTCTGTAATAAAACGGTCGAATCCGCCAAGCACTCGTTCGAAGATGCGTCCCTTGCCATAGACGCCCGGAACGCCGGTATCTGTAATTACCCCGCTTGCGAAAAGCGCGGTGAGATACTCCCGTCGCGACGCAGCGATCTCCGACGGTATATCAGTAACGCGGTCGGACACGGCGTCAATCATCTTTCGACACAAGCAGCATGGCGGCGTTCGCGCCGTAAATGCGGTCGTTGTTGATCATCAGCGCCGCGCCGTAAGCGTCACGCAACAGACGGCCAAGTGAGAACTTGGAATCGGCGCGGTAGCCGGACATGCCGCAAATCAACATCGCCTGACTGACAATGTCCACCACCGTCGTGGAACAAATGAGTTTCAGGTTGTTCATGCGTATTGCGAAATTCATTGCTGACAGCGCGTCGGAGTCATGCATTATGGATTCGTAGTCGCGCACTGAATCGTTGACAAGCGCGCGCATTCCCTGAAGTCTGCTCACGACTTCAGCGAGCCGGACGCTTGCTACCGGTGTCTTGCCGGGACTCTTTCGCGCTTCTGCGCGGATGTATGCGCGGGCTCGGCCCACGGCCGCCGTAGCGATTCCCAGCCACAGCGATGACCATACTATGTGCGAGACCGGGAGCATCGTCTCGCTCGAGATGTTGGCGTACGGGGCAGGGAGGATGTGGTCGTCGCTGGCGGTCGCGGTGAGTGTGAAGCCGGGACTGCAGGTTCCGCGGAAGCCAAGCGTGTCCCAGCCACTAGTGCGTGTGAGTGTGAACTCTTCGCGCTTGAGCAACGCCAACACCTGATCGCTCGGTGGAGCATCCGGCATCCGTCGCGCGGTGGCGAGAATCGCGTCGGCATATTCGCCGTACGAGATAACTGGCGCTTGCTTGGTGAGCGAGAAAGAGCCATCGTCGTGCTCGATCGTGCAAACAGACGATCGCACATCTCCGCCGACACCAATCTCCGATGTCGCGGATGCAATGAGAGATTGTGTGTCAGCGAGCTCCGCCAGGTATCCGGCGAAGAAATCTGATTCGTGAGCATGGCGCACGATGCACGCAACCTGGATTTGGTGCATGGCGTAAATCATCGCCGTGGCGGAGCAGTACTGGCCAAGTGTGGCGCAGATGGCGGACAGATCCGCGATGGAGCAGCCACCGCCGCCAAACTCTGTGGGGATGAAAATTCCGAGCATGCGCTCAGCGCGTAGTGCGCTGAGTGCTTCGATTGGAAATCGGGCATCCCTGTCGACAGCGTCCGCGACTGGCGCCGCCACTTCGAGGCCAATGTGCTGGGCTCGTTCCAGCGCGCCGAACGAGCGGCTCATCACTGTGATTGGCATTATCGCCTTCAGGAGGCCGCGGCCGGCAGACCGGCGGTTAGCTCAGCGATCGATTCGCGAATGTTCCCGATTGTCTCAAATGTGCGCCTGCGCAGCATACGCTCTGGAAACTCGACCTGAAAGGCATCTTCGAGTCCGAGCATCAGGTTGACTGTTGCGTGCGAGGTCAGTCCACACGCGTAGAGATCCGCATCCTCGGAGATGCCGGATACGTCCCGATTAAGGCGCGCGTACTGGCGCAGAGTGTCGCGGATTTTTTCGACCATGGCTAGCTATTCGTGCACGAGGACAAGTTGGTGCGCTGACTGTGGAAGCCGGCGTACAAGGAGTCGGAGGTCGCGCAATCAGTAGCCGGCTCGGCGAGACACTAACATAGGGCCCGCGCGTGGGGCGACAAGAACGAAAAGCCGACACTAAAGGACGGCGCTCCTCTGCGTTCGAGTATCGGCACATCCGAGCCCCAAGTTCAAGAAAGATCGGACTCATTTCCCGCTAAATCAGCGCTCCCCGGGGAATCGCCGACTAGGATACCATCAGCGGAGAGGTGCTGTACGGGCGAGCCGCGGCTGGTCCGTTGACGAAAACGCTCGCCCGGGCCACTGGCTCGTCGTCCAGCTCGACCCTCATGGTGTACTGGCCGGCGGAGTCAAGCGGAAGATCTACGACCGCGATGATCGGGAGGTCCATCTCGAGCGCAGCGGTTGGACCGGCCTCCACCGCCAGCTCACCGCTTGACGTCCACAACTCGGTGTCGCGCGGGTTGATCCAGTGGAAGGTCAGATGATGCGTTCCCGAATCGGCCGCGCTTGCCTTCACGCGCACGACAAAGTGCGCGCGCGGATGCATGGATGGAAATCCGCTGACGTGCAACGCGTCAAAGATTCCAAGAACATTCAGCTTGCCTTCCTGCGACAGGTTGGCGGCGTCGGCGAATACTGCGAAGGATATGTGCACGACTGAAAGATACTAGATTTGAGGATGCCAGACCGGTCTAGATCGTTCGGTGCCACTGACGTGCTGCTTCTCCTCATGGCCACCATCTGGGGAGTGAATTACAGCGCGGTCAAATACGCCGGTCGCGCCTTTGGCCCGTTGACGTTCACGTGGATGCGTGTGCTGATAGCGATGGTGATGCTGCTCTCAGCGGTCGTGATTCAACGCAAGAAATTGCCAAGCCGATCGGATGTGTTGGTACTGCTTGGACTCGGCGTTATCGGCAACGGCCTGTACCAACTTCTCTTTGTGTTTGGTGTTTCGCGAACTCGCGTCGGGAGCGCCGCGCTGATTCTGGCGGCGGCGCCTGCCTTTATCGCGTTGCTCAGTTGGGCGCGCGGAGTCGAGAAGGTGAGTGGTCGCGCATGGGCTGGGATCGCGCTGTCGATTACCGGCGTCGGAATCGTGATGCTGGGAAGCGCCGCGGCGGGCACGTCACAGCAGGGCTCGCTACTCGGAGTTCTGCTCGTATTCTGTGGAGTGCTGTGCTGGAGCGCCTATACCGTGGGCTTGCAGCCGCTTACCCATCGAGTGGACCCGGTCCAGTTGAGCGCTTTCACCATGGCGGGCGGCATGATCCCACTCGCGTTCGCGACACCGTTCGCCATTTCCAGTCTCGCCTCCGCGCACGTGTCCGCGACCGCCTGGTGGTGCTTGCTGTACAGCAGCGTCATCTCGATCGGAATCGCGTATCTGTTCTGGTACCGGGGAATCCGCGTGCTGGGGCCAACCAAAACGTCGGTTTACGGAAATCTCCAGCCCATTGTCGCGATTCTGACCGGGTGGGTCGCGCTGGGTGAGGCTCCGACCGTCTGGCAGATAGCTGGAACGGTAGCAATCATTGGCGGGATATTTCTCACGCGCGCGTGAGAGCTCGCCCCTCACTCTCCTGAATGCAACATCTAGTTCTCTTTGACATCGACGGCACGATCATGCATTCCAGTGGCGCCGGACGGGACGCAATGGAGCACGCGCTCGCCGCGACATTTGGGACACCTGGCGATCCGGCGATCCGATACGATGGCAAGACTGACAAGCAGATCGTGCGCGAGGCGATGCGTCACGCCGGTTTCAGCGACCATGACATCGACTCGCGTATGGGCGAAGTAATCTCGCTGTACGTTTCGGGACTGCCTGCGCGGCTCGATGATCCCAAACGTGGTGTCGCGATGTATCCAGGTGTCGCGACCTTGATCGAGGCAGTGCATCAGCGCAGCGATTCCGTGCTGGGATTGCTCACCGGGAACGTAGAATCCGGCGCACGACTCAAACTCGCATCGGTTGGGCTGGATTTCGATCAGTTTCGCGTGAACGCCTTTGGATCTGACAGTGAAGTTCGCGGCGAGCTTCCGGCAGTGGCACACAAGCGCATGGTCGATGTATTTGGTGTCACGCTGCGCGGCACCGATGTTGTGGTGATCGGCGATACGCCAGCCGACATAGCGTGCGGCCGGTCACTTGGCGCGCGAGCGATCGCCGTCGCGACCGGATCGTATTCGGTGGAAGACCTCAGGGGGCACGAGCCACATGCCGTGTTTGCCGACCTGAGCGATACCGACGCGGTTCTAGCGGCGATAGTTGGATGAGCGATCCAACCCGCGAAGTGGAGCTCAAGGCACGCGTCGATGACATCGGCGCGGCGCGACGCAGCATCGAAGGCTTCGGTGCGGTGCTCGTGTTCGATGGTCGTCTGCGCGATCGTATTTACGACACCGCGACCCGCACGCTTGGCGCACAGGATATTGTCCTGCGACTTCGCAGCTACAGCAGTGCTGGCGGGGTGAATGCACATCTTGGCTGGAAGGGGCCGACGTCGCGCGAGAACGGATTCAAAGTCCGCGCTGAGCTAACGACAGGAGTCTCCGATCCGGATGCGCTCGCCAGCATGTTGGGACGGCTGGGCTACCGGGTGGTGGGCGCGATCGACCGGGAAATCGCACAATATGAACTTTCGGACGATGCAGGCGAGTCCGTTGTCATCCGGTTCGAGACCTACCCGCGCATGGACACACTGGTCGAAGTTGAGGGAACACCGGCCCGGATCGAAGCCGCCATTCTGGCGCTCGGAATCCCGAGAGAGCTTTTTTCGGCGGATCGGCTGGCGGATTTTGTTCGTGCCTATGAAACCCGAACGGGACACCGGGCCGCAATTCGCGAGAGCGACCTCGAAAACGAATGAATAGATGTGGCGCGACCCACCGCTAACTCGATAGCTTCTATCGGATATGCGATACAAGCGACTGTCCTGTTTCGGGGCGTTCATATTATTGTGGCTCACGCCAGGAATTTCGAAAGGACAGGATGCAGCCGCCAGGAGGCTTGCTAGCATCGTATCTGTGGCCGTCGCTGAGTATGGCATGGCGGTCGATGAGCACGGCGTGGTGATCTCCGCGGGTGAGTACGCCGAAACGACAGGATTTCTTCAGGATGCGCGCGAACTCGCGGCTGGGCTGGCTGGCGAGAATACAGCGGCCGCTCGATCGGCGCTGGACGCAATGATCCTGGCTGTTGGACAGAAGCGGCCTCCCTCGACGCTGAAGCCAATCCGCGAGCGCTTGCAGGGGGCACTGGGTCATGCTGGTGCGGTCGAGCTGCCGGTGGCGCCACTCGACACCCTGGCGGGTCGCCAGATCTTTGCCGGGAGCTGTGCTTCGTGCCACGGCGCTCGTGGGCTCGGCGACGGGCCGTTGGCGAAAGGTCTCTCGACCCTGGTCCCATCTATTGGCAGCGCGGGCGCTACGCCACATCTCACGCCGATGCTGGCGTACGACGTTGCGTCGGTCGGGGTTCGCGGCACGGCGATGCCGGCGTTTGGGGCGACCCTGACGGCGCAACAACGCTGGAATGTCGTGAACTACGTGTACGCCATGCGCGGACAGGCGATGTCGCCGCCACTGCCGATTGGCACCGGATCGTCTGGCGCTGGGAAGAGTGCTGCGCTGGTTCTTACATTGCTCGACAGTGCGCGCGACTTTGCCAGTCGCGGTGACGTCGCTGGCGCGCGCGACCGCGCATTCGACGCCTACATCGCCTTTGAGCCGCTAGAGGCAATCACGCGCGCGAAAAGCCCGGGACTCGTGTCCTCGCTCGAGCGATCATTTGCGGACTTCAAGATTGCGGTGCGGGGTGGAAATCTGCGTGCAGCTGACGACGCTCGCGACGCAATCGTGAGTGCGCTCCCGCGCGTTGTTGCTCTCGCGAACGGAACCGGAGAGAGCGGAGCGGCGACGTTCTGGCAATCGTTTCTCATCATCCTCAGGGAGGGCTTCGAAGCGATACTGGTGGTTGGGGCGGTGGTCGCGCTTCTGATCAAGACCGGAAATCGAAAGCGACTGCGCTCGATCTGGATCGGCGTCGCGCTGGGTGTTGTTGCGAGTCTCATAACTGCATTCATCATCAAGACTTTGTTTTCCGCGATTCCGGCGAGCAGCGAGATCGTTGAAGCGGTATCATTGCTTGTCGCCGTGATCGTGCTGTTTTCGGTGAGCTACTGGCTCATCTCGAAAGTCGAGGCAGCGCAGTGGCAGCAATTCATTCGCGAAAAGGTGTCTGCGGCTCTGGAGAGCGGTGGTGGCGGAGCGCTGATGCTGGTTGCATTTCTTGCCGTATATCGCGAAGGGGCAGAAACGGCGCTCTTCTATCAGGCTCTGTTTAGCCAGACCACCGGATCCGCGTTCCCTCTGATCATGGGAATCGTGCTTGGGTTCGGGGCGCTCGCGATAATCTTCGTGCTGTTTTACCGCTTCGGGGTGAGAGTGCCCCTGCGGCCGTTTTTTGCGGTTACCAGCTTGCTGCTGTACTACATGGCGTTCGTTTTTGCCGGCCGTGGGATACGCGAGCTGCAGGAGGGTAACGTGTTACCGATGACGCATCTTCCGCACGTTCCGAGCGTCGCGTGGCTCGGACTGTTCCCGACGGCCGAGACCGTCGGGATTCAGCTGGTGCTTCTCGCCTTGTTTGCCTTCGCGCTTATCAAGACCTTCGTGCTCGCGGGGGCCAAGAGCAGCCCGAGCGACTCGTGACGAACGTCAGTTACGCTACCCGTGGTTGTGCGTGAATGCCAGGCGCGCTTGCAGTGATGTTACGGCGCAACTGCATGATGACGATGCCGGCCACAACGAACAGCACCGCGATCACCTGCGCAGTTGTGAACGCTCCGAAAAAACGATCATCCTTGGCGCGGAAGATCTCCATGACAAAGCGCTCGACTCCCGCGAGCACGCAGTACAGTCCAAAGAGCCATCCCTCCGCGTGTGTGTGATCGCGCAGTCGCCAGAGGATGAGAAACATGATGAAGCCAAGGACGACTTCATATAGTTGTGTCGGATGAACCGACACGACTTGCATGGGATTCATTCCGGCCGGGAATGACATGTGGAACAGATGCGTCATGTTTTCTACTGTCGTTGGCGGCGCACCATTCGGAAAGCTCACTGCCCATGGACCATTCCACGGCCGGCCGTAATCATCGCCAACGGCCCAGCATCCGGTGCGACCGATTGAGTAGGCAGCGGCTACCGCGATGCCACCAACATCGGCAACGCGCAACAGGCTAAGCTTCTTTCGCCATGCGACAAAAAGCACAGCGATGATTCCACCGATGAGGCCGCCCCAGAACACCAGCACGGCGCGGCTAAAAAGCGAGTTGACATCGCCCATGAGAATCGCGTAATAGATCTTGCCGCCGAGTATTCCGCCGATGACGGCGGCGAATACCAGGTCGGAGATCGCTGCGGGATCGTGGCCACGGCGCCATATCTCGTGTTGCGCGATGATCTGGGCGATTATGAACGAGGCGAGCATCGCGATGCCGAATCCGGTAAACTGGAATCGGCCAATGTTGTACGTGAACGCGTTCTGGGATATCGAAGCGAAGATATGGGTCATGCGTGGCCGGGAAGTGGTGCGGTGGCGTGCGCGGCTCGGTCCAGCGATGCCCGCTCACCATGATAATAACGGAAGAGCCCCGCCCGAGCGATCATCGCAGCATTGTCAGTAGCGAGGCGAGGGCTCGGCGCAAAAAGCTGGACGCTGGCGCCCATGCGATCGCGAATTGCGCTCGAGAGCGCCTGGTTGCAGGCAACGCCGCCGCCAAGAACCACGCGATCGCGGTGATACATCGCGGCGGCGCGCGCGGTCTTTTCAACCAGCGTCTCTACGAGCGCATCCTGAAAGCCTCGCGCAATATCGGCGCGATCGCGTTCGATGTCATCGGAGCCGCGTACGGCATTGAGCACCGCTGTCTTGAGGCCGCTGAACGAAACGTCAAAGTATGACGGGTCGCCGATCGGCGTATTGCGGTGCAACATGGGACGGCTGAAGCGAAAGCGTGACGGATTTCCATCACGCGCGAGCGCCTCGACGTGCCGGCCGCCGGGATAGGTAAGGCCAAGTAGTTTGG